>JBKQRA010000104.1:0-39517 GCA_052144065.1 Methylovirgula sp. | reverse complement strand
TCGGCGCGCAAATGCTGGCGCGCCATCTCGGCCCTCGCGTCTATCCGCATCCCGACGGCACGGTGGAGGTCGGCGATTATCCGATCCTGCCGACCGAGGCCGGCCACGGTCTTTGCGCCTCGCCTTTCCCAGACAAGGTCTATCAATGGCACCGCGAGGGCTTCGATCTGCCGTGCGGCGCGACCTTGCTCGCGAGCGGCGAGGATTTCGAGGCCCAGGCCTTCCGCTTCGGCGCCTGCGCCTTCGGCTTTCAGTTTCACCCCGAAGTGACCTACGCCATGATGTGCCGCTGGACGGTGCAGGGCACGGACCGCATGGAGCTGCCGGGCGCGCAGCCGCGCCATCTGCACCTCGAAGGCTGGTATCGGCACGATGCGGCGATCGATCGCTGGTGCAATGCCTTCCTCAGCCATTGGGTGAAGGGCGTCCGCGCCGAGGCGCTGGAAGTCTAGGCTTTAAGCGTCATTCAACGGGTGCAGATCGCGCACCATCGCCTTCATCCGCTCATCGAGCACATGCGTATAAATTTGTGTGGTCGAGATATCCGCGTGGCCGAGCAATTCCTGGACGATGCGCAGATCGGCGCCATTCTGCAGCAAATGGCTGGCAAAGGCGTGGCGCAGCACATGTGGGCTGATGCGCGCCGCCGCGATCCCCGCTGCGGCTGCGATCGTCTTCATCTCGCGGGCGAAGACCTGCCGGCTCAGATGGCCGCTTTCGCCGTCAGCCGGAAACAACCAGGGGCTTGCCGCAACGCCGGGCTGCGTCTTTTCGAGAAGATCGCGATAGGCGGTGATCGCGCGCCGCGCCGGTTCCGACAAAGGCACCAGGCGTTCGCGCCCGCCCTTGCCGCGAATGAGGATCAGCGGCTCTTTCCGCCGCGCCGCGGCTTTGGGGAGCGCGACGAGTTCGGAAACGCGCAGACCCGTCGCATAGAGAAGCTCGATCAGGCAGAAGGTGCGCGCGGCGTGGAGGCTCGCGCGGCGATCGTCCTTCGCCGCGTCAAGCATTTGCCTTGCGGCGTTGAGCAGGCGCTCGACTTCATCGACGGATAGGATTTTAGGCAATTTCTGACTTTGCCGCGGCGCTTCCAAGATCGCCGCGGGATCGCTCTTGCGAAAGCCTTCCGCGGCGAGAAAACGGTGCAGCTGACGGATCGCCGAGAGGCGCCGCGCGCTGGTCGTCGTCGCAAATCCGCGCGCTTTCAGGCTCGCGAGATAGGCGCGGATATCGTCTGTCTCAACAGTCCGCAGCGTCTTTCCGCTCTCGCTGACTGTATCCAGATAGTCGTCGAGATCGCGCCGGTAGGCCGCAAGCGTATTGACGGCGGCACCGCGCTCGGCCGCCATCATTTCAAGAAAAGCGTCAACGCCGCGGTCCTGTGCAGGCAAGCCGGCGGTCCTTATTTATTGAGGCGTTTGATGGGTACGGTTTCCACGATCTGATGCGGTTGCGGCACGACGAAGGTCGCAAGCGCGAGCATGCCGAGATAGACGAGGCCGGCCAAGGTGCCGATAATGAACAAAAAACGAAAAAGGCTCGGCACGCCGGTCTCCTCACCGAATCGGGCGCATTATAGGCAACAAAATATACCAGCGCCCAAGGCATGTAGGCGCGCCCGCCCATGAGATGTCCATGAGATGGGTTAATTCCAGCCCCGG
The DNA here is from genome assembly GCA_052144065.1 of Methylovirgula sp. Classification (GTDB taxonomy): domain Bacteria; phylum Pseudomonadota; class Alphaproteobacteria; order Rhizobiales; family Beijerinckiaceae; genus Methylovirgula. The sequence continues at coordinate 37,856 of JBKQRA010000104.1, read as the reverse complement.
AGCGTGTTACAGCACAATCATGAGCAGCGGAATAATAGAGGTCCAAGGGAGCGGGGCGCCCGTGCGGGATGCGCGGGCTCAGGCGCTCGTGGCGGCGCTCAACGGGCGCGCGATCGTTCTTGTTGGCCTGATGGGATCGGGCAAGACGGCGATCGGTCGCAGGCTCGCGCAGCGGCTGGGTCTCGAATTCGTCGATTCCGACACCGAAATCGAATGGGCGGCCGGAATGACCATTCCGGAGATTTTCTCGCGCTATGGCGAACCCTATTTTCGCGACGGCGAGCGCCGGGTGATGGCGCGGCTTCTGGCCGAAGGTTCGCGGGTCATTGCGACCGGCGGCGGCGCCTTCATGACAGCGGAGACCCGCGCCCGCATCGCCGAGACAGCCGTCTCGGTCTGGCTCAAGGGCGATCTCGATGTGCTGTGGCGGCGCGTGCGTAAACGGACGCATCGGCCGCTCCTCCAAAATCCCAATCCGGAGGCGACGCTGCAAAAGCTGATGGAGCAGCGTTATCCGATCTATGCCAAGGCAGATATTACGGTGATGTCGCACGAAGGCCCGCATGAGACGGTTGTCGAAGAAACCATTGCCGGTCTGGAACGCCATATGGTGGGAGAGGCGCATGTGGGCGCTGGCGAGGCGCCGGCCTTCTTCGAGCGCGTGTCCGTTGAGTTGGGGTCGCGCGGCTACGACATCTGGATCGGCGACGGTCTGCTCGGCCAGGCCGGCGCGCATATCGCACGCGTCGCCCCAGGTGCGTCTGCTGCCATCGTCACCGACAGCAATGTCGCAAACCATTATCTGGCGCCGCTCGAAGCAAGCCTGAAGGCCGCGGGCATTCGCTGCGCCAATATCGTTGTGGCGCCTGGCGAAGAATCGAAATCCTTCGCCAATTTCGAAACGGTCTGCAACGCCGTTATCGCGGGCAAATTCGAGCGCGGCGATCTTGTGATCGCTCTTGGTGGCGGCGTTGTCGGCGATCTCGCGGGCTTTGCCGCGGCAAGCGTTCGACGCGGCATGCGTTTTATTCAAATCCCGACATCGCTGTTGGCGCAGGTCGATTCCTCCGTCGGCGGCAAGACTGGCATCAACTCGCCGCATGGCAAGAATCTTATCGGCGCCTTTCATCAGCCGTCACTGGTGCTCGCTGACACCGGGTGCCTTGCGACGCTGTCGCCGCGCGAATTTCGCGCCGGCTATGCGGAAGTCGCGAAATATGGGCTGATCCGCGATCTGGCCTTTTTCGAGTGGCTGGAAGCCAATTGGCGCGATGTCTTCGACGGCGGCCCGGCCCGCATTCACGCCATCGCGAAAAGCTGCACCGCCAAGGCGGAGGTCGTCGCCGGCGACGAGTTCGAATCCGGCAACCGGGCCTTGTTGAATTTTGGCCATACCTTCGGCCATGCGCTGGAGCGGCTTGTCCATTATGACGGTGAGCGGCTCGTCCATGGCGAGGCGGTGGCCATTGGAATGGCCTGTGCTTCCCGCTTCTCGGTCCGTCTTGGTCTGTGCGAGCCGGGCTTGGCGCAACGCGTCGAAACGCATTTGAAGACAGTGGGGCTGCCGGTTCGGATCACCGAGATCGCGGATTGGTGGGCGGACGCAGAGGCGATTTTGGACGCAATGTATCAAGACAAGAAAGTTGAACGCGGCGCTCTAACCTTCATCTTAATGCAAACGATCGGTCATTGCTTTATTGCCAAAAATGTCGAAGCAAGCGACGTCCTCGCCTTTTTGCGGGATGAATTGGGCGAGGCCCAGCAGCCGGCCTGAACACGGGACCTACGCACATGCACGGCGCGCACGCCGAATCCGGCACCAATCTCTGGATTGCCGCCGCCATCGTTATCTTCTGCATCGCATTGTCGGCGTTCTTCTCGGGCTCGGAGACGGCGCTCACCGCCGCCTCGCGCGCCCGCATGCATGCGCTGCAAAGCAATGGCGATAAGCGTGCCTCGCGCGTCATGCGCCTGCTCGGCAATCGCGATCGGCTGATCGGCGCCATATTGCTCGGCAATACGCTGGCGAGCATCGGCTCATCGGCGCTTTTGACCAGCGTGCTCGAAGCGCTCGTCGGCATCAATGGCGTCATCTATGCCACCGGCCTGATGACGGTGCTGCTGCTCGTCTTCGCCGAAGTGCTGCCGAAAACGCTCGCAATCAATTTTCCCGATCGCACGGCGCTGTCGGTTGCCCCCGTCATCTCCTTCTTCGTCGCGATCTTCGGGCCTATCCTTGCCGCTGTCGAAGCGTTTGTGCATTCGCTGCTGCATCTCTTCGGCGTCAATCTGCGCGCCAAGCGGCGGCTTCTGTCCGGCCATGAGGAATTGCGCAGCACGCTGCATCTCATGCATCTCGAAGGCGGCGTGCAGCGCGTCGAGCATGAAATGTTCGGCGGCATCATCGAATTGCACGATCTTGTCGTCGAAGATGTGATGGTCCATCGTACCAAAATGGTCGCGATCGATGCCGATCTGCCGCCGCGCGAATTCGTGCATCAGGTTGTTGCCTCGCCCTATACGCGGGTGCCGATCTGGCGCGGCGAACCGGACAACATCATCGGCGTCCTGCACGCCAAGGATCTGTTGCGCGGCATTGAGGAGTCGGGCGGCGACATCGCGCATCTGAAGGTCGAGGCGCTCGCCTTCGAGGCCTGGTTCGTGCCGAACACGACCAGCCTGCACGATCAGCTGCAGGCCTTCCTCAAGCGCAAGATCCATTTCGCGCTGGTCGTCGATGAATATGGCGCCGTGATGGGCCTTGTGACGCTCGAAGACATTCTCGAAGAGATCGTCGGTGACATTTCGGACGAGCATGATCTTGTCGCGCAAGGCGTGCGGCCCAATGCCGACGGTTCGGTAACGGTCGACGGGTCTGTCCCCATACGCGATCTGAACCGGGTGATGGATTGGGATCTGCCGGATGAGGAAGCGACCACTATCGCCGGCCTTGTCATTCACGAAGCGCGCGCGATCCCCGAGACGGGACAGGTCTTCACCTTCTACAATTTCCGCTTTGAAGTGCTGCGCAAGACGCGCAACCGGCTGACCTCGATCAGGGTCACGCCGATCGGGCAGCAGAAGGAAGCGAATGGGTGATTGGCGGCGGCCAATGCGAGGGACGGCCGCCGACTTTGGATCGCTGGCCTTGAATCGCAGACTTGGCTAGATATGAAAACGCAAACCGGGCTGGCCCGATTTGCGGACTGCTCACTTGAGGAATTCGCGCTTCGTTGACTGCAGCTTGAAGCCGTTGTTCTCGAGCACTTCGTCCGAATCCGGATCGACAGCCTTCACGGGCTCGACATCGGCCTCGAGATCGATATTGATGCCGGTCAGGCAGACGTCCCCGTCTTCGTCGACGAAGCAGAGAATGCTGGTCAGCCTCTGGCCTTCGCAAGGGCCGGCGATGCAGACGCCGGTATCGACGTCGAATTGGGCGCCGTGCTTGCCGCACATCAGCACCTTCATATAGTTCGGCTCGTAGAAGTTGTTCTTTTCCCAGTCGAGCCGCTGTCCGGTATGCGGGCAGGAATTCTCATAGGCAAAGAATTCCTTGCCCCTTCGGACGATGAAGATGTCCCAGGGACGCAGCTTGCCGTCGTCCCAGCGGCGCATCAGCGGGAAGCTCTTGCCGCGCCGGTCGCCGATCTCTTTCTTGGTGCAAACCGCATAGATCTCATCGGTTGGCGGAGAGGGCTTCGCCGCAATCGGCGCCGGCGGCTCGATCTTCGGCACCGGCCGGGCGGCCATGTGGAAGGTGCCGCGCTTGCCCTCAAGCCACGCCTTATGGGCGCCGGCGCAACCGCCGATATCGACCTTCTGATCGTCTTTCCCATCGTCCTGATCTGCCATCTTGTCCTCGTTCATGCGTCCAGCATGGTCACCGGTCGAGCAGGCGTGCGCTCTGTGGCCCGATAGCAAAGCCTTCCGGCTTTTCGCGGCCGCGCCGCTGACTTCGCCTGATCACCCGGGAGACCGAAAACACAATTGCGATCTGCGGGTTAAGACTTGCTCGACGGCTCACCTGTCAGCCGATCCGCAAGATCCTCACTCATTTAAAGCATAAATTATACCAGATGATGGTCCTTTTGTCATCGCGGGCGGAGCTTGGCGGCTATTCGGCGGCGGCTTCTTCCTTCACCTCATGCCGCATCATCAGCGGCAACTGCGCCATGGTGAACAAGAAAATGATGACCACCGTGCCGGGGAATTTGAACAGCACCCAAATGTCGTTGGGATGCGCCGGCACATATGTCTCGTCGAGCCGCCAGACAAGCTCGTTGAGGCCGGCGAGAATGAAGAAGAAGATCGCCCAGCGCCAGGTCAGGATGCGCCAGCCCTCTTCGCTGAGCGCGATCGCATTGTCGAGCACGATCGGCAGCAGCGGCTTGTTGAAGACGAGCCCGCCGATGAGGGCGAGGCCGAAGACGGCATAGAGAATGGTCGGCTTCATTTTGATGAAGCTTGGATCATGCAGATAGAGCGTCAGCGCGCCGAAGATCACGACAAGAATGGCGGTGACGAGCGGCATGATTGGCAGATGCCGCGTCCGCAGATAGGAGACGACGAGGGCGAGCAGCACGGCCGGGATCAGCACCGAAGTCGCGGTGAAAAGGCCGGCGTTCTCGCCGGTCAGCAGCGGCGCCGGCACGAAGAGGCGCACGAAGGGCTCGAAAAGCTTCGGCCGCGCATTGGCGAAGAAAAACAGCAGCAGCGGCCCGAGTTCGAGCGTCAGCTTCAACCAAGGGGACGGTTTTGGTGCAGGCCGGGCTGCGGAATCAGGCGTCGGGTTTGTCTTATCCGGGGCGTTCATTCCAAACCCACGATGGCGCGGGCGAAATCGGCGGCCGCGAATGGTTGGAGATCATCGGCGGTTTCGCCAATGCCGATATAATGGATGGGCAGTTTATATTTATCGGCGACGGCAACAAGGATGCCGCCGCGCGCCGTGCCGTCGAGCTTGGTCATGACCAGGCCGGTCACGCCGGCGACCCGGCCAAAGATTTCGACCTGGCTCATCGCATTCTGCCCGACGGTGGCATCGAGCACCAAGAGTACCGCATGCGGCGCTTCCGGATCGAGCTTTTTCATCACGCGGATGATCTTTTCGAGCTCGGCCATCAGTTCGGTCTTGTTCTGCAGCCGTCCGGCAGTGTCCATGATGACGACCTCGGTGCCGCTTTCCTGCGCCGATTTAATGGCATCGAAGGCAAGGCCGGCCGCGTCGGCGCCGGCGTCGCGCGCGATGACGGGCGCGCCGAGCCGGTCGCCCCAGACCCGCAATTGCTCGATTGCGGCGGCGCGAAAGGTGTCGCCGGCGACGAGCAGCATTTTGCGGCCGTCGCGATGGAATTTCGCGGCGAGCTTGCCGATCGTCGTCGTCTTGCCGGAGCCGTTCACCCCGACGACCAAAATGACGAAAGGCTTCTTTGACGTATCGATTTCGAGCGGAATGGCGAGCGGCGCCAGTACCCGCTCGACTTCGGCGGCGAGAATGGCTTTTACCGAGTCGACATCGACGCCCTTTTCATAGCGGCCTTTGGCGACCTCGTCGCGGATGCGGAGCGCGGCGGCGACGCCGAGATCGGCGCGGATCAGCATGTCTTCGAGATCGTCGAGCGTCGTCGCATCGAGCTTGCGCTTGGCGAAGATCTCGGTGAGGCCGCTGCCGAGCGATTGCGACGAGCGGGCGAGGCCGCTAGTGAGGCGCGCCCACCAGCTCTTTTTCGGCGGCGGCGGAGCCTCCTCGGCAATAGCGGACGGCGCGACCTCGGTGACAACCGCTTCTGTGGGCGCCGCTGTTTCGATGAGCGGTTCCGGAGTCTCGGCGGGAATCTCCGGCGTCTCGGCGGTAGGTTCAGAAGCTAGCGGTGGCGGTTCGGGCGCGGCAGGCGCTAGCGCTGCGGGCTCGGCCTTGCGGCCGAAGAGACGGCTTAGCAGACCGGTCTTGGGCTTTGTCTCTTCGGTATCGGACTTCGGGACATCGTTCACGCAGGGCCTCGGGGTCTCGGGGAGACGTCCCCGGATCGATACCGCCTCATGTCGAATGAGGAAACCGACATTTCAAGGGAGTGGCCCGGCAAACGAAAACGCCGCAATTTCTTGCGGCGTTTCAAGAATTCGCGGTCGCGGACGGCCCTCGAAAGGGCCGCTGCGGCTCAGGTGAAGCGCTGCAGCACCATGCAATAGAGCATCGGTAGCGACAGCACCGTATTGGTCCGTGAGAACAACATAGCGGTACGGGCCGCCTTGGCCTTTGTGTCGGCATCGGCTTCGACGAGGCCGAGCGCTTTCTTCTGGTTCGGCCAAATGATGAACCAGACATTATAGGCCATGATCAGGCCGAGCAGCATGCCCCACACGATCGGGCTTTTCCAGGTCGCGCCGGCCATCGTGTAAAGGAAGAAGACGATCAGGCCGGTGACCACGGTCGCGAGCGCCGCCCAGCGGAACCAGAAGAGAGCTTCCGGGGCGATGAACTTGCCGACGGCGGGCTTCAGTTCGGCCGGGATCTTCGGCATGGTCGGGATTTGGACGAGATTGAAATAATAGAGGAGGCCGATCCAGGTGATGCCGGACACGACATGCAGAAAGATGAAGAAGCCCGCCCAATAGGTCTGCATGCCCAGCATCTTCACGTTGAAGGCGAGCAGCGCGAGCAGCGCCAGAACTGAGCCGGCTAGGATCGTCGTATTCAGTTTTTCGAGTATTTTTGCCATTGGAACCCCCAAAATCCACTCTATCGACAAGCTTACATGCAAGCCGAAGTCCAATTGCGGCTACCCTCCTTCGCGGCAGCGGCTACCCTGGACTTATTCTATTCTGGAATTTTCCGGCTGGGAACGTGTAACTCGCGGGCGCGCGGGCGGTTGTCGGCGCCTGCGTCCCAAATGCGACAGATCGCCCAAAGCGCGGTTTGGCCCGGCAAAATCGCCTAGAAGCGCCAGGCTTTGGGCCAGATCGCCGCGAGGCTCTTGCGCTCGTTGGGCGCAAAATCGACCAAGACATCTTCGCCGGCTGCGGGCGGCGCCGCGAGGCGGGCGCGAAAGTTCATCGTTTCATTCGCCGCGAGCCGCGGTTTTTGCGCCGGAACGATCCAGCTGTAGAGCGTCTGCCCATCCTTGCCGCGAATGGTGAGGCGCAGCGCCGGGATCTTAATGGCGTCCCGGCGCAGATTTGTGATTTCGCCTTCGACGCCGAGAACGGTCCGTGGTCCGTCATTCATTGCGACGGCGTGAAAATGATCGAGCGCGAGGCCGCGCAGATTGACAGGCAGGCCGAGCGCCGCATAAGCCGTCGCGCTCACCGGCCAGATCTGCACCACATGCGCGCGAAAGCCGATGAGGGCCATGCTGATGCCGATGAATGCTAAGCCGGAAACGAGCAGCGGCGGTTTGCGCCTTGGCGCTTTGGTCGTCGCCAGCATCGGCTTGATCTCTTCGCGCGCTGGCACGAAGTCTGATCCGGCGTCGAGGTCGACGGCGAGCGCAGGTACTTCAGACGGCGCGGCATCCTTGATGCTCACGCCGTCGGATGTCACGAACCAGATGGAATCGCAGCGTGGACAGGCGACACGGCGGCCGTCGGTCCCGAGCACCGCCTTGACGATATGATAGGATTTCCCGCAGCCGGGGCAGTCGATGAGCATGGAGCGCCCGCTCTGTCGTGGAAAGCGGGGCGAAGATTTGTCCCGCGATGGCCGGCAACAATGCTGCGCTGTTATGGTTAATGTGCCGTTAAAGTCTGATTCGCGGCGATCGGAAGCGAGGGCGCTTGGTCCGATTTGAGAATGTCGGCCTGAGATACGGAATGGGAGCTGAGATCCTGCGGGACATCAGCTTCGAGATCGGGCCGCAGTCGTTCCAATTTCTCACCGGGCCGTCAGGCGCCGGCAAGACGACCTTGCTGCGCCTCGTCCTGTTGTCGCTGAAGCCGACGCGCGGCCTCATCACGCTTTTTGGGCGCGATGCGGCGAGCCTCAGTAAGGATGCGATCACGGATCTCCGCCGCCGCATCGGCGTTGTCTTCCAGGATTTTCGTCTGCTCGATCATCTGACGACCTATCAGAATGTCGCTTTGCCGCTGCGCGTGCAGGGGCGCGATGAATTTTCCTATCGCGCCGAAGTCGTCGAATTGCTGCGCTGGGTCGGGCTCGGCGAACGCATGCATGTCCTGCCGCCGGTGCTGTCGGGCGGCGAAAAGCAGCGCGCCGCCATTGCGCGGGCGCTGATCGCCCGGCCGGAGCTGTTGCTTGCCGACGAGCCGACCGGCAATGTCGATCCGAGCCTGGCGCGCCGGCTGATGCGGCTCTTCGCCGAATTGCACAAATCCGGCACGGCCGTGGTCATCGCGACGCATGACCTCGCCTTGATGGATCAGTTCGAACATGCCCGCCGTCTCGTTCTCGGTGACTGCCGCCTACATATCTATGAGTGAGGCGCGATGATCTTGATGCAATCGGAGCGGCAGGAAGGAGGCACACGCTGGGAATTGACCCAGGGCCGGCTCATCCGCCGGCAGGAGGTGCCGCTCGTTCCGGCGGCCTCGATCGCCGGCCGTGCGTTGGTCACCGTCATTGCGATCATGACGTTTCTTGCGACGCTTACGGCCTGCACCGCCATGCTGATCGCCGATGCGGCGCATGGCTGGACGCAATCGATCGCACAGGAAATGACGATCCAGGTACGGCCGCTTCCCGGTCATGATCTCGAGGCCGAGACGGCGAAAGCCGCCGATATCGCGCGCGCCACGCCCGGCGTCGCTGAGGTCCGGCCCTTCACCAAGGCGCAATCGGAAGCGCTGCTCCAGCCCTGGCTCGGCAGCGGCCTCGATCTTTCCGAATTGCCGGTGCCGCGCTTGATCGTGCTCAAGCTCGACCGCGGCAAACGGCTCGATGCCGCGGATTTGCGTCAAAAGCTGACCGATGCGGTGCAAGGCGCCAGCCTCGACGATCACCGCGTCTGGATGCAGCGGCTTGCCTTGATGGCCGGCACCGTGGTCATCGTGGCGGCCGTCATCTTCATATTGGTGATGATCGCCATGGTGCTCGCCGTCGGCTTCGCCACGCGTGGCGCCATGGCCGGCAATCGCGAGATCATCGAAGTGCTGCATTTCGTCGGCGCCGCCGACAGCTATATTTCGCGGCAGTTTCAGCGGCATTTCTTCCGGCTGGGGCTGCGCGGCGGGCTTTTCGGCGGCGGCCTGGCGGTGCTGCTTTTTGCCTTTTCGGGCGCGCTGTCGTCGATTTTGCGGGGAACGCCCGGTGGCACGCAGGCCGAGATCATGTTCGGCAGCTTCTCGCTCGGCCCGAAAGGCTATGTCGCCATCGTCATCATTGCGGGCGCCATTGCGGTGACGACCGGCCTCGTCTCGCGCATCATCGTGTTCCGGCATTTGCGGAAATTGGGATGAAGCTGGAGTTCGCGCTTGGCGATTTGCGCGAATCCTTTTAGAACAGATGCATCGTCAACAAATTGGAAGGAGGTGATCCAGTGTCTCAATGTCTCATCGCGACGCCGCTGGAACTCGCCGCCTTGGGTATCCGCTGCGACTGAGGGCTGTGGCCGCGCAGACATTGCCGGCGTAATCGTGCGCGTCACGGTAGCGCCATTCAAAGCAAAACCCATCAAGAAAGCCCCGGCACGCCGGGGCTTTCGCCGTTTAACGGGCATGTTTGCGGCTTGGTAAGCCGTCGTCACTGCCGTCTTCGCGCCGCAGTTTAAGGTAAGGCTGAGGTAACCAACCGATGGGAGGATCGCGCCGCGCTTTTGTGCGCGACGCCCTCTTTGAAGTGATGTGCCTCATGAAACGATGCGCTCTCGCCCTTGCCATCGCCGCGATTGTCTTCGCAGAGCCGGCGCGCGCCGATTTTCAAGGCTGTTTGCGGGGCCTCGAAGCGCTGGCCGCGCAAAAAGGGATCTCTGAGGCGACGATCGCGCATCATTTGCGCAATGTGACATACGATGCCGATGCGGTTACCGCCGAGCACTCGCAGCCTGAATTTTCCACACCGATTTGGGACTATATCGCCGGTCTCGTCGACGACGAGCGCGTCGCCGATGGGCGCGCCGCGATGGAGCGCTGGGGCCATTGGCTCGGCGTCGCGCAATCGCATTACGGTGTGGATGCTTCAATCATCGCAGCGATCTGGGGCGTCGAGTCGAATTACGGCAAAGGCTTCGGCACGCATCCGATTGTGCCGTCGCTCGCGACGCTGTCCTGCGCCGGCGGCCGTGAAGCTTATTTCCGCACCGAACTCATCGCCGCGCTGAAAATCCTCGACGAAGGCGATGTTGATCCGGCGCAATTCAACGGCTCTTGGGCCGGCGCCTTCGGCAATACGCAATTCATGCCCTCGACCTTTCTGCGCATGGCGGTCGATCTCGACGGCGACGGCCGCCGCGATCTCATCGGCTCGGTGCCGGATGCTTTGGGCTCTACCGCCAATTATCTGCACAAGCACGGCTATATCCCAGGCTTGACCTGGGGATTTGAAGTGCGTCTGCCCGAAGGCTATTCGGGCGCCTCCGGCCGCAAGCACAAGGAGCCCATGTCCTATTGGGCGGCGCGAGGCATCACCCATATCGATGGCTCGCCATTGCACGGCGACGCTTCCGTCGGACTTTTTCTGCCCGCCGGGCCGCAAGGCCCAGCTTTCCTTGTCACCCACAATTTCGATGTGATTTATACCTATAATGCCGCGGATTCCTATGCCTTGGCGATCACCTTGCTCGCCGATCGTCTGCATGGCCGCCCAGGACTTGTGACTCCTTGGCCGACGAATGATCCAGGTCTATCGCGCGAAGGCCGTCGCGAGATACAAACTTTGCTGATCCGTCGCGGCTATGATCTCGACGGCAAAATTGATGGTGTGATGGGCAAAAAAACCCGCGCCGCGATTGCGGATTTTCAAACGCGCGTCGGTTTGACGCCGGATGGGCGGGCGTGCCAATCGGTGCTTGCAGCCTTGCGCAGCCGCTGAGCTGATGGCAGATATCATCTGTGTGTGATGAGCCCGCGCAATGGCGCGGTTTCACAGGGTTTCACTTCGAATTGACTCGCATCGCGCACGCTTATTTCTCAAGGTCAATTATCGGAAATCAGTTTATCAAGCTCATGTCGGTTTCATTTCGTCAGCTCTCGCGTTGCGGCTCGGTCTTGGTCGCCGTGGCGATGTGTGAGGCAAGTTTCGCCCAAGGGCTGCGCGCCAATCCCGTCGTTCCAACACATATCGACAGCGTGGTCGAACTCTTCACCTCGCAGGGCTGTTCGTCCTGTCCGCCGGCGGATCATCTGCTGTCGTCGATGGCACGTGCGCCCAATGTCGTCGCGGTCAGCTTTCCGATCGATTATTGGGATTTCATCGGCTGGCAGGATACACTCGCGTCGCCAAGCTTCACCGCACGCCAGAAAGCCTATGCAGCGGCGCGCGGCGACGGCCATGTCTATACGCCGCAGGCCATTGTTGACGGACTTGCCGACGCGGTCGGCAGCGACAGGGTGCAGCTTGAACATGCCATACGATCGAACAAGGGCCGCGACGGCGCCCTGTCCGTGCCGATCCATCTGACCGAAACGCCGGACGTTCTGCATATCGACGTCGGGGCGGGGCCGATCGGCGAGGCCAGCGTCTATGTGCTGCGCGTCATCAAATCGAAGACGGTGGTGATCGGACGCGGCGAAAACTCCGGCCGCAGCATCACTTATACGAATGTCGTACGGGCGATCCGCAAGATCGGCGATTGGAACGGCGGAGCCCGCAGCTACGATCTGTCCGAGCTCAAGGGCGACAATGAAGGCTATGTCGTCCTCCTCCAGCGGGGCTCCGAGCGCCATCCCGGCGCAATTCTGGCCGCCGCCAAAAGTCCTGGACTTTGATAGCCCGCCCGGGCTAGCTCCCACGGTGAAGTCCGAATTTCGCCCTGAATCTCCGCTTTAGTCCCAGCTATCGATGCGGACCCTGCCGGCCACGCCGGTGGGATGAAAGGGATATGTTGTCATAATGTTGCGCCCGGTCTTTTGGATTTTGCCTGTCCTTTTCACCCTGTTGTGCGGGGCTGCGGGCCTGACGCCGGCTTTGGCCGCGCCGCATAAGCCGCCTCCGAAGAAGGCCGGCGGCGAGGAGACCAAGGCGAAGCCGGTGCAGATCGGCACTTTCGGCGATTGGGGTGTCTTTCTTGCCGAAGCCGGCAAGGAAAAGACCTGCTACGCACTGGCCCAGCCGAAAGAACGCGACCCGGCCAAACTCAAGCGTGATCCCGCCTATGTCTTCATCTCGACGAGGCCGAGCGAAAACATTCGCAACGAGGTATCCATCATCATGGGATTCCAGATGAAGGATGGCGGCGATGCTGAGGCGGATGTCGGAGACGCGAGCTTCGATCTCGTGTCGAAAGGCAAGAACGCCTGGGTCAAGAATGTCGCCAAGGAAGCCGAGATGATCGAGGCGATGAAGAAGGGCGCCAAGCTCATCGTCAAAGCGCCGTCGATCAAGGGCAAGGTCACGACCGACAGCTATTCTCTGGCCGGCCTCTCGCAGGCCCTCGACAAGGTCAAGAAGGAGTGCCGCTGAGCCTGCCCTTTGGCAGAGGCCGGCCGGCGTGTCGATTTTTAATCATATGATATAGATCATTGCCGCGCCCTTTCGCGCGGCAAACAGTCCCCCTCGCAAGAAGCGCGGATGGGAATGCCAGGCGGTTGCGCCATGGCTGCCGGGACGCCACCCCGGCAATTTTTGTCTTGCGACTAATTTGCTATATGCCTTGGCTTGTTTCGGGTGAAACCGCCTGCGCATAATCAGTCCATAATAAGCGGCGGGATCTATCCCGGCGAACGCGTAAGGCGTGGGAGGAAATGATGTTGGATAAGATTTATCCCGTCAGTGCCGAGTGGGCGAAGCGTGCCTATATCGACGCGGCCAAATATGCAGAAATGTATGCCCAGTCGATCAACGACCCGGATGGTTTCTGGGGCGCCGAAGGGCGCGCGCGCATTGATTGGATGAAGCCATTCACCAAGGTCAAGAATACCTCCTTCGATCCGCATGCCGTGTCGATCAAATGGTTCGAGGACGGCTCCACCAATGTCGCGATGAACTGCCTCGACCGCCAGCTTGAGAAGCGCGGCGACAAGACCGCGATCATTTGGGAAGGCGACGATCCGTCCCAATCCCGCAACATCAGCTATCGCGAATTGCACGGCCATGTCTGCCGCTTCGCCAATGCGCTCAAGGCGCAGGGCGTCAATAAGGGCGACACCGTCACCATCTATCTGCCGATGATCCCCGAGGCGGCCTATGCGATGCTCGCCTGCGCCCGCATCGGTGCCATCCATTCCGTCGTGTTCGGCGGCTTCTCGCCCGACTCGCTTGCCGGACGCATCAAGGATTGCGGATCGAAAGTCCTGATCACCGCCGACGAAGGTCTGCGCGGCGGCAAGAAAGTGGCGCTGAAGGCCAATGTCGATGCCGCCATCGCCAAGGCCGAGGGCATCGTCGACAAGGTGATCGTCGTCAAGCGCACCGGCGGTGCGATCGATTGGCAGGCCGGGCGCGATCTCTGGTATGAGGATATCGTCGCTTCAGCTTCGCCCGACTGTCCGCCGACCGAGATGAATGCGGAGGATCCGCTCTTCATCCTCTATACGTCCGGCTCGACCGGCACGCCGAAAGGCGTGGTGCATACGACGGCCGGCTATCTCATCTTCGCGTCGATGACGCATCAATATGTCTTCGACTATCACGAGGACGATATCTATTGGTGCACTGCCGATATCGGCTGGGTCACCGGTCACAGCTACATTCTCTACGGGCCGCTCTGCTATGGCGCGACCACGCTGATGTTCGAGGGCGTGCCGAACTATCCCGACACCTCGCGATTCTGGGAGGTGATCGACAAGCACAAGGTCAACATCTTCTACACCGCGCCGACGGCGATCCGCTCGCTGATGGGCGCCGGCGAAGAGCCGGTGAAGAAGACGAGCCGCGCCTCCTTGCGCCTTCTTGGCACCGTCGGCGAGCCGATCAATCCGGAAGCCTGGGAATGGTATTATCGCGTCGTCGGCGACAGCCGCTGCCCGATCGTCGATACCTGGTGGCAGACCGAGACGGGTGGCCATCTGATCACGCCGCTGCCCGGCGCCACCCCACTGAAGCCGGGGTCCGCGACCAAACCCTTCTTTGGTGTGCAGCCGGAAATCGTCGATGCTTACGGCACGGTGCTGACCGGCGCCTGCGAAGGCAATCTCGTCATCGCCGATTCCTGGCCCGGCCAGATGCGCACCGTGTTCGGCGATCACGACCGTTTCGTGCAGACCTATTTCTCCGCCTATCCGGGCAAATATTTCACCGGTGACGGCTGCCGCCGCGATGCCGACGGCTATTATTGGATCACCGGCCGCGTTGACGACGTCATCAATGTTTCCGGCCATCGCCTCGGTACGGCGGAGGTCGAAAGCGCGCTCGTCGCTCACACCGTCGTGGCGGAAGCCGCCGTCGTTGGCTATCCGCACGACATCAAAGGTCAGGGCATCTATGCCTATGTCACTTTGATGGAAGGCCAGGAGGCGACGGAAGCCCTGCGCAAGGAGCTTGTCGCCTGGGTGCGTCAGGAGATCGGCCCGATCGCCTCACCGGACGTGGTGCAATTTGCGCCCGGCCTGCCGAAGACGCGCTCCGGAAAGATCATGCGGCGTATTCTCCGCAAGATCGCCGAGAACGAGTTCCAGGCGCTTGGCGATACTTCGACTTTGGCCGATCCGACCGTGGTCGACGATTTGATCCGCAATCGCGGCCACTGAACGACAAGGCGCCAGACACCTATAGGAGCGGCCCGTCAGCGGGCCGCTTTTCTTTTCAGCTGCGCTCAAGCTGGAGGCTGCGGCAGCTCTGCCACACAGAAAGAACATCTTAACTCGCCGGCGCGATAACGGCTCGAAAGCGGAGCCGTCGTTGTTATGGTCCGCTGGAGGCGCTTGCCCTGGGGCAGCCTGGGCCCGCCTGAGTTGAGGTTGCGTAATCTGCGGGGGCCTTCATGAGTCTTTCGAAAGTCCGGAGCGGGCGCGCTTCGGCGATCCTTTCCCTGATCCTCTCACCTTTGGCGTTTTTCGGCGCGGCGACCGTGCCGGCCCATGCCGCGCATGAGCTCGTGCCTTTCGCGAGCAATTATCCGCCGGGCGTCATCATCATCAGCCAGCATCAGCGCGCGCTCTATCTGACCGAAGGCGACGGCCGGGCGATCCGCTATCCTGTCGCGATCGGCAAGAGCGGCAAGGCCTGGCTCGGCGAGACCAGGGTCGAAGGCAAATATATGCATCCAGATTGGTCGCCGCCGGAGTCGGTGCTTCGCGATCATCCATCGCTGCCGGCTGTGATTCCGGGCAATTCGCCGAGCAATCCGATGGGCGTCGCGGCGATCGCGCTGGAGCGCAGCGAAATCGCCATTCATGGCACCAATGCGCGGATGCGCCATTCGATCGGCACCGCGGCATCCTATGGGTGCATTCGCATGTACAATGAGGATGTGCTCGACCTCTATCAGCGCGTCGATGTCGGTACGCCAGTCGTGGCCGTCCCTTAATTCATCGCAGCGCTAGCGTTGCTTGCGCTGCTGACATTTTTTTGGCCGGTGCTTCAGCGCCGGCCATTTGCGTTTCATCGCTGCTTTTTTTCCGCCAATGTCGCCTCTCCATAATGCGCTCGTGCTAGCGAACGGCAGAGCTATCGTTCCTATCTGCGAGGTTTGATCATGACGGCCGAGACTGTGAGTGCCCGTTGCTGCGTCGTCGGCGGCGGCCCCGCCGGAATGATGCTCGGATTTCTTCTGGCGCGTGCCGGCATCAACACGATCGTGCTCGAAAAGCATGGCGACTTCCTGCGCGATTTCCGCGGCGACACGATCCATCCATCGACCCTCGAAGTGATGAACGATCTTGGGCTCTATGATGCTTTCATGGCCCTGCCGCATCAGGAGGCGCAGTTCCTCTCGGCCGAGATCGGCGACAGCGTTTTACCGCTCGCCGATTTCTCGCATCTGCCGACGCGGGCAAAATTCATCGCCTTCATGCCGCAATGGGACTTTCTCAATTTTCTGGCCCGCGAAGGCTCCGAATATCCGACATTCCATCTGCGGATGCAGGCCGCGGTCGATGGGATCATCGAAGAAAACGGCATCGTTCGCGGCGTCACGGCGCAGACGCCGCAAGGGCCTTTGACCATCCGTGCAGATCTCGTGATCGGCGCCGACGGCCGCCATTCGACGGTGCGCGAAAAGGCGGGCTTCGTGCCCGAAAATATCGGCGCGCCGATGGATGTGCTGTGGTTCCGCTTGAGCCGCAAGCCGAGCGATCCAAATGAGGCTCTCGGTCATCTGCAGGCCGGGCAGATGCTGGTGCTCATCAATCGCGGCGAACATTGGCAATGCGGCTATGTCATCGCGAAAGGCGCGGCCGAGGAGATGAAGCAGCATGACGTCGACCTGCTGCGCCAGCGTGTGGCCGGTCTCGTGCCGGCGATGCGTGATCGATTGCAGGAGATCGCCAGCTGGGACGATGTGAAATTATTGACCGTTGCCGTTGACCGGCTGAAGCTTTGGCATCGGCCTGGATTGCTGTGCATCGGCGATGCGGCGCATGCGATGTCGCCGGTCGGCGGCGTCGGCATCAATCTCGCGATCCAAGATGCGGTCGCGACGGCCAATATTCTGACCTCGGCGCTCAAGGGCTCGGCGCCGATCCCCGAGACTTTGCTGTCGCTTATTCAGGCGCGCCGGCATTTGGCCGTGCGCGCGACGCAAGCGATGCAGCTCTTCATTCAAAGCCAGCTTATCTCAAAAGTTCTGTCGAGCCGCGACGCCAAGCTCAGCCCGCCCTGGATCATCCGCGTTCTCACCGGCATTCCCTGGTTCAGGCGGCTTCCGGCCCGCGCCATCGGTCTCGGCGTCCGGCCCGAGCGCGTGCAGCCTCTGTTGTGATATAAATCGTCAAACCTCTCCTCTGCCAATTCGGACAGATCATGGACCCGACCGACCTCGCCGCGGCCTTCTACGCGCTTGAAACGCATCGCGAAGATATGCAGGCCGTCACCATTGCCGATCTTTTTGCCGAAGATCCGAAGCGTTTCGATGATTTCCATATCGAGCTGGACGACGTCTTCTTCGACTTTTCGAAGCATAGGGTCAGCCGCCAGACTTTGGCGCTGCTCGTCGATCTCGCGCGTGCTGCCCAAGTCGAGGAGCGCCGCGCCGCGCTTTTTGCCGGCGACATCGTCAATCCGACCGAACATCGCCCCGCCATGCATATGGCGCTGCGCAATCTCGGCGATGCGCCGATGTATGCCGTGGGCAAGGATGTCATGCCCGAGGTCAGGGCCGAGCGGGCGAAGATGCTGCGCTTTGCTGAGGACATCCGCAACGGCGTGATCAAGAGCGCCAATGGCGAGGCCTTTACCGATGTTGTGAATATCGGCATCGGCGGCTCGGATCTCGGCCCGGCGATGGCGGCGAAGGCGCTGACGCCTTTCGTTGCCCAGCATCTTTCGCTGCATTTCGTCGCCAATGTCGACGGCAGCGATCTCGGTGATCTTCTGCCGAAACTGCCGCTGTCGACGACGCTCTTCATCGTCTGCTCGAAGACCTTCACGACGCTTGAAACGCTGACCAATGCCGCGGCGGCGCGCAAAATCCTCGTCGGCAAGCTCGGCGAGGAAGCCGTTGCGGCGCAGTTCTGCGCCGTCTCGACCGCGCTCGCAGAAGTCGCGAAATTCGGCATTGCGGCAGAGCGTGTCTTCGGCTTCTGGGATTGGGTCGGTGGGCGCTATTCGCTCTGGTCGTCGATCGGCCTCTCGGTTGCGATCGGAATCGGCGCGGAAAAGTTCGAAAAGCTGCTCCTCGGCGGCCAGGACATCGACAAACATTTCGTCAATACGCCTTTGGAGCGCAACGGGCCCGTCATCATGGCGCTGCTCGGCATCTGGTATCGCAATGTCTGGGGCTTTGCCGCCCATGCGGTGATCCCTTACGATCAGCGGCTCGCGCGCTTTCCCGCCTATCTGCAGCAGCTCGAGATGGAATCGAATGGCAAGTCGGTGACGCTCGATGGCGGCGTGCTCGAGGGCGCGACCGCGGCAATTCTCTTCGGCGAGCCGGGCACCAATGGCCAGCACGCCTTCTTCCAGCTCTTCCATCAGGGCACGGAGATCGTGCCGGTCGATTTCCTTATCGCGTCGGCGCCCTTTTCCGCCGATCCGCAGCAGCATCAATTGCTGATCGCCAATTGCCTTGCGCAAAGCGAAGCGCTGATGCGTGGACGCTCGCTTGCTGAGGTGGAAGCACAGCTGCGCGCCAAGGGCCTGAGCGAAGACGAGGTCGCAAAACTCGCGCCGCATAAGGTTTTCCCGGGCAATCGGCCGTCGAGCACTTTCCTCTATAAGAAACTGTCGCCGCGCGTGCTCGGCCAGCTCATCGCGCTTTATGAGCACAAGGTCTTCGTGCAATCGGTGATCTGGGACATCGATCCCTTCGATCAATGGGGCGTCGAGCTCGGCAAGGAGCTGGCGCTGCGGCTCGCCCCGATCGTCGCCGACGGCAAAGCCGCGCTCGACGGGCTCGACGGCTCAACGGCGGGCCTGATCGCGCAAATGCGGAAATTGAAGAAGGGATGAAGCTCGTCGAAAGCCTTGCCGCGGCTCTAAGCGCTCACGCGCTGTAGACGAGCTTGCGCCCATAGGGCGGCTGGAGCGGCCGCGCATTCATCGCAAAGAGTGTGCGGAAGGCGGCGATATCCGCGGCTGCCACCTCGATCTCTTGCGCGAAGACGTTCCAGATCACCGTCTCCGAGCAGGGCGGCGTCGTCAGCGACCCTTGATAGCGGTAAAAGCCGCGGTTCTTCGGCAAGAAGAGATTTGGGTCGAGGCTTGCCGACATATTGGCGCTGCCGGCCTGTTTCGGCGCGGCGGCCATCACCGCCTTGAAGGCCGGATTGCTCTTGCCGGCGCGCATCATCATGCCGACGACGGCGAGGGTGCCCTTGTCATTGGCATGGACGAAATGCGCCTCCATGGCGCTGCGCTTGCCGTTGATCGCATGCTCGGAGGGCGTATGGAAATGGAACTGCTTGAGGGCGAATGGTGCGCCGTCGAGCGTCAGGCTGCTGCCGTCTGGCACAGCGGCCTGAATCGTGTGGCCGTTGTTGGCGACCGAGAAAGCCTGCGCCTTCCAGTCGAAACCCAGCGCCTTGAGCTTCGTCTTCGTGGCGCCGCGCAGATCAACGGGCGATTGCTGTTTGCCGATCGTGCAGACGGCATAGTCCTTTTCGAGCTTGCCCCAATCCGTCGGACCCGTCGCGCCCTCATAGCTCCAATGTGCATGGTCCTCGGCGCGGGCGAGGCTCGCGCAAATCGGACAGGCGATCAGGCCGGCAAGAAAGGATCGGCGGGATGTGGACATGCAAGCTCCTATCGACGGACAGGCACCGATTATCAAATCGATATGACAGTTAAATTTTTAAAAATGAAGCGACGATTTAACGGATGTCGCGTCAAACGCATCGGAGCGAGTGAGAAAATCTCACCCGCTGCGTTGCGAAATGCCAGTTGAAAGGCAGACGATCGAGAGATCGCCGCGTCTGATTATTTCAGATACTTATTTCAGATGCTTGGCGAGAAACTTGTTCATTTCGAACATCGTGCACTTCGGCTGACCGAAGACCGCGGCGAGCTTGTCGTCGGCGATGATCTCACGCTTGTTCTCGGGGTTCTGCAGCTTGTGCTTGCGGATATATTCCCAAACCTTGCTCACGACTTCGGTGCGCGGCAGCGGCGCGGTGCCGACGACAGCGCCCAATTCCTTTGACGGGGTGAGTGGCTTGTTGAAGGCGCTTGGCGCTTTGGCCGGGGCCGCCTTTTTCTTTGCGGCCGCTGGCGCGCTTTTGGTGGGTGCCTTCTTCTTCGGTGCGGTTGTCATATTGTCCCTCCGATCGAGTCTGCGCGAATCTGCGGGTCGCCGAATCCCTACTAGCTAAATTCGCCGCCATCGGGAACGTGCTGCAAGCGCATTTGAAGGGTAAAGTTGATTTATACCGAGCAAAATCGCGCTTCCGCCCTCTAGAGAGGGCCTTGCCGCACGAATTGCAGTGCGCTCATGGCGTGAGCCTTGTCTTTCTTCAGAGGCTCAGGCGCGAGCCATGCGTATTGAGCATAGCTCGCAGAGAGACGCTTAAGCGCCGACCTTGCGGGCGCGGCGCGCCAGCGTGCGCAGGCGCAGCGCATTGAGCTTGATGAAGCCGGCCGCGTCGCGATGATCATAGGCAACCGCACCTTCTTCGAAGGTGACGAGGTCTTGGTCATAGAGCGAATAGGGGCTCGAGCGGCCGACGATGAAGGCCGACCCCTTAAAGAGCTTCACGCGCACTGTGCCGGTGACGAATTCCTGGCTCTTGTCGATCAGCACTTGCAGCATCTCGCGCTCAGGCGAAAACCAGAAGCCGTTGTAGATGAGCTCGGCATATTTCGGCATCAGCTCATCTTTCAGATGCGCCGCGCCGCGATCGAGCGTCAGCTGTTCGATGCCACGATGCGCGATGTAGAGAATCGTGCCGCCGGGCGTTTCATACATGCCGCGCGACTTCATGCCGACGAATCTATTCTCGACGAGATCGAGGCGGCCGATGCCATTGGCGCGGCCGAGTTCGTTCAAATGCGCGAGCAATGTGGCAGGCGACATCGGCGTGCCGTCGACGGCAACCGCATCGCCCTTCTTGAACGCGATCTCGATGATCGTCGGCTTGTCGGGCGCATCTTCCGGATTGACGGTGCGCGAATAGACATAGTCCGGCACCATCTCTGCCGGGTCTTCGAGCACTTTGCCTTCGGAGGAGACGTGCAGAAGATTGGCATCGACCGAGAAGGGTGCTTCGCCGCGCTTATCCTTGGCAATCGGGATCTGATTCTGCTCGGCGAAATTCAGGAGCGCGGTGCGCGACGCCAGATCCCATTCGCGCCAGGGTGCGATGACCTTGATGTCCGGTTCGAGCGCATAATAGGCGAGCTCGAAACGGACTTGATCATTGCCCTTGCCGGTTGCGCCATGCGCGACCGCATCGGCGCCGACCTTGCGGGCGATCTCGATCTGCTTCTCGGCGATCAGCGGCCGGGCGATCGAAGTGCCAAGAAGATAAAGCCCCTCATATTGCGCATTGGCGCGAAACATCGGGAAGACATAGTCGCGGACAAATTCCTCGCGCAGATCTTCGATGAAGATGTGCTCCGGCTTGATGCCGAGCAGCAGCGCCTTCTGGCGGGCGGGCTCGAGTTCCTCGCCCTGGCCGAGATCGGCGGTGAAGGTGACGACTTCGCAGCCGTAAGTCGTCTGCAGCCATTTCAGGATGATCGAGGTGTCGAGGCCGCCGGAATAAGCGAGAACGACGCGCTTGATCTCTTTTTTATCGGACATTTGGCACTCTATTGAGGGTAATGCGAAAGCGGCGCGACTA
This sequence comes from Methylovirgula sp., assembly GCA_052144065.1. GTDB lineage: Bacteria > Pseudomonadota > Alphaproteobacteria > Rhizobiales > Beijerinckiaceae > Methylovirgula. Next base: position 16,370 of record JBKQRA010000104.1, on the reverse strand, counting down.
TAGAGGTGGAGCTTGGCCGCGCAAGCGCCGCGTCGCCGCTCCGATGCGCGGGCTTTGCCGCAGGGCGGTTCAAATCTAGGCCCGCGGTGGCGGGACGGCGTTTCCGACCTTGCAGAATCGCCGGAAAGATTGCATATAGAGGCGACTTCTCCTTCTCATAAACGATTATCGTCCCCGATGGTCGGCAAGTTGAGACATCGGATCTATCCGATGTCTTGATTGAGAGTGGGCCCGCCCGGACCCGCTCTTTTTTATTGCCGCGGTTTGCGAACCGTTTTGCCATCCTAACGCGAGGGAACAGCAAGGCCCGTGGGGCTCGACGTCAGTGCCATAACCCCGGAAGGCGGTCTCCAAGACTCCAGTCTGCAAGACTCTGGTCTTCATGAGCCGCGTTTCACGCGCGAGACGGGCGTTGCCGCCCGCGTTGCGGAGCTTGCTGTGCCGGTTTTGGCCGATCTCGGCTTCCGGCTGGTGCGAGTCAAGCTTTCGGCGCAGTCGGGGACGACCGTGCAAATCATGGCGGAACGGCCCGACGGGAGCATGTCGATTGAAGATTGCGAGGCGGTGAGCCAGGCGCTCTCGCCGGTGCTCGACGTCGAAGACCCGGTCAAATCCGCCTATCGACTCGAGATTTCCTCACCGGGGATCGATAGGCCGCTGGTACGGCGCTCCGACATCGTTCGCGCGCTCGGCCATGAGGCGCGGGTCGAAATGGCCGTCGGCCAGGGCGGCGACGGTCGCAAGCGGTTTCGCGGCCGCATCACGGCGGTCGAAGGCGAGGACCGCGCGGCGCGGCTGAAGCTGTCGCGGCTCGATGCCAAGCCCGACGAGCCGCAGGAGGTTTCGCTGCCGATCGGCGAAATCGACGAGGCCAAGCTCGTCCTGACCGAAGATTTGATCCGCGAGGCTCTGCGTGCCGCCAAATTGGCGGAGAAGAGTGCGACTGACGAGAACCTGGGCGAAGAGGCCGGCGATCTGCCGGCACCTCCGGCGCCGCGGCGCGGACCCGGACGCTTTGCCGGGCCAAAGGCCGGCGTGGTGGACAGGCTGGCGCAAAAGCCGAAGCCGTTGTTGCCGGCGGGTGTGAGAAGCGAGTTCAAGAAAACGAAGCCGGCGCGCCCGGCAAACGGTAAGCCGACAGCGAGATAATTGCCAAAAGGCGGGCGATCACGAATCGCTCGCAGCCACTCCCGAAGGCCGGCGCGAAGCGCTCGTCCTTACGGCATAAAAGGAGAAATGCCATGGCCGTCAGCGCCAATAGGCTCGAGCTTCTGCAGATCGCCGATGCGGTCGCGCGCGAGAAATCGATCGATCGCCAGATCGTCCTCGCATCGATGGAAGATGCGATGCAGAAGGCGGCCCGCTCCCGCTACGGGCAGGAGACGGAAGTCCGCGCCGAGATCAATCCGAAGACCGGCGAAGTGCGCTTCTCGCGCCTCTTGCTCGTCGTCGACCTGGTCGAAAATGAAGCGACGCAAATCCTCCTCACCGAAGCCCGCAAGAAGAACCCGGCGGCGCAGGTCGGCGACTGGATCGCCGAGACTTTGCCGCCCTTCGACTTCGGCCGCATCGCCGCGCAATCGGCCAAGCAGGTCATCGTGCAGAAGGTGCGCGAGGCGGAACGCGACCGGCAATATCAGGAATTCAAGGACCGCATCGGCGAGATCGTCAACGGCGTCGTCAAGCGCGTCGAATATGGCAATGTCATCGTCGATCTGGGCCGTGGCGAAGCGACGATCCGGCGCGACGAGATGATCCCGCGCGAAGTCTTCCGGCCCGGCGATCGCGTCCGCGCCTATGTCTATGACGTGCGCCGCGAGCAGCGCGGGCCGCAGGTCTTCCTGTCGCGCACCCATCCGCAGTTCATGGCCAAACTCTTCCGCCAGGAAGTGCCGGAAATCTATGACGGCGTCATCGAGGTTCGGGCGGTCGCGCGCGATCCCGGCTCGCGCGCCAAGATCGCGGTCATCTCGCGCGATTCCTCGATCGATCCGGTCGGCGCCTGCGTCGGCATGCGCGGCTCGCGCGTGCAGGCCGTCGTCAACGAGCTGCAGGGCGAGAAGATCGACATCATTCCCTGGTCGCAGGATGCCGCGACCTTCATCGTCAATGCGCTGCAGCCGGCGGAAGTCGTCAAGGTCGTGCTCGACGAAGACACCAACCGCATCGAAGTCGTGGTGCCCGACGATCAGCTGTCGCTCGCCATCGGCCGGCGCGGCCAGAATGTCCGGCTCGCGTCGCAATTGACCGGCTGGGACATCGACATTCTGACCGAAGCCGAGGAATCCGAGCGGCGTCAGAAGGAATTTGTCGAACGCACCAATGCGTTCATGAACGCGCTCGACGTGGACGAAGTCGTCGGCCAGCTCCTGGCCTCGGAAGGCTTCCGCTCGGTCGAGGAACTGGCCTTCGTCGAGACGGGCGAACTTGCCGGTATCGAGGGCTTCGACATGGATACGGCAGCCGAGATTCAGGCCCGCGCCACCGACTATCTCGCCCGGATCGAAGCCGAGCAGGATCAGCGCCGCAAGGAGCTCGGCGTTGCCGACGAGCTGCGCGAGATCGACGGCGTCACCACGCCGATGCTGGTCAAGTTCGGCGAGAACGATGTGAAGACGGTCGAGGATCTCGCCGGCTGCGCCACCGACGATCTCACCGGCTGGAGCGAGCGCAAGGACGGCGAGACGGTCAAGCATGCCGGATTCCTGGACGGTCTCGACGTTTCGCGCGACGAGGCCGAGGCGATGATCATGGCGGCGCGCGTCAAGGCCGGCTGGATCGAGGCGGAAGCCCCGGCGGCCGAGGAAGAGACCGCGGTCGAAGGTTAAAATAAGGCTGCTCTGACTGGCAGATCAGCCGATAAACCTTATCTAATTAGGAGCCCATCTGCGTGACGGGCCAAGCTGTGAGGGTTTGGTGAACGAAGCCGTCTCAGCAGGCGACGACACGGATGGTGTTTCGGACAAACGTTCCGGACGATCGTCCGAGCGAACATCGGAACGGACTTGCATCGTCACGCGGGCGAAGGGCGAGCCCGAAACGATGATCCGCTTCGTTGTCGGCCCGAACGCGCAGGTCGTGCCGGATTTGCGACACAAGCTGCCGGGACGCGGTGTCTGGGTTGTCGCGCAGGCCGACAAGGTTGGCGAGGCGGTCAAGCGCAAAGCCTTCGCCCGCGGGTTCAAAGCCGAAGTGGTCGTTTCGCCGACTTTGGCCGCCGAGATCGAGGAGCTGTTGGCGAAGGATTGTCTGCAGGCTTTGTCGCTTGCCAATAAGGCGGGGCAAGTCGTCACGGGATTTGCTAAGGTCGAGACCGCAATCGAAAAAGGGACGGTCGCCGGCTTGGTCGACGCGCAGGATGGCGGCGCCGACGGGAGCCGCAAGCTGGCGCAGGCGCTTCACCGGCGGTTCGGACCGGCGGGAAAGCCCAGCGTTAAACTCTTCACTTCGATGCAATTGAGTTTGGCACTTGGGCTTGCAAATGTGGTACATGCAGCCCTCATCGAGGGAGCGGCGGCTCGAGCCTTTCTTTCGCGGTGTCGGAAATTGGATTTTTATCGCACCGGCGGGGTGGATGCCGGCGGATAAAACAGGGAACAGCGGTTCGGCGCGCCCCAAGGCCTAGGCTTTCAGAGAATTCCGCAGGAGATGCTCCGGAGCGGTGATTTTCGAAGCCTTGGCTGCAGATGGGGCGCGGGAGCTGTTTTTGTCGGCGATGACATTGATCGATGGCACCGACAGCGGGATTTGACGGGCAGGGCCTGGGATAGGGTTTAAATGAGCGAATCGAAAAATTCTGGCGATAACACTTTGAGCGTGACGCCGACGAAAACCTTGTCGCTGAAGCGGCCGGTGGAGTCGAACATTGTCCGCCAGAGCTTTTCGCATGGCCGGTCGAAGGCGGTCGTTGTCGAAAAGGTGAAGCGCCGGACGGTCGGGCCGGGCGAAACGCATCCGCCGCGCGAAACCGCGCCGGCCGCGCCCGCCGCCACAACACAGACAGCCGCGCCGCAACAGCCCGCCGCCGCGCCGGAACGCCCCCGCCCCGAGCCGCAGCAACAGCAGCGCGCGAATGCGCAGCGTTCGGCCGCCGGTGTCGTGCTGCGCTCCCTGACCGAAGAAGAGCGCGAGGCGCGGGCCAAGGCGCTGTCGGGCGCGCGCGAGCGCGAAGACGAAGAGCGCCGCCTGGCGCTCATTGAATCCAAGGAACGCGAAGAGCGCGAGAAGCGCGATCGCGAAGAGCGGGCCGCCGCGGCCGAGCGCAAGCGCGAAGAAGACGCGCGCCGGACGCAGGAAGCCGAGGCGAAACGCCGGTCGGAAGTCGAAGCCAAGCGCCGTCTCGAAGGCGGCGCCCCGGCGCCGGCCTCTGCGGCTGCCGCCGCACCGATCCGCAAGCCGCTTGCCGCAGGCGCACCCGCGACCGCGACGACCGCCGCGGCCGCTGGCGGATTGCGTCCGGCCACGCCGGAGGAAGAGGAAGCCAAGCGCGTCCTGCGGCGTCCGGGCATCATCGCGCCCAAGGTCATCGCGCCGCGTCCCGCGCGGGGTGCCGAGCCGAAGAACCGCGGCCGCCTCACAGTTGCGAGCGCAACTGGCGAGCCTCAGGAAGAGCGGACCCATTCCTTCGCCTCCTTCCGCCGCCGCGAGCAGCGTCGCCGCGGCCATGTGGTGGAGCAGAAGGAAAAGCTCGCCCGCGAAGTCATTCTGCCTGAGACGATCACCATTCAGGAACTCGCCAACCGCATGTCGGAACGTGCGGTCGACGTCATCAAATATTTGATGCAGCAGGGCCAGATGGCGAAGATCACCGATGTGATCGACGCCGACACCGCGCAGCTCATCGCGGAGGAACTTGGCCACACCGTCAGGCGTGTCGCCGAATCCGACGTCGAGGAAGGCCTGTTTGGCACTGTCGATGTCGATGAGCATCTGGTGCCGCGCCCGCCCGTCGTCACCATCATGGGCCATGTCGATCACGGCAAGACGTCGCTGCTCGATGCGATCCGCCATGCCAATGTCGTTTCGGGTGAAGCCGGCGGCATCACCCAGCACATCGGCGCCTATCAGATCACCGCGCCGAACGGCCACCCGATCACCTTCATCGACACGCCCGGCCATGCCGCCTTCACGGCGATGCGGGCGCGCGGCGCCAAGGTGACCGACATCGTCGTGCTCGTTGTCGCGGCCGATGATGGCGTCATGCCGCAGACGGCCGAGGCGATCGCGCATGCCAAAGCCGCGCATGTGCCGATCATCGTGGCGATCAACAAGATCGATAAGCCCGATGCGAAGCCCGAGCGGGTGCGCAGCGAGCTGCTGCAATATGAGATCCAGGTCGAATCGCTTGGCGGTGAGACGCTCGAAGTCGAAGTCTCCGCGACGCAGAAGATCAATCTCGACAAGCTGCTCGATATCATCGCGCTGCAGTCGGAAATTCTCGATCTGCGTGCCAACCCCGACCGCTCCGCCGAAGGCACGGTAATCGAGGCGCGTCTTGACCGCGGCCGCGGTCCGGTTGCCACCGTTCTCGTTCAGCGCGGCACTTTGCATGTCGGCGATCTCATCGTTGCCGGTTCCCAATGGGGCCGGGTGCGGGCGCTGCTCGATGACACCGGCGCGCAACGGCAGGAGGCAGGTCCTTCCATGCCGGTCGAGGTGCTCGGCTTCTCCGGTTCGCCGGAAGCCGGCGATCGCGTCGCCGTCGTCGAAAGCGAGGCGCGCGCGCGAGAGATTACCGAATATCGCGAGCGCCAGAAGCGCGATCAGGCCGCGGTGCGCGGTACCGTCGCGCGCGGCTCGCTCGCCGATATGATGAGCCAGTTGAAGACGGCGGGCCGCAAGGAATTCCCGCTCGTCATCAAGGCCGATGTGCAGGGTTCGCTCGAAGCCATCGTGGCGACGCTCGAGAAGCTCAACACGGATGAAGTGGCGGCCCGCGTGCTGCACGCCGGCGTCGGCGGCATCACCGAATCCGACATCACGCTCGCCGCCGCTTCCCATGCCGCGATCATGGGCTTCAACGTGCGCGCGCATAAGGAAGCGCGCCTGCTCGCGGAACAGAGCGGGACGGAGATCCGTTATTACAACGTGATCTACAATCTCGTCGACGACGTGAAGGCGGCGATGTCCGGCCTGCTGCCGCCGACCTTGCGCGAAGAGATGCTCGGCAATGCGCAGATCCTGGAAGTGTTCAACATTTCCAAGGTCGGCAAGGTTGCCGGCTGCCTGGTCACCGACGGTATCGTTCAGCGTGGCGCCCATGTCCGGTTGATCCGCGACAATGTCGTCGTCCACGAAGGCAAGCTGTCGACCCTGAAGCGCTTCAAGGATGAAGTGAAGGAAGTGGTCTCCGGCCAGGAATGCGGCATGGCATTCGAGAATTATCAGGACATGCGCGCGGGCGATGTCATCGAATGCTATAATGTCCACGAGATCAAACGGTCGCTGTAAAATTCCAAAAGGCCAGGCCGTGCATTTAGGCGGCCTGGCGATCAGGGATGCGATCTTGATGCACATCAACGTATTCGCACGGAGGCATATATTAATGCCCATCGCGCAGGCTGGCGTCGGCGAGGACGCGCTGAGAGCCGCCGCAACATCGTTTGGCGGCCATCGAACTTCGCAAAGCGAAGGCTAACCCCGGAAAATTCATGTCCAGAGCCCATCAACAAGGCGGCGAGCCTTCGCAGCGCATGCTGCGCGTCGGCGAATTGGTCCGCCATTCGATTTCCGATCTTTTGACCCGCGGCGCGATCGTCGACCCCGTGCTGCAAGGCCATGTCGTGACCGTGCCTGACGTCCGCATGAGCCCCGATCTCAAGCTCGCCACCGTCTATGTCATGCCGCTCGGCGGCAATGATGCGAAAGAGGTGATCGCAGCGCTGGAGCAGCACAAGAAATTCATCCGCGGTGAGATCGCGCATCGGGTGAATCTCAAATTCGCGCCGGAGCTGCGCTTCAAATCGGACCGAAGCTTTGACTATGGCGCTAAGATTGATGCGATCTTCGACCGCCCCGACGTGAAACGCGATCTTCTGGCTGAGGCCGACACATCGGATCTGGAGTCCTCGGATCTGGAGTCTTCGGATCTGGACAAGCACGGATGAACGCGCCGCGCTCGAACCGCATCGAGGTCAATGGCTGGGTGGTGCTCGACAAGCCTGTCGGCATGACATCGACGCATGCGGTCTCGCGACTGAAGCGTCTGTTCAATGCCAAGAAAGCGGGCCATGCCGGCACGCTCGATCCGCTGGCCTCGGGCATTCTGCCGGTCGCCTTCGGCGAGGCGACGAAGACGGTGCCTTTCGTTCAGGACGGCGAGAAGAGCTATCGCTTCACGATCCGCTGGGGCGCGGAAACGGATTCCGACGACGCCGACGGCAAGATCACCGAGCGCTCGGATTTGCGGCCAGAGCGCGAAGCGATCCTCGCGGCGCTTCCGCAATTCACCGGCACGATTCTGCAGAAGCCGCCGATCTATTCGGCCATCAAGATCGCCGGCGAGCGCGCCTATGATCTCGCCCGCGACGGCGAGACGCCCGATCTCGCGCCGCGTCCCGTCACCATTCATGCCCTCAGCCTCGTCGAGTCGGAACCCGATGCCGCGGTCTTCGAAGCGCATTGCGGCAAGGGCACTTATGTGCGCGCCATCGCGCGCGATCTCGGCCGCGTGCTCGGCTGCTATGGGCATGTCTCTGCGCTGCGCCGGACTCGCGTCGGTCCTTTCACGGAAGCCGATGCGATTCCCCTGGCGGTATTGATGGAGGCGCCGCCGCCGGATGCGCTGCGCAGCGTCGCCGCGGGGCTCACCGAAATTCCGCAGATCGCCGTCGATCGCGAATCCGCCGCGCGGCTGCGGCGCGGTCAGTCGATCCTGTTGCGCGGCCGCGACATGCCGGCGGAAGGCGCCGCCTTTGCTTCCTGCGGCGGGGTGGTCGTCGCCGTCGGCGCCATCGAACATGGCGAGCTGGTGCCGGGCAGGGTCTTTAATCTGCCGTTTTGAACATTAGGCGCCCAGCAGCAAGCGAACCGCTTGGTTTGTCGGGGAAATTTCGCTCTTTCGATCATTCAAAAAACCTTCTGGAAAGGCCTCTGCGGCCGATTCCAGAATGATCTATCAACTTTTCCCACCTAAGCTTCACAGGCAAAATTCACGACTGTGTACGTCCGCCGACGTTGGCGTGCGCGAAGGCCGACCGATCCTGTTGGAGCGCTTCACTCTCGATGAGCAAGCTACCGCCGCGGCGCTATCAGATATGGACCTATGCTCCGAAAGGCCCGGCCAGCTGGGAGGGGCTGGAGTCTGTCCGACGCGATCCTCCTGAACGCAATAAGGCGCGCGATAGCGCCCAGCGCGCCGATCTCTACGGCGATATCGGCAATCTGCGCCGCCCCTTGACCCAGGGCGACGACTCGGCCGTGTCGCTCTATCATTACGGCCTGCCGATCGAGATCGAGCTGCCGGGCCTTTGCATTCTGCCCAACGGCCGCACCGGCGCCTGCAAGACCAAGAAGATCAGCTCCGAACGCGTCGACCTCATCTATGACGGCGGGATCGGCAGCTACCGCTTCAAATTGCCGGGCGAAATGCCGCTGGGCTCGCCGATCAACATGGATCTGGATCGCATCGGCGAATTTCGCGGCGCCTTGACGACGCAATCGCAAGACGGCTTTCAGCTCGCTGTCGACGCCGAATGCAAGGATATGATGAGCAATCGGCTGGCGCTGCTCGCCGCCGCCATCCGCAACGCCGGTCTCGATGACACGATGGCGACAAAGCCGAGCGGCGTCACCCGTCTCGAGCCCGAGACGAAAAACTGCCGCTTCACGGATCATGTCGGCATCGTCCGCAAGGGCACGATCATCAACGTGTCGCAGGTCGATGCGCTGATTAAAGCGCCGATCGTTCCTCCCGTCACCGCCCATATCGTCTTCGGCGGCCCCTATCATTATGCGGCCGAAGTCACCCGGGTGTTCGAGATCGGCTTCGCGGTCAACTTCTGCCCGCCGATCCCGGCGGATCAGTTCTCCACCGCCATTCGCCTGACGGATTGAGGGCGCCCGCGCCCCGCAGCTTGGGGTCGCCTTTCGCTTTGCTCGCCTGATAGGATGCGACGATCGCACTTCGAAAGAAGGACTCGTCCTATCGCGGACATAAAGCCACTATCGCTTCGCCGGATCATCGTTAGCCTCGGCTTCAGCCTGCTCATCGTGCTCGTCTGGCTCGTAGGTCTGGCGACGCTCTCCGACCTCAACGGCAGCGATCCGGCGGGCAATGGCTTGGCGCAGGCTTTCGCCGGCATCGAGATCATCATCCTTTGGCTGCTGCTGGCGATCTTCGCCATCGTCGCCGGCATAAAGGGTGGCATCGACACACCGGTTGCGATCGCAGTCTTCATTCTCATCCCGATCTCGGGCATAGCCGCGCTCGGCTGTCTCGGGCTGCTGACCCGTCCGGATGTCGCGCCCTTTCTTTGGCCGATGGCCATACCGGCGCTCGTGCCGCCGCTCATCATTCTTTTCTGTCTGACCGCGCTGCTGCCGCCGCTGCGTCTGGGGTTTTCCGCGCGGCTGGCGAATGGCGGGATTTGGGCGAGCGTGGCCGTCCTTTGTCTTCTGATCTGGCCCATGCAGCACATTCGTGCGGGGGTGGAGAAACAGGAGGCTCGGCGCATTGAAAAATATAATGCCGATCTTGCCGCTCTGCCGGCCGATGCGCCGCTTTGGGACTGGGTGCCGTTTCTCAACACCAAGAGCGACATTCAGCGCGACGAGGTTCTGACACGGATCCGCAAACTCGCGCACCGTCAGAGCGACGCCGAAACCATGATCGATCGTGGCGATTTTCCACTCGGCTTTGTTGGCTCCTTTGATCTGAAGCTCACGCCGGCGCTCTGCGAGAAGGCGCGCCATCTGCTGCGCGCCCGCGCCGCGCCCCTCGTGCTCACGGCGCCGCATTCAAAACACTATACAGAGATCGCGGCGAGCGTCGCCGATGCCGTTGCCGATATGGAATGGCTTGTCGCCTATGGCTGTTCCTGCGATGCCGAAACGCAGGCCTGGGAGACTATGGCGAAAGCCTATCGCGACACGAATTTCGATGTCGTCCGCCTGGCGCAGTTGCGCGATCCCAAGGAGCTTGGCCGGCTGTTGCGCGCGCCGCCGCCGCAATAGGCCGAACTCGTTCGTTGCCGAGGCCCGATGCTTGGAGAATTGCAAGCGCTCTTCATCGTGATCATCGCGGTCACGGTGCTCATCGAGAAAATCCGCAACCGCAATCTCCCGCGGCTTGGCGGCAAGCTCGGCCGACGTCTGGACTCCACCTTGCCGGTGCCGGAGGGATTTTCGCGCATCGAGCGGCGCGAGGTCACCCATTTCACCGCGGCGACCGATGCGGCGGACTATCGAAACCTTCGGTCATTCTTGCTGAAGGGCACGCAGCGGCGACAGGCGCGGCTGCGGATCTATCGTGTCGCCGGCTGCCAGACCTGCATCGAAATCCCGGACGAGACATCGAACTATGAGCGGATTGACGCGGATGAAGCGCTGGCGCTTCTGCGCGAGCTGCCGGATCTGCGCCTCGTCAACCGTCTGCATCTGCGCGACGATCCATCGTATCTTGATCCTTGGGTCCGCAAGATGACGCGGCCGAGCGTCTTCTTGCTCGGCCATGCGACGAATTCCGGCCTCGTCGTGCTCTATCTCCCCGACCGTCGTCAGATGCAGCAATTGGGTCTCACTTTGCTGCATGAATGGCTGCATCTTCTCGGCTTTGCTTCACCCAAGGATATCGGACGCTTCAAGCGGGCGAACAAAATCGAGCCGCTGGCGTCGCCCCAGATCGAACCGGTCGCATTTGGCAAGTGGGGCGTGGCCGTCCATGAAGCTTGGTCGGATCTCGGCGAGGCGCTGCTCGGCTATGACGATGCGGTGGCGCGTGCGGCGGCGCTCGCCGCGCCGGTGCATGCCGTCATCCTATGGCGGCGCGTCGAAAAAGCATTGCGCAGGACGCCGAGCCATCTGCGCAGCACGCGTGCCGCCGAATTTGAGGCGCGCGCGCTGTTCATGCAAAATGCGGTGGCGCCCAAGGCTCGCGCGGCGCGGGCAGCCGCGCGGCCTTGGCGGCGGCTTTGGCGCTCCCTGTCTTGAGACCGAGGCGCGCGTCGGATTGAGACGCATGCGCCTCAATCCGGAAGCGTTCCGCGCGGATCAGAATCTGACCCGCGCATCGGTGACGAAAGTCCGTCCCGGAAAGGGATGGTAGAGGAAATATTGCTCGTTGTTGATGTTATCGATGCCGAAGCTGAACGAGACATTCTCCGTCGCTTGATAATGGATGCGCGTATCGACCACGAAATAGCGGTCGAAGGCGCCATAAACATGCGAGACGATGTCCGTATTGTCCAAGGTCGAATATTGCTTGCCGCTGTAGCGCGCGGCGGCGGTGAATGACCATTGCGCGTCAGGCCGATAGGTCACGCCGAAGGTCGAGCGCCAGTCGGGAACATAGGGCACGTGCTTGCCGACGACGCTGTCCGGCAATCCCGTCAACGGATTGGTGCCCGCCCAAGTCGGGTCAGACAAGATGCGCGAATCCACATAGGTGACGCTGCCGAACGCCTCCAATCCTTTGAACATGACATTGTCTTGCCGGGCCGAGAGCTCCGCGCCCGTGTTGCGGATGGCATCGACATTCGAAACCGCTGTCACCGCATATTGGCTTGAGCCGACATTGACGAAGTTCGTCTGCGAGATGAGCGCCTCATGGACATATTCGTTGAAGACGGACAGCCGAACCTTGCCGTCTTTCCAATGCCGCTCGACATCGACTTCACTGCTAAAATCTTGCTCCGGCGTCAGATTGGGATTGGGGATCACGAAGGTCGAGCCGGAGGTTGTGAGCTGATAGAGCTCACCCACTGTCGGAAAGCGATAGGCCTCGCCGAAGGAGCCCGTGACTTCCCAATCCGCAGTCGGCGTCCAGGACAGGGAGGCCTTCGGCGAGACATGGACCGAACGCTCGGACGGCTGATAGACGGCGGTTGAGCCGGTGATCGCGCCTGCGGAGCTTGTCGTGGTGGTCAAATTGAAGCCGTTATTGGCGCCCCAGTCTTCGACACGCGCGCCAAGGGTCAGCTTCACTTTCGGCTCGACGCGCCACATGTCCTGGACCCAGACGGCGCCGGTCTCCGTTTGGCCGAGCCCGCTCGAATAGAGCTGGCCGGTGGCCGCCGACGAGCCCGATGTCCAGCTTGTGGTCTGATAGGTCGGATTGTCGAGATAGTAACGGTCGCCGTGGAGACCGAAGCTCACTTCGTTCGGGCCGCCAAAGCCAAAGGACCGCCAAATCCCCTTGAGATCGACATTCTGCCAATTGGTCCCGTCCATCTGGGCGATCTTGCCGACGCTGGAAAAGCCGATGCCGGTCGGAGTCACGGTGAACGGATTGACCTGCGTATCGTAGAGATAGTTATAAGTCGAAGCGGCAATATCGAAGTCGATGGGGCCATGCGTGTCGCTGTGGAGCGAGACCGCATTGGTCAAATGCTGTTCGACCCAGCTGTAATTATTGCTCGCGAAACCCGATATGCCGGCAAAAGTCGGCGCGCCGGTCGCCGTTGAGGTAAGATAGCTCACGGGGTTCGATGTCTGGTCGTTCGACCAGAAGCCTAAAGTATAGCGGCCTTGTAACCAGGGCGTGAAATCATAGGCGAGCTTCAGATTGGCAACGAATTGCTCGGAATGGATGAGCGCGCCGGTGCCGACCACATTCGCCGGCAGACCCTGCTTGTTGTAGGCGATATAGGTGCCCGTGGTGCCGGTCGGGACGGTTGAACTCGTCGTATAGGTGAGCGGCTGCGCCCAGGAATCCTGGAAATTGCCGTTGATGAACCACGAAAAGGGCCCGAACCGGTCGCCGATCGAAGCGCTCGTTTGATGCGTCACGAAAGTATGGGTGGTTCCATATTGGCTGAAGGGCTGGATTGATTCCGTCTGCTTGGCGGTGACGGTTAGCTTATCCGGCATTTTCGTCGTGATGAGCAGAACGCCGCCGATCGAATTGCCGGAATAGGCGGCGGAGAAGGGGCCTTCGAGGAAATCGATCCGCTCGATCGATTCCGGCGCAACGAGATTCCAATGCGGCGAGGCATTGGAATTGTTGTTGCCAATCAGCGCCGACAGCAGGACGTCGTCGGCATAAATCAAGGTGCGGGCGCTCGAATTGACGCCCCAGGTGCGCGTCGCGAGCACCGCCTGATTATCGCCGTCGTTGCGTTTGCGGACGAAGAGGCTCGGCAGATATTTGATCGCGTCTTCTGTGTCCTTCAGATTGACGGTCTCTTCGATCTGCTTGGATGTGATGCTTTCCGTCTTTTGCGGCAATTGATAGCGCTGGACGATCGGCGGCGGCGCGTCTTGCGAAGGTGCCGTGGCCGCGGGCGCACCTTGGACCGTGACCGGATCAAGCTGAACGTTTTGGGCGCGGGCGAGCGAAGGCGGAAGGGTGACGGCAAGCGCGAGTGCGCTCGCTCCGCCCATAAGGCGGGTTCGGCGAATCGACATAACTCTTAACTCCTGGCCGCGGCGCGAAGCCGGGCGCGAAACGATGCGTGGCGTTCAGGTTTCGGTCAGGAGAAGCGGGGCGGCGCGCGTGGACGCGCGGCCAGCAGATAGCGCGATGGTGCTTTGATCGCTGCTTTGTGCGGCGTGAATGCCGGCTGTCGCAACGGCCGTCGGGCGCCGGCAACCGGCGTGGCTGTAGCCGGCACATAGAGCGCATGCACCAGATGGCACAGCGTGCAGCAGCCCGAGCTGTCGTGATGGTCAAGCGGTTGCGGCTGTGCCGGGCCGCGATCCGGCGACGAGCAGATCGGGAAGGGCGCAAAGGGGGCGGCTTCGGCCGCTCGCGCCGCATAGAGCGGTGCGGCGAGCTGAATGAACAGCGCCAGACATGAGACGAGAAAGCCGAAGCCGGCGTAGCGTCGCAACTGATCCCCCGATTGTTGCTAACCAATGGTTAAGATAAGTGCCTCGGCGACACTACAGTTTTGGCGACATTGGAGGTGGTCCATTCTGCGGCATGCAAGCGCAGGCGGGGCCGGTCGGCTTCGTTGAGCCGCCTCTTCCTCTCGCCGCATTTTGCTGTATAAGACCCGCTTCGCACCGCTTGGCGCGGCTGCGCTCCTCCCCAAACCCTGCTGGACGACATCCCGGCTTGGCCGAAGGCGGAGATTTGACTGAACCGAAAGGACAGACGATGTCGATTACGGCCGAGCGCAAGCAGACGCTCATCAAAGACTATGCGACCAAATCCGGCGACACCGGCTCGCCCGAGGTCCAGATCGCGATCCTGACCGAGCGGATTACCAATCTGACCGAGCATTTCAAGACCCATATCAAGGATAACCATTCACGCCGCGGGCTTCTGAAGCTCGTCTCGCAGCGCCGCCAATTGCTCGATTATGTGAAGCGTAAGGACGAGCCACGCTACAAGGGCATTATCGAGCGCCTCGGCATCCGCCGCTGAAGGCCTTCCTCTCGGTCAAGCTACCGCTCTGTGGCGCCTTCGTGCCGCAGAGGTCTCGCCGTGGGCGGCCGGTATTCCCCTTGAAAGCCGCCCCATCCCGCAAAATGTCAGGATGAAAGATTTCCTCGGACGCGAAAACGCGCTCTAATACCAGAATTCGGAAGCTATAGCGCTTCCGTCTGCGGCGCGATGGCATGGGCCGTCGGCCGCGCCTCGGCAAAGCCAGCCATTGGCAGGATCGCCAGATGCTGCCGCGACGTGCTGTCGGAGCGGTCCTGCCGCCGGTCAGCCTCTCGCCATCTTGCTCATGGCCCGAATTCTTTGCCGTCTTTGAAAGAAAGACTAGGCTGAATGTTTGACATGCATCGTGAACAAATTGAGTGGGCAGGACGCAAGCTCACTCTTGAAACGGGCAAGATCGCCCGCCAGGCGGATGGTGCGGTCCTCGCCACCTATGGCGAGACCACGGTTCTCGCCACCGTCGTTTCCGCCAAAGCCCCGAAAGCGGGCATCGATTTTTTCCCGCTCACCGTCAATTACCAGGAAAAGGCCTTTGCGGCCGGGCGCATTCCCGGCGGCTATTTCAAGCGCGAAGGCCGCCCGTCCGAAAAAGAGACGCTCGTCTCGCGCCTGATCGATCGGCCGATCCGCCCGCTCTTCCCGGATGGCTATCGCAACGACACGCAAGTCGTGGTGACCGTGCTCTCGCACGATCTCGACAATGATCCCGACATTTTGGCGATGGTCGCGACCTCCGCCGCGCTGACGCTCTCGGGCGTCCCCTTCATGGGCCCGGTCGGCGCCGCGCGCGTGGGCTACATCAATGGCGAATTCAAGCTCAATCCGACGACCTCCGAGGTCAAGGAATCGGCGCTCGATCTCGTTGTCGCAGGAACTGGCGATGCCGTGCTGATGGTCGAGTCCGAAGCCAAGGAATTGTCGGAAGAGGTCATGCTCGCAGCGGTCATGACCGGGCATCGCGGCTTCCAGCCGGTCATCGATGCGATCATCAGGCTTGCCGAAAAAGCCGCGAAGGAACCGCGCGAACTCGTGATCCCGGATAAGACCGAGATCGAAACCGCTGTTCTCGCGATCGCCGAAACCGACCTGCGCGAAGCCTATAAGATCACGGCCAAACAAGAGCGCTACAAGGCTGTCGATCTCGTCAAAGCTAAAGTGATGGCGGCGCTTTTCCCGGAAGGGGCCGAGCCGAAGTTCTCCAAGGAAGCAGTTGGCGAAGTGTTCCACGACCTGCAAGCCAAGGTGGTGCGCTGGAACGTGCTCGACACGGGCATTCGCATCGACGGCCGTGACGTCAAGACGGTGCGTCCGATCCTTGCCGAAGTCGGCATCCTGCCGCGCACGCATGGCTCGGCGCTGTTCACCCGCGGTGAAACCCAGGCGCTTGTCGTCGCGACGCTCGGCACCGGCGAAGACGAGCAATATGTCGACAGCCTCGAGGGCACGTATAAGGAGCGCTTCCTGCTCCATTATAACTTCCCGCCCTATTCCGTCGGCGAGACGGGCCGCATGGGCTCGCCCGGCCGGCGCGAGATCGGCCATGGCAAGCTCGCCTGGCGCGCCATCCGCCCGGTGCTGCCGGCTCCGGCGGAATTTCCTTACACGATCCGCCTCGTCTCCGAGATCACCGAGTCGAACGGCTCCTCGTCCATGGCGACGGTCTGCGGCTCCTCGCTCGCGCTGATGGACGCCGGCGTGCCGCTGAAGCGCCCCGTTGCCGGCATCGCCATGGGCCTGATCAAGGAGGATCGCGGCTTCGCGGTGCTGTCCGATATCCTCGGCGACGAGGACCACCTGGGCGATATGGACTTCAAGGTGGCCG
>JBKQRA010000103.1:0-15314 GCA_052144065.1 Methylovirgula sp. | reverse complement strand
TTCAATCGCCTCAAGAATGCGCGGCGTGTAGCAACCCGGTATGACAAACTTGCCGAGACATTCAGCGCCTTCGTTCACCTAACGGCGACCCGTCTTTGGCTTCGTCACTTTGTCAACAGGACCTAGTTTCTGGTGTTTCGGCTTTACTATTGTCGAGCGCGGCTGTTTCGGCATCGCCTGGTCCTATCGGCCAATGGCGCGTTGAAGACGGCTCCGCGGTCATTGCGATACGACCCTGCGGCGAAAATCTCTGCGGCTATGTCGCCTCAGGCAGACGTTCGGGCGACGCCGTCGGCCAGCAGGTCTTTTTCGATATGCGACCGCAAGGCGACCGTTGGACCGTCACGATCGTCGATGTGAGCGATGGCCAGCGCTATTCCGGCCATATCTCGCTCGTCAGCGAGTCGACGCTGAAAGTCGAAGGCTGCGCGATGGGCGGCATGTTCTGCGGCAGCCAGAATTGGTCGCGGGCACGCTAGGACGCAAATTTGGGCACGCAATGAAGTACCGGGCGCGACGCCCGGTGCTCGCGGCTAGAGGCTGATGATCCGGCTGATGTCCGCGCGCGCATCCGCGATGACGTCGGCACTCGTGTCCTTGTGATGCAGGACATCCGCATAGGAAAAGAGATCGGTTACCCGCGCGATGCGCTGCCAATCTTCGGGCATCGCGCCGCCCGCACCGCGATAGCCTTCTTGCAGACCCTCGATGAAAGCGGTCGCCGCAGCGTCGAATGGCGGCCGCAAGAGCATGCCGAGATCAAAGCCCGGCGCACCGGCGAAGGCATATTCCCAATCGATCAGCGCGGCGACCTCCCATCCAGAGGCTGTCTCGCGCACCATGATATTCGAGAGATTCATGTCGCCATGGACGAGGCAGGCCCGATCTTGCCACGCCTCGACGCATTGGCCTTCGCGTGCCGCGAAATCCATCAGCTTTTGGGTGAGCTCGGCTCCCAGACGCGGGCCGCCCAGTCCTTCGACGAAGCATTTCTGAAGATAGGCCATGAGCGCGTCGCGGTTGAGATCCATCGGCGGATTGGCCATCAGCGCGGCGTCGAGAAAGCCGAAATGGTCGTAGTCGAAGGCATGGATGGCCGCGAGCATGGCCCCGATCGCGATGCCGATCTCGGTTAAGGCCTTATCATTGAGCGAGCCATGCAGCTCTTGCAGCGTCTTGGCGTCAATCCAATCGATTACCGCAAAGGCATGGCCGGTGACGGGGTTTTCCGGCGCATAATGCAAATAGGCTGGCACATGCACCCTGCCCTTGACCCTCGCGCAGATCGCCATCTCTTTATGCGCGAGATCGCCACTGCGCTGATAGAAGCGCAAGAACAGCGGCGCGGTCCGTCCCGCCAGCCGAATCTTCAAATTCGTATTGGTGAGGCCGCCAGGAACCGGCGCGATCTCAATAACGCGATTGCCGGGAAAGAGCGGCTCGAGCAGTCCTTCGACCGTTTGTTCGTCGAGATCGATGACCGGCTTGCTGCGTGCCCAATCTTCCCGCATGTGACAGCCCGCGCCGGATCCCACTCCAGATCTATGAAGGCGCGAACTCTAATCCAGCCCGCACCCCGATAGAAGCGCTGCTATTCGGCCGGGTGCCTTGCCGCCTCCGGATCGAGCGCGACGCCGCCGCGCACGCGCGTCTTCTCGGGCGCTGCTGAACCCGTCATTGCGCGCCAGACGCGCAACATGCCGAGCCGCGCATCATCCATCACCGCAAAGAAGGCCGGCACGAAGAGCAACGACAGCAAGGTCGAGACAAGTAAGCCGCCGATGACCGCGATCGCCATCGGCGAGCGGAACTCGCCGCCGGCGCCAATGCCAAGCGCGCTCGGCACCATGCCCGCCACCATCGCAATCGTCGTCATGATGATCGGCCGCGCCCGCTTCTTGCCCGCCTCGACGACGGCCAGCGTCCGGCCCATCCCCTTCGCCATGGCGCTCGTCGAGAAATCGACGATCATGATGGCGTTCTTCGTCACAATGCCCATCAGCATCAATATGCCGATGATGACCGGCATGCTGAGCGGCCGACCCGTCACGAGCAGCGCGAGGATCGCACCGCCGATCGAGAGCGGCAGCGAGAACAGGATCGTGACCGGCTGCAGGAAGCTCGCGAACAGAAGCACAAGGACGATATAGACCAGGATCAATCCGTTGCGCATCGCCTCGGCAAAGCCGCTGCTAAGATCGTCCATCGCCTCGGTCATCGCCGATTTGCGCATGGTGATGCCTTCCGGCATATGCTGCATGAGCGGCAGCTTGTTCAGCGCCGCATCGACGTCGCCGAGCGCGGCATTGCCGACGAGATCGGCTTGCACCATCGCGGAGCGATCGCGGTCGAAGCGCGCGATGCTGACCGGACCGTCGCCGAATTGAATATCCGCGACCGCGCCGAGCGGCACCGAGCCGCCGTCCTTCGTCGGCACCAGCAAGGAACCGAGCATGCGCGGATCGCTCGGACCCTGCTGCTGCAAGGCGATGCGGATCGGCACGTGCTGGCCGCCGATATCGACCTTGGCCAAATCGGAATCGGTCAGTCCGATGGTCGCGATGCGGACGGTCTGGCTCAGCGCGTCATTCGTCACGCCGAGCTTTTCCATCTCGTCATGCTTGGGGCGGATCTGCAGTTGCGCCCGATCGAGCGATGTCGTCGCGACAACATTGCTGAGCACCGGGAGCTGCCGCATCTCGACCGCGAGATCCTTAGCGAATTTCGCGACGGCCGCGCCATCGGCGCCGGTAAAGATGCGAGCCACAGGCCGCGCGCCGTAATCGTCGGCGAACCAGTGCCGAACGCCGGCAATGCCATCGAGGTCCTTATTGATCAGGGCCTGCAATTGCAGCA
This sequence comes from Methylovirgula sp., assembly GCA_052144065.1. Taxonomy (GTDB): domain Bacteria; phylum Pseudomonadota; class Alphaproteobacteria; order Rhizobiales; family Beijerinckiaceae; genus Methylovirgula. The sequence goes on along the minus strand of JBKQRA010000103.1, from coordinate 12,458 downwards.
CCGACAATTTGCGCGCGGTCTTCGGCACGTAATTGACGGTGAGCTGGGCCTTGCGCACTTCCGGCATGCCGGGCGCGATGCGGCCGCCATCGACGAAAACGCTCGTCACTTCGGGACGATGGCGCAACACGTCAACGACACGCGCCGTCGCCGCCTCGGTATCGGCAAGCGTCGCATTGCCTGGCAGTTCGATCGCAAGATGCGAGCGGCCGGAATCCTGCACCGGCTGGAAGTCGCGCGACACGAGATTGGTGGTGATGCTGAGGATCGATCCGGTGAACAGCACAAGCCCGATCAGCACCGTTTTATAGCGATTGACCACCGACCATTCGACGATCTTGCCGTAGCGCTTGGTCCAGCGGCTTTCGACGTCCTTCTTCGGATGCGGCTTCAGGAAATAGGCGGCGAGCATCGGCGTGATGAGCCGCGCCGCGATCAGCGAGAACAACACTTCCGCCGCGACGGTGAGGCCGAACTGCTTGAAATATTGGCCGGCGATATTGCTGATGAAGCTCACCGGCGCGAAGACCGCGACGATGGTCAGGCTGATCGCGATGACCGCGAGACCGATTTCGGCCGCGGCATCCACCGCCGCCTGATAGGCCGTCTTGCCCATGCGGATATGGCGGACGATATTCTCGATCTCGACGATCGCGTCATCGACGAGAATACCGGTCGCCAGCGTGATGGCGAGCAGGCTCACGAGATTGAGCGAGAAGCCGAGCAGGCTCATCACCCAGAAGGCGGGAATGATCGACAGCGGCAGAGCGATCGCGGCGATGACGGTCGCGCGCAGATCGCGCAGGAACAGGAAGACGACGATAACGGCGAGTGCTGCGCCCTCGAAGAGCGTGTGCATCGCCGATTCGAAATTGCCCTCGGTGTAGCGTACCGACGTGTCGATGAGATTGAGCGTGACGTCCGGATGGGCGGCGCGGATCTGCGCCAGCGCCTTGTCGACCTCGGAAGCGACCGTCACATCGCTCGCGCCCTTGGTGCGCACAATGCTGAAGCCAACGATCTGCTGATCGTTGAGGCGGGCGAAGCGATGCGGTTCGGCAATCGTGTCGGTGAAGGAGCCAAGCTCGCCGAGACGGATTTCGCCGCCCTTCGGCAGGCTGATCATGATCTGCGCAAGCTGCGCGGCATCGCGGCCGCTCTTGCCATTGGCCTTGTCGGCGCCGTCAAGCTGGCGGGAGACTTCGGCCGCTGTCAGGCCATGGGCTTGGAGCTTCGCCGGATCGAGCGCCAGGCGAAGCTCGCGATCGACGCCGCCGATCCGCTCGACCATGCTGATGCCTTGGAGCGCTTCGAGCTTCGGCACCACGACGGAGTCGACGAAATAAGACAATTGCTCAGCCGACATGCTCTTGGAGCCTGCCGCATAGGTCAGAATGCCGAGGCCGATCGCATCGACGCGTTTCACAATGGGTTCGGAAATCGTGTTCGGTAGGCTGCCGCGGACCCGCGCCACCGCCGCTTTGACATCGGCCAGCGCGACATCCGTATTGGCGTCGAGGCGGAACATGACGGTCGTCGCAGAGACGCCGTCGCTCACGGAGGAGATGACGTGCTTGACGCCTTCGACGCTGGAAATGGCGGTCTCGACCGGCTTCGTCACTTGCGATTCAAGCTGGGCCGGGGATTCGCCGAAGGCCGGAATGATCACCGAGACGACGGGCGGATCGACATTCGGGAGCAGCGTGATCGGCAGCTTCTTGAAGCTCATGACGCCGAGCGCCAGCACGATCAACGCGAAGAGGATCGCCGGCAAAGGTTTCCGGATCGACCAGGCCGAGACGTTGAATGCCATTACACGCGCCTCGCCAGATCGGAATTCGTTGCGATCTCGGCCGGCGCCGCGCTGGTATTTCCGGCTTTTTTGCCGTTGTTTATTTTTGCGTCCCAATCAACCAAAGAACGATCCTTACTTTGCGCTTACAACCGCTTATTCAATGCCATCTGAGCAGCGCGGTTGTCGGTGCCATAGGGCACGCTGGGTTTCTTTTCGGTTTGCCCGCGTTTCAAGAAGTGGAACGAAACACCCAAATTTTATTCGTATAAAAGACTAATTGCATGTATTCCTTTGCAAAAGTCCTAAATAGGTCCGTCTGCGTCAAAGCATCACGGGGGTCGATCGCCTACGCATTTCAACGCTGACACGCGATCCGAGCGGCTTTTAGCGGATTCATCGGCCGACCCAAAGCGGGTCTGACAGCGTGCGGGCCTCAAAATATATGGCACCCGCACAAAACCGATACGGCCTGAGCCACGTCATCTAAGCCGACAAGCGAAAATTCTGCCGCGCGGTCGCAGCGGCGCCACATACCACTAATAATAAGACCAAAATATGTGCGCTCATGTCATCGATAGAGATCAGATAGCGATCAAAAAAAAATCGCCGCCGATGCGGGCGCGCGGGCGCGAAACCCCTGTAAAAAGAACGCAATTTGCTCCATAAAATTTGACCTCAACAGATTCATGAGGGGCCGAATGACGAAGTCGCTGCAAGGCTTTGAGCAATTCCAAACGGCCGCCCCGATGCGACGGACTGGGCCTTTGGGCCGGCGCATCCTCTGCGTCTTTCCGCGCTACTCGCCCTCTTTTGGCACATTCGAATATTCCTATGAACTCACGGTGGGCGTCAAAGCCTGCATGCCGCCGCAAGGCCTTTTGCTTATCGCCGGCGCCCTCCCCGCTCATTGGGAGGTACGCTTCATCGATGAAAATATGGACCACGCCGAAGACAGCGACTTCGCCTGGGCCGACGCCGTTTTCGTCAGCGGCATGCACATCCAGCGGCATCAGATCGACGATATTTGCCGCAGGGCGCATGGCGCCGGCAAGGTGGCGGCGCTCGGCGGCCCCTCCGTCTCCGCCTGTCCCAACTATTACCCCGACTTCGATTATCTGCATGTCGGCGAGCTCGGCGATGCGACCGACCGCTTGATCGAGATCCTCGCCGCCGACATCAGCCGCCCGGCGCAGCAGATCATCTTGACGACGCAGGCGCGGCGCGATCTCGCCGATTTCCCGATCCCGGCCTACGAACAGGCGAAGATCACCAGCTACCTCCTCGGCACGATCCAGTTTTCGAGCGGCTGTCCCTATCGCTGCGAGTTCTGCGACATTCCGGGTCTCTATGGACGCATCGCGCGGATCAAGACACCGCAGCAGATCATCGCCGAGCTCGACAAAATCGTCGCCTGCGGATTGGTCGGGCAGATCTATTTCGTCGACGACAATTTCATCGCCAATCGCGCCGCTGTCGCCGAACTGCTGCCGCATCTCATTGCCTGGCAAAAGCGTACCGGCTATGTCGTGAGCTTCGCTTGCGAGGCGACGCTCAACATCGCGCGCTATCCCGAGATTCTCGCGCAAATGCGTGAAGCCGCCTTCGATACGATGTTCTGCGGGATCGAAACGCCGGAGCCCGAAGCGCTCCGCGACATCGACAAGAAGCACAATCTCGTCATGCCGATCCTCGAGGCCGTCGATACGATCAACAGTTACGGCATGCAGGTCGTCTCAGGAATCATTCTTGGACTTGATTCCGATACGCTCGAGACCGGCGACAAGCTGCTCGAATTCATCGAGCAGTCGAAAATCCCGATGGCGACGATCAATCTCTTGCAGGCTCTGCCGAAGACGCCGCTCTGGGAGCGGCTGGAGCGCGATGGACGGATCGACGAGGACGAAAGCCGCGAGTCCAACGTGCGCTTCCTCCTGCCCTATGACGATGTCGTGGCCATGTGGCGCGAGTGCATGGCGAAGGCCTATGAGCCCGAACGCCTCTATCAACGCTACGAGCATCTGATGCGCGCCGCCTGGCCGAACCGCTATCCGCGGCCGATGAGCAAGGAACGGGTTTCACCGGCCAACATCCGCCGCGGTCTTACAATGCTCGCCAAGGTTTTATGGAAAGTCGGCGTGTTGAGCGACTATCGCCGCGCCTTCTGGCGGTTCACTCTGCCGAGGCTGCTGCGCGGCGAGGTCGAAGCGATCCTGACGGCCGCGGTCTCGGCGCATCATCTCATCATGTTCGCCCGCGATGCCCGCGTCGGACGCGGCAACGCCTCGCATTACTCAGCGAAATTGCGGATGGCGGAAGAAATGGCCGCTTAGAACGTGGCCATCAATGCGTGGCCGCGATCGAGAAAATCGTCTTAGAAGTCATCGTCCGGATCGAGGTCCTTGACCTCTTCGGGCGCAGCATCCTCTTCGACGGTCTCGGCCTCGGGCGACGCCTCATCCGACAGGCTCGGAAATTCTTCCGCGACTTCGGCGTCGAGCGGATCTTCGTCGTCGGTGAGCGCTGGATCATCCGACGGGAGCGGAACGGCAAAGCCGCTCGGCAGACGGCCATCGAAGAGCCCTGCCCCTTTCAACTCTTCAAGCCCCGGCAGATCGGAAATCGATTCGAGCCCGAACTGCAGCAGGAAGGCCTCGGTCGTGCCATAGGTCACGGGCCGGCCGGGCGTGCGGCGGCGGCCGCGCAGGCGCACCCAGCCGGTCTCGATCAGCACATCCATCGTGCCCTTGGAGATCGTTACACCGCGGATGTCCTCGATCTCGGCGCGCGTCACCGGCTGGTGATAGGCGACGATCGCCAAGGTCTCGAGCGCCGCACGCGACAGCTTTTTTGGCTGCGTTTCATCCCGCGACAGAAGCCAGCCGAGATCGCTGGCGGTGCGAAACAGCCACTTCTTGCCAACCCGCAGAAGATTGACGCCGCGCGGCGCATAATCGGCCTTCAGCCGCGCCAGCACGTCATCGACCGCTACGCCTTCCGGCATGCGGCGCGCGATCTCGGACTCTTCGAGCGGCTCGGCGGCGGCGAACAGCATGGCCTCGGCGATCCGCATCGCTTCGCCGAACAAGGCTTCGCTCGGATCAACCAATTCCCCTTCATCCTCACTATTCGATGCCTGCGGAAACAGTCTCGCGACTTGTGCCAATGTCTTATTCTCCAGCAAGGGAATAATGCGAACAGCCCGCCATGCGCAAAGGTTGAAAACTCAGCCTGTTGCCTCGCTTTTGAGCGCAGCCGGCTCATGCTGCCGCGGTTTGATCCAGATGGGCGCAAATGGCCCATCCTGGCGCAGGCTGATCTCGCCCTGCCGGACCATTTCCAATGCCGCCGCAAGCGCCGAAGCTTTCACCGTGCGCGACGCCTCGGGGCTCGTGCAGAAGGCGACGAGATAGGTATCGAGCACCGTCCAATCGACGATCCCGCCGGTGAATTTCTGCAATTGCTCGCGTGCGTCGGCGAGTGACCAGACGAAGCGCGGCTTGAAGCGGACGCGGGCCAGCGCGTGTTTCTGGCTCTGCCGCGCATAGGCCGAGAGCAGATCATAGAGGCTTGCCTGCCATTGCGGACGGCGGCTGACTTCGACCGCTTCCGGCAAACCGCGCAGGAAGACGTCGCGGCCGAGGCGCGGCCGATTGACGAGGGATTCGGCCGCGGCGCGGATCGCTTCGAGCCGCTGCAGGCGAAAGGCGAGATCGGCCGCGAGATCTTCCGCCGGCGGCTCTTCATCGGCCGCCGCCTGCGGCAGCAGCAGGCGCGATTTCAGATAGGCGAGCCACGCCGCCATGACGAGATAGTCGGCGGCGAGTTCCAACCGCAGGCTGCGCGCCGCTTCGATGAATGAGAGATATTGCTCGGCGAGCGCCAGCACCGAGATCTTGTGCAGATCGACCTTTTGCCGGCGCGCCAATTCGAGCAGCAGATCGAGCGGCCCCTCGAAGCCGTCGACATCTACGAAAAACGTCGTTTCGGGCGCGCCCTCGGGCCGCTGTTCGAAATCCAGTTCCAAAGCCGTATCACTCAATTACGCCGTGCCCCACCAGCAGGCCCAAAAAAGCCGCGGCTCTCTCGGACCCACCTCGACCAGGCCAACGAGCCTGCGGCCATGCAGGGCTTTACTCTGCGGCGATTCAGGCAGCAATCGCAAGAGCGGCGGCGATTTCCGCCCAGGCGTCCACAGGATCGAACCCCTCTGCGGCAACCTTGGCCTTGGCACGGATCTCGGAGGCCCGGCTTGCCCTGGCCAGAGCCTCGCCGGACAGGTACGGCGTCGCGGCGGCGACGGCCGCTGCCTCGGCAAGATCGCCGTTGCAGTGGAGCGCAATATCGATGCCGGCTGCAAAAGCCGCAGCGGCCCGGTCTTTCAATCCGCCGGAGAGCGCCTGCATGGACAGATCATCGCTGAACAAAAGGCCAGCAAAGGCGATTTGGCCGCGGATGATCTCGGAGACGACATGGGCAGAGGCCGTGGCCGGCGCGCTGGGATCGAGCGCCCTATAGACGACATGCGCGCTCATGGCCGCGGGCAGATCGGCATTCGCCGCGAAGGGCACGAAATCGCTCTCCGCCAGAACCGCGAGCGGCGCGTCGACGACCGGCAAGGCGAGATGGCTATCGACCATCGCGCGTCCATGTCCGGGAATATGTTTGATGACCGGCAAAATACCTTCATCAAGCAGACCTTCCGCCGCGGCGCGGCCGAAAGCAGCGACGGTCCGCGGATCATGCGCGTAGGCGCGATTGCCGATAACATCGTGGCTGCCAGCAACCGGCACGTCGAGCACCGGCATGCAATCGATGCTGATCCCGACATCGGCGAGATCGCGCGCGATCAGGCGTGCCGCGAGCCGCACAAGGCGGCGCTTTTCTTCGAACGGACGGTCGATGTCCTGGAAGCGCGCGGCCGCCGGATAGGCCCGCCAATGCGGCGGCCCGAGCCTTTGCACCCTGCCGCCTTCCTGATCGATCAGCACTTCGACGTCGGCCCGGCCGAGCGCAGCGCGAATATCGTCGATCAGGGCGCGAAGCTGCGCCGGATTGTCGATATTGCGTTTGAAGAGAATGACGCCATAGGGCTGCTGCTCGCGCAGAAAAGCGCGTTCCTCGGCATCAAGCGCGAGGCCGCGGCAGCCGCAGACGAAGGCACGCATCAGCGAACCGACATCTGCGGATCAAGCCGCGCGCATCGCGATCTGCGCATCAATCGTGCGCAATGAAACACGTGCCGCCCTTGGCTTGCAGCGACTGGCACAATTTGACCGCGGCGGTTTTCGACATGCCGCCGACGCGCACGCGATAGACTGTCTTTTCGCCGACCTTGGCGCGGTGGAACTTCAGCTTGTGACCGCCGATCTCCGCGCGATAGGTGCCGGCGAGCTTGTTCATCACATGCTGCGCCTCGGCCTCGGTCGGCGCGGCGGCAAGCTGAACCGCGAAACCGCCGCCCGCGCCGCTGTCGGTTGCGTCTGACGCTGTGCCGAGATCGGCGACCTCGGTGGGTTTCGCATGCGCCGTCGGCCTCTGCCGGACGGGGCTCGGCGCCACATCGCCGGCATCCGCGCCGGCCGGCGCAGCGCTCGCCGTGCGCGACGGTGTGGCAACACGGGCGGTCGCCTTGGGGTTCGCCGGGGGTGGCGCAACGCTGTCAGCCGCCGGCGTAGCGGCAGCGTCTGATGGCGGCGACGGTTCGGCATCATCCCGCGCGACCGATCCGTCCGGACGCACGGCGATCGTCTTCACGCGCCGCGACTGGATCATTCCGCCAAGCCCAAAACTCTGGCTCGGCGAGGCATCGGCAACTTGCGGATTGCTTTGCGCAGGTACGGCGGCAGGCGCAGCGGTCTGCCACGGCGGCGCCTCGCTGGGCGGCGTCGGCACCGGCACGGAAGCCGCACCCGAAGCCGGCGCGGTCTGCGGTCCTTGAACGGCGAGATCGACAGGCTGCTCCACGCGATTGACGACGCCGACCGGCGGCGCTTGTGGCGTGTTATCGAGGACCGAGGCGTCCTGCATCGTGGCATTGCCCGAATCGGACGCGCCTTTCGCCTGCACTTTGGCCGGGCTAGTCGAGGCCTTGATCATGGCGATCTGCTGCGGGCTCGCCGGGCTGCGCTTGATCGCGAAAGTCGCGCCAATGCCTCCAATGCCGAGTGCGATGATCGCCGCGGTCAGATAGAGCAGTCGATGCGAGCGCGCCGGTAGCGGCATTTCCGCCGTGGCGGCATGCTGCGGCGCGGAGGCCTGCGCCTGATCGAGCCAATGCGCGTCGTCCTCTTCGCCTTCATCGGCGTGATACGACGGCTGATAGGAATGCGCGGGATCTTGCGCGGCATCACGATAGTCGGGCTGGATCGAGCCGCGAAGGCCGGCTTCAATCGCCGCGAAATTGCCGCCGAAAGCCGGCGCCGCAGCGGGTGCGCTTGCCGGCCCGCGCGTCGCGCGCAGCGGTTCGGATGCGCGCATGCTCGGCGGCTGCGGCATCATCCGTTCGGCCTGCAAACCGCGCTGCGCGGCGAAAGGCAGCGGCTGCGGCGGGCGCGGCGGCTCGGGAATGACGGCGCGCGGCGGATAGGGATCGCGCGGCCGCTGCAGATTGGCTTGCTGCCGGCTGTCGGCACGCAGATCGCGCCGATCATCATAAGGATCGCGCTGGTCGCGGAAGACGGTCTGATAGGGATCCTGCTCGCTGCCGACCAAGCGGGCGAGTTCGGCCAGAGGATCATCGTCATGACGTTGCGGCGCGGCTGCGGGCTGGCGCAGACGCCGTTCGAATTCGTCGAGATTGATCATCGGACGCTGTTTGGCGACGGGCTCACTCATCACTGTTACCTCGAAATGCAGCTGCCCACGATGACAGTGTCACCGCGGTCAACACCGCTTTTTTCAGTCGCCCCGCCCCTCGAATCCGACTCGCCTATTGAGCGATGATCGGAATTGCACCGGGCCGAAATCTGCTCTGTGACCGAATCCCCCCGGTCCCAGCAGTTGAAAGTCTCAGCAGTTGAGCCCTCAACGCATTTCATCCGGTGCGTTGACGCCAAGAATAGTCAATCCCGACGCCAATACAGAAGTCACCGCCGTAACCAAGCTGATCCGAGCGACGGTTAAATCTCTACTGTCTTCATTAACAAAGCGTAATTGTGGCTGATCTTTGCCCCGCGTCCAATGCGAATGCAGAAAAGACGCGAGATCATGTAGGTAAAACGCCACACGATGCGGTTCATGCGCCGCCGCGGCCGCCTCGATTACGCGCGGATATTGGCCGATCAACCGAATAAGTCCGATTTCGCCTTCGTCCACGAGCAAAGAGAGATCGGCCCTAAGCAGCGCGCTTGTTGATAAATCAATTTCAGAAATCGATGCAAGCGCTTGTCTTACGACAGATTTTCCTCTGGCGTGAGCATACTGAACATAGAAGACCGGATTGTCTTTTGACTGCTCGATAACGCGCGCAAGATCGAACTCCAAAGTCGCGTCATTCTTGCGAAACAGCATCATGAAGCGGACCGCGTCGACGCCGACTTCATCGACGACATCGCGCAGCGTCACGAAGTCGCCGGCACGTTTCGACATCTTCACCGGCTCGCCGGCACGCATCAATTTGACGAGCTGACAGAGTTTGACGTCGAGAACGGCGCTGCCGCCGGAAAGCGCCGCGACCGCCGCCTGCATACGTTTCACATAGCCGCCGTGATCGGCGCCCCAGACATCGATGAGTGTCCTGAAGCCGCGATCAATCTTCGTCTTGTGATAGGCGATGTCGGAGGCAAAATACGTGTAGCCGCCGTCCGATTTCATCAGCGGCCGGTCGACGTCGTCGCCGAAATCGGTGGATCTGAAGAGGGTCTGCTCGCGATCCTCCCAATCCTCGATCGCCTGGCCCTTCGGCGGCGGCAAGCGGCCCTCATAGATCAAGCCTTTGGCGCGCAATTGCGCGATGGCTTCTGCGACCTCGTCGCCCGCCCCACTCGTCGTCAATGTGCGTTCGGAAAAGAACACGTCATGGGCGATGCCGAGCGCGGCGAGATCGGCCCGGATCATCTCCATCATGCCACCGATGGCGGCGCTGCGGACGACATCGAGCCACTCGCTTTCCGGCTTGCCAACAAGTTGGTCGCCGAATTGGGCGGCAAGTTCCGCCCCGACCGGCTGCAGATAATCGCCCGGATAGAGGCCTTCCGGGATCGGACCGATGCCTTCGCCGAGCGCCTCGCGGTAGCGCAGATAGGCGGACCTTGCGAGCACATCGACCTGCGCGCCGGCATCGTTGATGTAATATTCGCGCGTCACTCTATGCCCGGCATAGGCGAGCAGATTGGCGAGCGCATCGCCGAACACCGCGCCGCGGCCGTGGCCGACATGCATCGGCCCGGTCGGATTGGCCGAAACATATTCGACATTGATCTTTTCGACCGTGGCGGTGCCGCCTGCCCCAAAACGATCGCCGGCGCGCAGCGCCGCCCGCACGATGTCCGCGAAGACTTGCGGCCTTAGACGGATGTTGAGAAAGCCAGGTCCAGCGACCTCCGCCTGCGCCACATCGACATCATCGACGAGCATGGCGGCCAGCTCCGTTGCCAGCGTGCGCGGATTGCCGAAGGCAGCCTTGGCCTCCTTCGCGTAGACCATGGCGGCATTGACGGCGAGATCGCCATGCGTCGGATCGCGCGGCGGCTCGACGACGAAGCGGCCGAGATCGAGATCTTCCGGCAACCGGCCCGCGGCAATGAAACGGCGCAACAGCACCGCGACGCGGCCATGAAATTCAGCGTAGATGTTCATAGTTACTCGGATTTGAGGCTTCTCGGATCTTTGAGACGCTTTCGCCAGAAACACTTTCGGAGCTGGCGGCTAGCGCAATTCCGGCGTCACGTCAAAAAGCCGCGTATGTTCCGCCAGCGCATAGCGATCGGTCATGCCGGCGATGTAGTCGCAGATGATGCGCGCCCGTCGCGCCTCTTCTTCCAACGGTACGAGTGCCGCCGCCTGCGCCCATTCGGGCGGCATATAGTCCGGGCTTTCGAAAAAAGCGGCGAAGAGATCGCGCACCACATCAGCGGCCAGCATGCGGACGCGGGCGATACGCGGATGCCGGTACATGTTCTGGAACAGGAAGCTTTTGACGATCTTGTCGACGCTTTCCGTTGCCTGGCCGAAGCCGATGAGTGGCGTCGCATGCGCCCGCACGGCCTCGACGCTGGCGACGCCAGAATCGGCGAGCCGCTGCCGGCTTTCCGCGATCGCATCCTCGATGAAATGAGTGATGACGCGACGGACAAGCTCGTGGATGACGCGCGGCCGCTCGAGATTGGGATAGAGCGACTCGATCTCCGACCCAATATCGCGGAGGAAATCGACCTCCGAGACCTCCGAGAAGCCGAACAGGCCGGCGCGCAGCCCGTCATCGATGTCGTGCGCATTATAGGCGATGTCGTCGGCAATCGCGGCGGCCTGCGCCTCGGCGCTGGCAAAGCTCGCCAATTCGAGATCATGCTGGGCATCATATTCGCGCAGCGCCAGCGGCAGGCCGCGCTCGGCATAGCGCGGAATCGGCATGCCGTCCGCCAGCATCAGCGGCCCATTGTGCTTGACGAGGCCTTCGAGCGCCTCCCAGCTGAGGTTTAGCCCATCAAAGGTCGCATAGCGGCGTTCGAGCTTGGTCACAATGCGCAGCGCCTGCGCATTGTGATCGAAGCCGCCATAAGGCAGCATCAGCTCGTCGAGCACATCCTCGCCGGTATGGCCGAAGGGTGTGTGGCCAAGATCATGGGCAAGCGCCAAAGCCTCGGCGAGATCGTCGTCGAGCCCCAGCGCCCTGGCCAAGGCGCGGGCGATCTGGCCAACCTCGATCGAATGGGTCAGCCGTGTGCGATAGTGATCGCCCTCATGCGGCACGAAGACCTGGGTCTTGTGCGCGAGCCTGCGAAACGCGGTCGAATGGACGATCCGGTCCCGGTCGCGCTGGAATTCGGTCCGCGTCGGCGAGATCGGCTCGCCGAATCGACGGCCGCGGCTGCGCGCCGGGTCCGCCGCATAGGGCGCCCGCATTGGCGGAAAAGCGACATCTTGCCGGACGAGCGGCGACACGGCAGCCTCCTCATTCCCTGATAACGGCTCTAAGCAATGGCGCTGCCGGGGTTTTTGGCGTAAGTCTTGCCTCGACTCGTTGAAGTCGCGGTCCCGCGACGTATCTTCTCTCTTGAGAGACGACGCAAGCGTTCCATCTGCGACGCTGCGACACCACCAGATTCCGAGGTTTTGTCATGTCCGAAACCGCCGTTGAAACCCCGGTCGTGTTGACCGAAAATGCCGCCCGTCGCGTTGCTGAGATCCTGAAAACCGAAGCCCCGGGCGCGGTTCTGCGCGTCGCGGTCGATGGCGGCGGCTGCTCGGGCTTCACATACACCTACAACATCACCCAGGATAAGGCCGAAGACGACCTCATCCTGCAGCGCGAGGGCGCTACGGTCGTGATCGACCAGATCTCGCTCGACTATCTGCGCGGCTGCGAGATCGATTTCATCGACGATCTGATGGGCCGCATGTTCAAGATCCGCAATCCGGCCGCCACCGCCTCTTGCGGCTGCGGCTCGAGCTTTGCTGTTTAAGCTTTCTGCGATTTTCTAAAGTTGCGTAGAGGGGCCGGACC
>JBKQRA010000102.1:0-15120 GCA_052144065.1 Methylovirgula sp. | reverse complement strand
CTCCGATCCCTTCCTGGGCGCCCAGCCACGCCCCGCGATGCGGCCTCCAATGGCCGATGCTCCCGCGCCGGCCGGCCATTCCTAAAGCTCAACTTTAGCGCGCATTACAAAACTGACGCCGAGTTTGATTGGCATCGTGTCCGGCGCTGTGTTTCATCATAGTGAGCTGAGGGGCATGACTCGATCGGCCGGCGCAAAAGAACCGTTCAAAACGGGCGAAGCGCACGGCCGCAAATGTGTTTGGTCGCGACGAAAAAATGCCGTCCCGACCTTGTCGCGTTCTTGCCGCCGACGCTTGCGTTGGAATGCTGGGTTACTGGCCGTCACATTGACTATACAATGTCGACCTGATCTACGTTCGACGCCTAACGATATGAAGTGACAGGGGGTACGATCGCATGCTGGTGCTAACACCCTTAGAAAGGGCTTGGCATTTTCGTGAGTTGATTCGTGCCGTCGTGCGGCGTGAATTGACCGTGCGATTTCGCGGTTCGATGCTTGGCTGGCTGTGGGCGATTTTTGGCCCGCTCATCATGCTCACCGTCTACACGATTATCTTCTCCAACGCCGTCGGCGTTCCAGCCTCCGCCGCGTCGCATGGCGTCTTCAGCTATGCGCAGTCGATCTTCGCCGGGCTCATTCTCTTCAATCTCTTCAGCGAACTCGCCTATCGCGCGCCCATGCTCCTCCACGAGCACACGACCTTCATCAAGAAGTCGATTTTTCCAAGCGAAACGCTAGCCTGGACCGCGACCATCCGCGCCGTCGTCTACGCCGGCATCAGCTTCTGCGTCCTGCTCGTCTTCCAGCTGCTGCTGACTCACTATCTGCCAGTGACGTTCCTGCTGCTGCCCTTCGTCTTCATCCCCTTTTTCCTGTTCCTGCTTGGCGTCAGCTGGTTCCTGATGGCGCTCGGCTCCTTCACCCGCGACGTGACGCATCTCATGGCGTCGATCGTGCCGGTCATGATGTTTGCGACACCGATCTTCTATTCGATCACCGATGTGCCGCCGCATCTGCAACTCTTCTTCAGGCTCAACATCATCGGCGACTATATCCAGATGATGCGTGATCTTCTGTTGTTCGGCCGCTTACCCGATCTTCTCATCTACCTAGGATGCGTCCTTGTCTCCCTCTTCGTCTTCGCCTTCAGCTATCGCTTCTTCATGCGCTACAAGTCAGTCTTCGTCGATGTCATCTGACAGGATGACGTCGGAAGTCGTGATCAGCTGCGAAGGGCTCGGTAAAGCGTTCCAGCTTTATCGGCACAGAAACGATCAGCTCAAGCAGATCCTCTTCGGCCGCTGGAAGCGTTTCTACGAGCCGCATTGGGTGCTGCGCGACATCAACTTCGAAGTGCGCAAGGGCGAATGCCTCGGCATCGTCGGCCGCAACGGCGCCGGCAAGACCACGCTTTTGCAAATGATCTGCGGCATCACCACGCCGACGCACGGCGCCGTGAAGACCGTCGGCCGCATCGCGCCGATTCTGGCGCTCGGCGCCGGCTTCGATCCGGAGCTCACCGGCAGCGAGAATGCGATGATCGGCGGCGCCATCCTCGGGCTGAAGCGGGCCGAGGTCGCAGCGCGCCTGCCGGCGATTGAAGCCTTCGCCGACATCGGCGAATTCTTCCGCCAGCCGATGAAGATGTATTCAAGCGGCATGATGTCCCGCCTGGCCTTCGCCATCTGCACCCAGGTCGATGCCGATATTCTCATCGTCGACGAGGCGCTGGCGGTCGGCGATCAGTCCTTCTCGGTGAAATGTCTGGACTACATTCGCGACTTCGCCCGCCGCGGCACGATTTTGATGGTGTCGCATTCGCCGGGCGCGATCGAGATGTTCTGCGACCGCGTCGTCTGGATCGAAGACGGCCTCGTCCGCGATGAAGGCACGCCGCAGGACGTGCTGGCGAGCTACAGCCGCGTGGTGAGTCCTCTGAGCGAAGTGCCGGAAGCCGAGCAGGCCATCCCGGACCTGCGCCTCATTCACTGCCAATAAGGGCGGCCAAAAACGAGCCGTCGCCGCCTAGCGCGGCACGGCGGCGAAATTCGCCGCCTTTCGGTAAAGCAGAATCAGCGCTGCGCTAAATTCGGCGACGATCGCCGCCCCGATCACCGCGACAAGCCGCGGGTCCTGTCGCACGAGGCTCTCCGAGCCGATCAGAATGGCGATATGGACCAGAGGTATGGCGATCAATGCGACGAGCGCCGCGGCCCCGCGCCCGGTCGCACTCGAGAAGGTCAGCACCAGCGCGATCGCGAATAGCGTGTGCGTCAAAGCCAGCGCCGGAATGGCGATCCGCTTCGTCGCCTCGCTGGTCCATTCCGACAGCGCGTGCTGTTGATCGGCAGTGCCACCCTCCGGCCGCGACTCGAAAAATTTGACCGCCGGCAATTCAAAGACGCCGACCCAGCTGCGTTTCGGCAGTCCGCCGGTGCCCTGCATGTCGATTTGCAGAAAATCCTCGTCGAAATCGGCGGTGCGCATATCGGTCGTCCCGGCGACTTCGCTTTGCGACGTGCCATGGCTCAAGATCAGCAAGACTCCATGCTCGTTGCGGCGAAACTCCGCCTCACGCGCATAGATGATCTGTTCTTCGTTCTTCTTTTTCGAGAACTGGTGGATGAACATGCCGTCGACGACATCCTCCGATTTCCAGCGCTGGAAATAGAGCGTCCTTGCGCCATCGTCGAAAGTGTAGAACTGCGCCGGCTCAAGCATGCGATGGTTCAAGGAATTGCGGATAACGTAAATCACGTCGTGCATCTGGCCGACATAGGTCGGCGCGAGAAAGGACGAAACCCAATAGCCGCTGGCGACCGCGATAAGCGCGACGACGACCGCGGGCAGCGAAATCGACCAGACCGACAGCCGCAGAGAATAGAGAACCGCGATCATGCCTTCCGACGCCATCCGCGAGAATTCCACGGCAACCGCAATGCCGACGGCCATCGGCAGAGCGATATAGGTCACGGTCGGAAACGTCCCGAGCAGCGCCGGGACCAAGAGGCCGCTGCGCAGCGCCGTCGCGGGCAGATAATGGAACAGGGACGTCAGAACGACCGGCACGCAGAGGCTCGTCTCGATCAACAGCGTCGAGAGAAGCAGCCTCTTGGCAAGGTAGAAATACAGTAACCGGGGCATTCGGAGGTCCTGCGATCCGGCAGACATAAGCCATGTCGCGGGGATAGCTCAAGTTACGGTTTCGAGATTGGGCGCGCGGCGCGGCGCATTGCCATATCAGGCGAGCTGGCCGGATCGCGCTTTAATCCTAAGGCGATATGCGCCGATTCAAAGGCAGAACGAGCCGAAAACTTGTGTTAGATTGCCGCCGTTCCGAGCCGTCTTCTCCGATGCGATCGATCGGCAAGGCGCCTCGGCCACATAACGGGATCCATCATGAATTTTGCCAATCGGGCGGAGACTCTTGCAAACGCGACGGCTGCGCACCGCGACCAGCTGATGACGCCCAGTTTTCATTTGCCTTTGGTCAGCATCATTATCGTCAATTACAATTATGGCCGCTATCTCACCGAAGCGGTCGACTCGGTTTTCGCGCAGTCTTATGCGAATGTCGAATGCATCGTCGTCGACAATGCGTCGACCGATGAATCCGCGACCGTGCTTGCGACGCTGTGCGAGCGCTATCCGCAGCTCGTCGCGATCCGCCGGCCGACCAATGAAGGCCAGACCGCCGCCTCGCTCGACGGCTTCGTGCAGTCGACCGGCCAATATGTCATCTTCCTCGATGCCGACGATGTGCTACTGCCGCGCGGCGTCGAGACCCATATCTATGTGCATCTCTCGTCGCGGCTGCATGTCGGCTTCACTGCCGGCGACATGCTGCAGGCTCGCAATGGCGATGTCGTCGTCGCGACCGGTGAGGCGATGAATGTCTACATCCGCAGCGGTCGCGGCCGCCGCACGAATATTTGGCGTCCGTTTCGGGCCGAACCCGGCTGGCCGCCCGCGCATATGGGCGACCTCAGCCAGAAGGCGCTCTATGTGCCGCCGCTCTGCACCAGCTGGGTTTGGACGCCGACCTCCGGCCTTTGCTACCGCCGCGACGCGCTGGCGCTCTTTTGCGACAATCCGAATCTGCGCAAGCTCTGGACCGCGACCGACATGTATTTCGCGCATGGGCTCGGCGGGTGGTGCGGCAGCATTTTGATCGATGAGCCGGTCTTCATCTATCGCCTGCATGGCTCGAACATCTTTTCGCAGACCGCGCAGCTGCATCACACGCTCAATTATCAGCCGGGCGGCTCGGGCGATTACAACGACAAGGCGATCGCCCTCATCGTCGATCAGCTGATTTCGCACAGCGAACGGTTCTCGCAGAATCTGCTCTTGCGGCTGCATCTCATCGTGCTGCTGTTCGGTCTGTCGCGGCCCGAATCCGATCCGACCTTGCCGCAATGGGCGAAACGCTCCAACGTCGCCTATCGGCTCGTCATGCATTTCGATCACTTCGCGGCGAACATGGGCCGGCGCGTGACCTTTCTGCTGATGGCTCTGTTCGGCGTTCCTTGGCACATCATCTGGGAATGCCGCGCGAAAAGCGCCCGAGCCCGCAAACAGACGAAGTCTTGATGCCGGCGAGCCGACCCGCCTCGACAACAAGAGACCAACGCGCCTTCGAGCCTCAAGACACGCGCGCCTTTGCCGGCAAGCGCGTCGCCCTGGTGCATCCTGCCTGGCACTCCTGCGGCAGCCATCAGGTTTTCACCTCTCAGGCGCAAGCCTATCGGGCGCTCGGCGCGCGCGTCATCAGCCTGGCGGTTGCCGATTTCCCCGGCTGGACCGAGAGCTCGAAAGCGCATCGGGACTATCTCGCGGCAACCGAAGATCTGATCGCCGACCAGCGCTTCTATGCCGGCATGCCGGCGCCGCGCATGGCAAGCCCCGCCTTCCTGCAAGCTCTATGGCAATGGCTGCATGGCAACGCCGCAGCCATGCTCTGCGCCGTTGCGCGCGCGGCGGAAGTGCCGGCTGCGCTCCTCGCGCTGCCGGACATCGATCTCATCCATTGCAATCATTTCTTCTGCATGCCGGCGGCGCTGGCGCTGAAGTCCAAGCGCGACTGCCCGCTCATTCTCGACACCCATGATGTTCAGGCGCGCCAATTTGCCTTGCGCAACGAGGGCCGCCGCCTATTGCCGCCCAAGGCGCGTTATGAAGAGATGCTGGCGCTGGAAATCGCGCAAATGGGTCCTGCCGATCTGCTCATCCATCTCAACGATGAAGAGGCGCGCTACTGGCGCGAACTCCTGCCGGCGCAAAGACATGCGCTCGTCTATCCGGCGGTGACATCCGTGCCGACCGGCCCCGACGGCTCAGACATCATCATCGTCGCCAGCGCCAACCATCCAAATTATCTTAGCATCAAATGGTTTCTGGAGACCGTTCGTCCGCGCGCTCGCGATGTGCCGCTCCGCATCATCGGCAATATCGATGAGTTGGTGCGGGCCAATGCGCCGGCGCTCTTCGCGCAACATGTGGCGCTCTTCTGCGGCCGCGTAGATGATCTCGATGCCGCCTATGCCGCGGCGGGTCTCGTGCTGCTGCCGACGACCTCCGGCCATGGTTTGTCGATCAAGACGGTCGAGGCGCTGTCCTGCGGCGCGCCCTTGATCGCGACGGCTGAAGCCTTTCGCGGCATCGCGATCGATCCGAGGTCGCTCGCCAATGTGACGCTGGCCGGGGACGCGGAAGGTTTCGCCGCGGCGCTCAGGCGCCAGGCGAAAGGCCGGATGTCGACCGAGGCCGAGCGGCAAGCAAGTGACACAAGGCGGCTCTACGAGCGTCTGTTCAGCTTTGACGCCTATCAACAGACGCTCGCCGCCACGGTCCGACCGCTGCTTTCGCTGCAGGCGGCCTAACAAGCTCAGGCGAATTCCTTCATTCGCACGGCCGCCTGCTGGGCGAATTTGTGCCAGAGACCGTCGAAGATGCGGCGACCCGGCATGCCGATGATGCCTGGCCAATGGCAGAAATAGATGCGCTTGCCTTCGCGGTCGACCGGACCGTCTTCCGTCAGCGTGACGCCTTCCGCCTTGTAATAGCTTTCGCCCGAGGCATTCGGAATGCAGTCGTACAGCGCCGTGATCTTCAGGCCGCGGCGATGCACGACGAAATTGGTGAGCGGCTGCGCGAAAAGGCCGCCGCGCTGGCGCACCGCATGGAATGTCTTCTCGTCCGCCTCGATGACGTCGTAGAAATCCTGCAACGAGAGGATGTGGCGCGATGTCGCGAAGAACCCATCGTTGAACAGCATTGCATCGCGCAAGAAATCATATTGCGTCGCACGCGAATTATAGACGTAGTCATGGCAGCGGCTCGCGACGATGAAGTCGCTCTTGCCCGCTTCGAGCTTGCCGAAGACCTCGGCAAAGTCGCGCAGCAAGATGATGTCGACATCGAGATAGATGACTTCATCGAGCGGTAGAGCGAGCGCCAGCAGCTTGCGCAACCGCCGACGATGGCCGGGATTGAACGGATAGAGGCGGCGGGCCAATTCGTCGAGCTCGGCGTTGTCGACATCGACGACCTCGACTCCGTAGATCTCGGCGACACGGCGCGTGCGCGCCATATTGTCATCATAGGGAATCAGATAGAGCGGCGTCGAGGCGCTCGTGGCCTGATAGCTCTCGAGAAAAGGCAACAGCCAATCGATCACACGATCATTGGCGATAATGGCAATTCCATTTTTTTTGGATGCCGGCGCGTTTTGCAGCATAGAAGCCGATTGCCCACTGGGGTCTTGTTCGTCGGAAATCCAAGAAGCAGAGCTTTGGTTGAGAATCAAGCCTGACCTCCCCTGGCCATTCGCCGGAAGTGCAGTTGCGCGCGCATATCTCACGAAAGTGATGCCACTTTTTTAGAATGCGTCTGAATTGCAAGCTCCTCGAAATGAAGTCGCATGTCTTTTCGACGCAAGGAAGGACGCGCGTCGTCTATTCCGCTCACAATAATGTCGTCCGCATGGCAAAGCTGCCCCTTCGCTCGAAAGCGGCCGGACTCTTCGCCGCATCCACGCCCACCACGGAGATGGCCCACGCCTACCTGGGGTGATGACCCTACAAGCGCCAGCGTGCCGGCCCTGCGCATCTTGCAATCAGTCCATAAATCCATGATGTTGCGTCAATATAAAGAATTGTTTATATCTTTATTGCGTTCTAGGAGGGAGGCTGATATAGGCTCCCATTCCTTTCCAAGGCCAGTTCAAGGAGCGCGCGCGGCCATGACCCATTCCGTCTCGGATTATGCCATCACCGACATCGGACTTGCTGCCTGGGGCCGTAAGGAAATTGCCATTGCCGAGACGGAAATGCCCGGGCTCATGGCAACGCGCGCGGAATTTGGACCGAAGCAGCCCTTAAAAGGCGCCCGCGTCGCCGGCTCGCTGCATATGACGATTCAGACCGCCGTGCTGATCGAGACGCTAAAAGCGCTCGGCGCCGACATCCGCTGGGCCTCCTGCAACATTTATTCGACGCAGGACCATGCGGCGGCGGCGATCGCCGAGGCCGGCATTCCCGTCTTCGCCCGCAAGGGCGAGAGCCTCTACGACTATTGGGAATATACCCATAAGATCTTTGAATGGGGCGACGGCGGCACGCCCAATCTCATCCTTGACGATGGCGGCGACGCGACGCTTTTGATCCATCTCGGCGTGCGGGCCGAGGGCGGCGAGACCGCCTTTCTCGACAAGGCCAGCAATGAGGAAGAAGAAATCCTCTTTGCCGCAATCAAGCGCCGCTTGAAGGAGAATCCCGGCTGGTACGGCCGCTGTGCCGCCGCCATCAAAGGCGTCAGCGAAGAAACGACGACCGGCGTGCATCGCCTTTATGCGATGCAGAAGGAAGGCAAGCTGCTCTGGCCGGCGATAAATGTGAACGACTCGGTCACCAAATCGAAATTCGACAATCTCTACGGCTGCCGCGAATCCCTCGTCGACGGCATCCGCCGCGGTACGGATGTGATGATGGCCGGCAAGGTCGCCATGGTCGCGGGCTTCGGCGACGTCGGTAAGGGATCCGCCGCTTCGCTCCGCAACGCCGGCTGCCGCGTCATCGTCTCCGAAATCGATCCGATCTGCGCGCTGCAGGCGGCGATGGAGGGCTATGAAGTCGTCACCATGGAAGAGGCCGCGCCGCGCGCCGATATCTTCGTCACCTGCACCGGCAATATCGACGTCATCACGACCGAGCATACGCGGGCGATGAAGGATCGCGCCATCGTCTGCAACATCGGCCACTTCGATTCCGAGATCCAGGTCGCGGGCCTGCGCAATTTCAAATGGCACAATGTCAAGCCGCAGGTCGACGAGATCGAATTTCCCGATGGCAAGCGGATCATCCTTTTGTCCGAAGGCCGCCTCGTCAATCTCGGCAATGCGACGGGCCACCCCTCCTTCGTGATGTCGGCCTCCTTCACCAACCAGACGCTGGCGCAGATGGAGCTCTGGACCAAGCAGGGCCATTACGGCAAGCAGGTCTATACGCTGCCGAAGCACCTCGACGAAAAGGTCGCGGCGCTGCATCTCGCCAAGGTCGGCGCGCATCTGACCAAGCTGTCGGAGGCCCAGTCCGCCTATATCGGCGTGCCTCAGGCCGGCCCCTTCAAGGCCGACCATTACCGCTACTGATCGCCAGAACTTTGTTCCCGGCCATGGCTTGAAAAGCTGTGGCCGGTTTGGTGAGCTTGCGTTAACCAGATTCTCAAAGTCCCTCGCTATGGCTAGACTGCCTTGAGTCGAGCCGCGCCGGGCTGATCCTCCCTGCCAATCGTGCCAGCGATTTTATGGGCGCGATTAGCCGTAACCAGGTTCCACGCGTTCGATCGCCGGGCTAAATAGGTGATTCGATGTGAATGACGGGATTCGCATCGCTTCATCGAGCTGCGAGAGGGTGCAATGCGGGACGCAGCGCGGCGGCGCCGGGACGGTGTCTGCCAAAAGCGGCAAGAAGGCCGCCGGCCGAACGGCGCAGCGCTTTTCAGCTCGGCCCGCCACACAGGCCTCGTGCTTCTGAGCGGCGCGGCGGCTTCCGCGACCAGCAGCGCCTTTGCAGCCGATCCTTTGGCCCTGATCGACAATCTTCGGCAAAGCCAGGATGTCATCGGCCTCTCCTTCATCATCGGCCTCGTTCTGTTTTCGACCATCACCGCCCTGCTGCATCTGCGCGAGCGGCATCAATGGAGCAAGAACGAAGCGGCCTTCTCGCTCGAACTTAATAATCTGCGCGCCAAGATCGATCGCGCCGACGTCTTTCTCGCCGCCGAACCGCAGATCATCGTGGCCTGGGGCGGCCCCGGCGGCGACGCCGACATTGAAGGCGATCTGAGCCTCGTCACCGATGTCCCGATCTCGCGCCGCGTTCTCGGCTTCGGCTCCTGGCTTGCCCCCGACCGGGCGCAAAAGCTCGACGACTGCGTCGAACGGCTGCGGCAGAAGGGCGAAAGCTTCCGCTTCGCGCTCGAAAGCCTCGGCGGCCGCAGGCTCGAGATCGAGGGGCGCGCGGTCAGCGGCCGTGCCGTGATGCGCATCCGCGACGTATCCGGCGACCGGCTCGAGGCGGTCCGGCTGCGCGAGCGGCTCGTCTCAACGATCTCCGAGCTCGACTCCGTGCGCGGCATGCTGAACGCAATTGATGCCCCGGTCTGGCTGCGCAATCACGAAGATAAGCTGACCTGGGTGAACGCCGCCTATGTCCGCGCCGTCGAAGCGGCGGATGCGACCGAAGCCATCGTCCATGCGAGCGAGCTTCTGGAGCGCTCATCGCGCGAGGCTTCGGCCGAGGCGCGCGGCGCCGGCGCGATCTGGCGCGGCCGCGCCGCCACGGTCGCCGCCGGACAAAGACGCATTCTCGATATTGTCGATGTGCCGGTCTCCACCGGCTCGGCCGGCATTGCCCTCGACGTCTCAGAGATCGAGGCGATGCGGGCCGAACTCGACCGGCAGATGCAAGCGCATGCCGGCACGCTCGATCTCCTGACGACGGCGGTCGCCATGTTCGACCGCCGCAAGCGGCTCGTCTTCAACAATGCCGCCTATCGCCAGCTCTGGGCGCTCGATCAGACCTTCGTCGATCAGCATCCGACCGATTCGGAAATTCTCGATACGCTGCGGGTCCGCGGCCTTCTGCCGGAGCAGGCCGATTTTCGCGCCTGGCGCGAGACGCTGCATGCCGCCTATCAGGCGATCGAGACGAGCGAGCAGGTCTGGCATCTTCCCGACGGGCGCACGCTGCGCGTCGTCATCACCCCCAATCTACAGGGCGGCGTCACCTATCTCATCGATGATGTGACGGAGCGTTTCCATCTCCAGTCGCAGTTCAACGCCCTGAGCCGGGTGCAAAGCGAAACGCTCGACACGTTGAAAGAGGGCGTCGCCGTTTTCGGCACCGACGGACGACTCAAATTTTTCAACCCGGCCTTCGCCACGCTACTCAATCTCGATCCCGCTTCGCTTAACGAGAAGCCGCATATCGACCGCATCGCGGGCCTCAGCACGCTGTTCCGCGACGGCGACGGCGGCTTTGCCGAGATCCGCGGCATCATCACCGGCCTGCGCGACCGGCGCACAGGCTTGGAGCAGCGCATCTTCTGCCGCGACGGCAGCGTGCTCGATTGCACCACTCAGCCGCTGCCAGATGGCGCGACGCTCCTGACCTTCATCGACACGACCGCCAATGTGAATGTCGAACGCGCCCTGACCGAGCGCAATCAGGCCCTCGTCGAGGCCGAGGAGCTGCGCAACGACTTCGTCCATCATGTGTCGTATGAGCTGCGCACGCCGCTCACCAATATCATCGGCTACATCGACCTTTTGAGCAAAGGCGTGGCTGGCCCGCTCAACGAGCGCCAGCGCGAATATGCCGGCTATGTGACACAGTCCTCGACGGCCCTCCTCGCCATCATCGACAATATTCTCGATCTCGCCTCGATCGATGCCGATGCGCTGGAACTGTCGCCGGAAGATGTCGACATAAGAGAGACGATCGCCGCCGCCGCCGAAGGCGTGCAGGACCGGCTCGCCGAATCCACCATCCATCTGCAGCTCGTGGCGATGGACGATGTCGGCACCTTCACTGCCGACGGCAAACGCATCCGGCAGATTCTCTTCAACCTTTTGTCGAACGCGATCGGCTTCTCCGAGCCCGGACAGACCGTCACTTTGGTGGCGTTGCGCCGCGACGACGAAATCATCTTCAAAGTCACCGATGAAGGCCGCGGCATCCCCGCCGAAGTGCTGGAGCAGGTTTTTGGGCGCTTCCGCAGCCATACGAGCGGCTCGCGCCATCGCGGCGTCGGCCTCGGCCTGTCGATCGTCCAATCGTTGGTGGAGTTGCACGGTGGCCGGGTTCTCATCGATTCTGTGCAGGGCGAGGGCACGACGGTGACTTGCATCTTCCCGGCGCGTGGCGTCGCGGCCAAGCGCGTCAAGACCGCATGACCAGAGGGCCGTCTGCCTGCGCCGAAACGCAGCTGGACATTTAGCCTCCGAAAGGCTGTAGAAATAAGAGCCGGCGCGGCCGAGAAAGAGGAACGCAGCAATGGCGGCTGCACCGCCGCACACCACGCCCCAGCAAGCCAATTGGCAGCTGGAGCTTGCCGACGAGGCAGCGACCATCGCGCTTGCCGCCGATGTCGCGCGTTGGATTCGGGCGGGCGACCTCATCACCCTCTCCGGCCATCTCGGCGCCGGCAAAACGACCTTTGCCCGCGCACTGATCCGTATCCTGACACGCAATACGGATCTCGAAGTTCCGAGCCCGACCTTCACGCTTATCCAGGTCTATGAAGGCGCAAACTATCCGCTCGTGCATGCCGATCTCTATCGCATCATGCGGCCGGAAGAACTCGCCGAACTCGGCTGGGACGAAACGGCTGAAGGGGCGCTCGTCATCGTCGAATGGCCCGAGCGCGCCGGGGCCTATCTGACCGGCGACCGGCTCGACATCAATTTCTCGATCGATGCCCGCAAGGGCGCCGATCACCGCGGCGCGATCTTGACCGGCAGCGGCAGTTTTGCGCCACGGCTCGCCGTCGCGCGCGCGCTGCATGACCTCGTCGAGGGAACCGACTGGGAAGACGCCACCCGCCGCCATATGCAGGGCGATGCGTCGACGCGCGCTTACGAGCGTTTACATCTGCCGGACGGACGCAGCGCGGTTCTGATGATCTCGCCGCCGCGTCTGGACGGGCCGGCGATCCGCGCCGGCAAATCCTATAGCGCGCTCGCCCATCTCGCCGAAGATATCGATGCCTTCGTCGCTGTCGATAAAGGTCTGCGCGCACTGCATCTGTCCGCACCGGAAATTCTCGCGCTCGACCGCGAAACCGGCGTCGCACTGCTCGAAGATCTCGGCACGGAGGGCGTGACCGATGCGCAAGGCATCATCTTCGAACGCTATGCCGAGGCGGTTGCCGTGCTGGCCCGCCTGCATGATTCGATCTTGCCGGAAATGCTGCCGGTCGAAGGCGACGTCAAATATACGATCCCGCCCTATGATCTCGATGCGCTCGCGGTCGAAGTCGAATTGCTGCTCGAATGGTATGCGCCACATGTCGCTCATGTGACACTGGCCTCGGGTGCCAAGGCGACATTTCTCAATCTCTGGCGTCACATGCTGCGCGATATCGTCAACGGCCCCTCGACTTGGACGCTGCGCGACTATCATTCCCCCAATCTCCTGTGGCTGCCGCAACGCACGGGCTATGCGCGTATCGGCGTCATCGATTTTCAGGATTGCGTTCTCGGCCATCCCGCCTATGACGTGGTCTCCTTGTTGCAAGACGCGCGTATAGATGTGCCGGACGCCATGGAATTGCGTCTTCTGGGTCTCTATGCGCAATTGCGCCAAGCCGGAGGCGAGCGGTTCGACATGATGGGCTTTGCCAGCGCCTATGCGATCTTGGGTGCGCAGCGGGCGACGAAAATCCTCGGCATTTTTGCCCGCCTCGACAAGCGCGACAGAAAGCCGGCCTATCTCGCGCATCTGCCGCGGATCGAGAGATATCTTACAAAGGACCTCGCGCATCCGCAATTGGCCGAATTGCGCGGCTGGTGCGAAGCCTATCTGCCATCCCTCCTTACGCGCGGCGCCGCAGCTCCCACATCGTGATCTGAAACATGTCTTTCATGCCGGACAAAGCCATGGTGTTTGCGGCGGGCCTCGGCACGCGCATGCGTCCGATCACCGAGACGCTGCCGAAGCCGCTCATCAAAGTCGCCGGCAAGGCGCTGATCGATCACAGCCTCGACCGCTTCGCCGAGGCGGGCGTCGAGACCGCGGTCGTCAATGTGCATCATCACGCCGATCAGATCGAAGCGCATCTCGCCCATCGCCAAGCGCCGAAGATCGTCGTCTCGGATGAGCGCAAGCTATTGCTCGATCAGGGCGGCGGCATTCGCAAAGCGCTGCCGCTGCTCGGCGAAAAGCCCTTCTTTGTTTGCAACACCGACGCCTTCTGGGTCGAGGGTCCGAAGCCGGTTCTGCCGCGCTTCGCCGAGAGCTGGAACCCCGAGACGATGGATATTCTGCTGCTGGTCGCGGCGACATCGGCGAGCGTCGGCGTCGATTGGCCCGGCGACTTCACCATGGATGCCAATGGCCGGCTGATCTCGCGTGAGGAGCGCAAGGTCGCGCCTTTCGTCTATAGCGGCATCGGTATCATCAAGCCTGAGCTGTTCAAGGACGCGACGGACGAGGTGTTTCGCCTGGCGCCCTATTTCCACAAGGCGGCGGAGGCCGGGCGGCTCTACGGCATGCGGCTCGACGGGCTCTGGTTTCACGTCGGCACGCCGCAGGCGATCGAGGACGCGGAGCGGACTTTCGCAAGGTCGATCTTGTGAGAAGGAAACCCTCTTCCAGAGGGAGAGGGTGCTGCCGAAGGCGGCGGGTGAGGGGCTACAATATTGAGGGGCCGCAACCCCTCATCCGGCTTGCTGCGCAAGCCACCTTCTCCCACAGGGAGAAGGTTCAGCCACCCAACTTTGTCACACTGTCGATCCACGACAGATAGTCGGAAAACCCTGCCTCGATCGGCAGCATGACGATTTCCGGCGTTTCGTAGCTATGCTGCTTGAGGATCGCCGCCTCGATCTCCGCATAATCCTGCCGCCTGATCTTACAGAGAAGCAGGATTTCCGTCGCCTCCTCGACCTTGCCCTGCCATTCATAGACGCTGTCGATCGGCAGCATCTGCACGCAGGCCGCAAGGTGGCGGGTGACGAGATCCTGCGCCAGCGCCTTGGCCGCCGCCCGGTCCGGCGCTGTCACCAACAAGACGGCATAGGTCATCCGCGCTCCCCAAATCCTTACTGCGCCTCGCATTTGCGGACGCCCGGGTCTATATTGTCGGGATGGCGACGCCGATTCCCGCCGCGCAGCGGAAGGACCGCAAGCGCAAAGACGCAGAGCCTTCCGTCAAGGGTGCCCTGGCGGCGGCGGAAGAGCTTTGTCGCGACCATGGCGTAAAGCTTACGCCGAGCCGCCGCCTGATCCTCGAAATTCTCGCCCGCGAAGGCCGCCCGCTCGGCGCCTATGACATGATCGAGAAGGTCGCGGAGGCGACAGGCAAACGCCCCGCCCCCGTTTCGATCTATCGGGCGCTGGATTTCCTGCTCGAAAACAGCCTGGTTCACCGGCTGGCGTCGCGCAACGCCTATCTCGCCTGCGGGCATGGCCATCAGCTGCAGGATCTCGTCGTCTTCCTCATCTGCGAGACCTGCGGCAGCGTCGTCGAGGTGACCTCGGACGCCCTGCGTAAGGATCTGGCCACGCTCACCGCGACGAGCCGTTTCGTGCCACACACACAGGTGATGGAGATCGCCGGTCGCTGCAAGAGCTGTGGCGAAAGTCAGACGGGGAGCCTGTAGACGCGGCTTTGGCACGGAGATTGTTACTAAAACGCTGTTCAGCCTTAGGAAATGCGAGGCCTTAAGCTGAGGAGCTACCCTAATGTCATCAGCATTTTTGCCATCTAGTGGATCGAATCTAACGCTTGGTGCCCTCGTCTGACGGCGGCGATGATTTTGTCTGGGTCCGCTGTCCAAGTGAAGGGCTTTGACTCCGCATTGTGCTCGTCGAGGAAGCGGTTGATGGCGGC
>JBKQRA010000101.1:0-8310 GCA_052144065.1 Methylovirgula sp. | reverse complement strand
ACACGAATGCGGTCCTTCGTTGCGCCTGGGTGATGGTCGTGGCGATGATCCCGCTCATCATTGCCGAGGGCGCCGGCGCCCGGAGCCGTTTCGCGATCGGCGTCGTGATTGCGAGCGGCATGAGCATCGGAACGCTCTTCACCCTCTTCGTGACGCCGGCGATCTATACTTTCATCGCCCGCGATCATGGCAAGGATCGGCAGGAGGGTGTCGAGCAGCTGCCGCACACACCAGCGGCGGACCGCGCTGCCGCCGAATAGAGTAAAAAAAATCGCCTCAAGCCAGGACTTGAGGCGATTGCGATGATGGCGTTTCGGCGCGAGGGCTTACGCGGCCGAGGCGATGCCCTTGCTGACAGGCTGGATGCGGTTTTGCAGTGCCATCCGGTCGAGGCTCGGGGCCGGCAGAACGCCGAAGCCGCCGATGCGATTGCACAGCATGCGGAAGTTGTCGGCATAGGCCAGATGCTTGATCACTTCCGTGCTGTCGACTTCCGCCGGATCGGCGATATCCCAGCTGGCGATCATCGGCTTGCCCGGCCATTGCGGGCAGGCGTCTTGCGTGACCTTGGTGCTCAGAATGAAGACGAAATCGAGCTCTGGCGCACCGGCGTCAGCGAACTCGTCCCAGCTCTTGGAGCGCAAACCCTCGATGCTGAAACCGGCCTTGAACAGGGCGGCCATAGCATAGGGGTCGATCCAGCCTTTCGGTTGTGGACCGGCGCTGAAGGCGCGGAAGCGGTTGCCGTAGAGGCGGTTCATGATGGCTTCGGCCATGATGGAGCGGGCCGAATTGTCGGGGCAGAGAAACAGAACGTTGAAAGGCTTTGAGTTTTCCATGGCATCGTTCATGGACGAATTCCTTGCGCGTGAGCGGCGTGGCTGGCACAGGCAGGATTGCCATTTTGGCGTTAAGGCTTAGTTGCGGCCTGCGGCAGATTGCTTCAGAAAAGCGCGACTCAACACTATCCGCGCAGGCACGAGCCCCACGAGCACTGCCGATTCACCAAATTCGCGCGCCTTCAATCTTTTGTGCGCGGCTCATCTATCTTATGTAGGTGCTATGACGATTTCGGATCAGGTTGCGCGCCGGCGCACCTTCGCCATCATTTCTCACCCAGACGCGGGCAAGACGACACTCACCGAAAAGCTGCTACTCTTCGGCGGCGCGATTCAGCTTGCCGGCGAAGTGCGCGCCAAGGCCAATCGGCGGCAAACGCGGTCCGATTGGATGGGAATCGAGCGCGAACGCGGGATTTCCGTCGTCACCTCGGTGATGACTTTCGAATATGACGGCCGCGTTTACAATCTGCTCGATACGCCGGGCCATGAGGACTTTTCCGAAGACACCTATCGGACGCTGACGGCGGTGGATTCTGCAATCATGGTTATCGATGCGGCAAAGGGCATCGAAGCGCGCACGCGCAAGCTCTTCGAGGTCTGCCGACTGCGCGACATTCCGATTGTCACATTCATTAATAAGCTCGATCGCGAGACGCGCGATCCTTTCGATCTGCTCGATGAAATCGAAAAGACGCTGGCGCTCGACGTCGCCCCCGTGACCTGGCCGCTCGGTCGCGGCCGCGATTTTGCCGGCACCTATGATCTGCGCCGCAATCAGATCCGCCGCGTCGACAGCGACGAGGCACCGATTCCCGTGAACGGGCCGGAGGATTCGCGGGTCGAGGCGCTTCTGCCGCCCGATGCCTATGCGGAGACGCGCGATCAGATCGAGCTGGCTCGCGAGGCGTTGAAGCCTTTCGACAAGCAGGCTTTCCTCGAAGGCCATCTGACGCCGGTCTTCTTCGGCAGCGCTCTGCGCAACTTCGGTGTCCGCGACCTCATCGATGCGCTCGGCGAATTCGCACCGCCGCCGCATGGGGTCGAGGCGGCCTCCCGCAAGGTCGAGGCGGAAGAGAGCAAGCTCACCGGCTTCGTCTTCAAGATCCAGGCGAATATGGACCCGAACCATCGCGACCGTATCGCCTTTATGCGGATCTGTTCGGGACGCCTCACGCGCGGCATGAAGGTGAAGCTCGTGCGCACGGCGAAGAACATCGCGCTCAATGCGCCGCAGTTCTTCTTTGCTCAAGACCGGCAGCTCGCCGAAGAGGCTTTTGCCGGCGATGTCGTGGGCATTCCCAATCATGGGACGCTCAGGATCGGCGATACTTTGACCGAAGGCGAAGACCTCGTCTTTCGCGGCGTGCCGAGCTTCGCGCCGGAAATTCTGCGCCGCGTCAAAATCGGCGATGCGATGAAGGCGAAGAAATTGCGCGAGGCGCTGCAGCAGATGGCGGAGGAGGGCGTCGTTCAGCTCTTCCTGCCGAATGATGGCTCCAATGCCATGGTCGGCGTCGTCGGTGCGCTGCAGCTCGATGTTTTGGCGGAGCGTCTCGCCGCCGAATATGGGCTCGATGTCTCGTTTGAATCATCGCGCTTCGAGCTTGCCCGTTGGGTCGAGGCGAGGGATGCGGGCGAACTCGATAAATTCACCCGCGCCTATCCGTCCTCAATGGCCGTCGATCTCGATCATGCGCCGGTCTATCTCGCGGCCTCCGCCTGGGATCTGCGCTATGAGCAGGAGAAATGGCCTGAGATCACCTTCACCGATGTGAAGGACTATCAAAAGTCTGCGCATTGAGCCGCGTCAGAACGCGTCGATATAGGCTTCCTTCGACGTCAGCGTGCGCCACAGAATGTTGATGTCGAACCAGAGCGACCAATTGTCGATGTAGAAAAGATCGTGTTCGATGCGGGCGCGGATCTTATCTTCCGAGAGGCCGCCACGGCAGCCGTTGATCTGCGCCCAGCCGGTGATGCCGGGCTTCACATTATGGCGGCGCGCATAAAGCGCGATGCGGCGCTCGAACATCTGATCGTGGACGACCGCCATCGGGCGCGGACCGACAAGCGACATCTGGCCCAAAATCACATTCAATAGCTGCGGCAGCTCGTCGATATTATGGCTGCGCAGAAAGGCGCCGACGCGGGTCACGCGCGCGTCCGTCCGCGACGTCACCTGGACGAGCTGCGCATTGTCCTCGCAGGTCGTCATCGAGCGGAATTTGAAGATCTTGAACGGCTCCTGATTGAAGCCATAGCGGTTCTGCCGGAAGATGATCGGGCCAGGGCTGTCGCATTTGATCGCGATCGCGACGATCAGAAAGAGCGGAGCGAGAATGATCAGGGCCGCTGTCGCCAGCACGAGATCGAACAATCGCTTCACGACGAGCGCCGCCGGCGACAGCGGATGATCGACGAGATTGAGGCAGGTGATCGGCCCGATCTTGGCGATGCGCGGATCGGCGAAGCGCTCGAGCACTTTCTCCGGCCCGAGATGGATCGCCGCCGGAATCCCGAGAAAGGCGTCGATCGTCGCCTCGATCGTCGCTTTGTCCGACCAGGGCACGAGGACGAAGACATCGTCCGGCACCAGAATGCGCGCATAGGCGCGCGCCAGCGTCAGATCTTCGGCGAGGCTGTCGGGGCCGCGCAGCACGGAGGCGGCGACGATATGCATGCCGAAGCGATGCGGCTCCCAGCCTTTGGTGAAGCTTTCGAGCTCGCTTTCGAAGCCGATCAGAAACAGCCGCTTTGCCGCGATGCGGCCTTGTGCGGCGCGTGCCTGAATGCGGTAGGCCAGCGCCTGGCGAGCGACGCCGACGCCGGCGAAGCCGACGAGGAAGAGGCTCGGCGTTGGCAACAGGCTGAGCCGGTTGGGCGAGCCGACCAGCAGCGATACAACGAGCGTCGTGGCGAAGGCCGTGCACCAGGGCACGAAGGAGCGCCGGAACTGATCCTTGGCGCTGAGATATTGCCCGATCGCGTAATCATCGCCCATCGCGCTGATCGCGACGAAGAGAAAGCTCACCAGGAGACACATCTGCAGATGGAAATCCAAGGCGAGATTTCGGTAGGCGAAATGATGCAAAAGACTCGCGATAACCGTGCTTGCGAAGATCGCGCAGATATCGGCCAATGCCGCGATTAGAAAGAAGCGGTTGCGGATCGGGCCGCGGCGCTTGCGTGCCTTCGTCGCGCTGAAAGCCTCTTGCGCAATCGTCTGCGACGCCGGTGTATCAGCGCGGAACATTCGGACGATTTCCGAAAAGTCTGGCAAGGTACTGTTCCACAGAGACACAGAAGCACCCCCCGTTGAAACACCTGCGCCGTCCCTCGCGGCGCCTTGGGCCTATGGCAGCAAGGCCGGTGCCCGGGGTTCCCAACCGGTCTTTGCGAGGCATAAAGGCGCTGCTCCCGCCTCTCTCGTCGCTCTTTGCCACTCTTGACGCTGCGGCCGTCCCAACGCATCGTCCGGCCGGGCAAAAGTTGCGATCGTGAGGGGCAATCCGAATATGCGAAGCTTTCGTGAAGTCGTCGCGGCCACCATCCGCAAGACCGTCTCGCTGCTGGCCATAGGCGGCATTGGTGCCGGCTTGGGCGCGATTCCCTTTGCGGCGCAGGGGCGTCCGCTGGTGCCGGCGGAGAAGCGCTACGATTATTATTCCGGACGCTTGCCGGCCTGCGGCGATCCGAGCGTCCTCGAGCGGATCCAATCGCGCTTTCACGATCGCGAGAGCGAATTCTGGAAATCCGGGCTTGACATCGCCGGCTTCGACGCCGTTCGCGAGGTCGGCATGCGCAGCCACGGCCTCGATTACATTCCGCGCCGCTATTGCGTGGCGCGGGCGCAGTTCAACGATCGGTCGGCGCGTTCGGTCTCTTATACGATCGTCGAGGGCGAGGGCATGATCGGCTTCGGTTTCGGCGTCGATTGGTGTGTCGCCGGGCTCGACCGTAATTATGCGGCCGCGCCGAATTGCCAATTGGATCGCCCATAAGGCGTCGCATCGGGGGATGCAGCCAAATGAATTTTATTTTGCGTTTTAAGGTTTTCGCCGCCGCGACTTTGTGCGGCCTGGGGCTTGCCGGCGCGCCGCTGCGCGCGCTTGCGCAAGATGCAATGGGATCGGACTGCATCCTCGACAATTGCGCCGATAAGCGCCCGCCTGTCGCCGCGCCGAAGACCAATGAAGCGGCTCCCCCCGCCGAGGCGCAAGCGGCCGTGCCCGCCGCACCCGATCATGGCACCAGCGTCGCGCCGGGCAATTTCGATTTCTATGTGCTGGCGCTCTCCTGGTCGCCGGGCTTTTGCGCAACGGGCGGTGCGGCGAAAGCGCGAAGCCAATGCGCGTCGGGCTCCAATCTCGGCTTCGTCGTGCATGGGCTCTGGCCGCAGAACACGCATGGCTTTCCGTCGAACTGCGGTCCGGCCGGCCGCTATCCTTCGCGCGTCGCCTTGCAGGAGACGCATGGGCTTTATCCGGACGAAGGCCTCGCGCGGCATGAGTGGAATGTCCACGGCACCTGCTCCGGCAAGAGCCCGACGGATTATTTCGCCGATGTGCGACGTGCCCGCGCGACGATCACCATTCCGCCGCCGTTCCAAGCGCCGCATCAATCGCAGCGCTGGGCCGCAATCGACGTGCAGCGAGCCTTCATGGCCGCCAATCCGCGCCTGCGGTCGGGGATGATGTCGGTTGAATGCAGCCGCTCGACGCTGAGCGAAGTGCGCATCTGCTTGTCGAAGGATTTGCGCAATTTCGTCGCCTGTCCGGAGGTCGCCCGGCATTTCTGCTTCGGGCATGAAATGACGGTGCCGCCGCTCCTGTAGATCGTGAACTACCGCCACGCCTATCACGCCGGCAATTTCGCCGATGTCTTCAAACATGTGGTGCTGACGCGCGTTCTCGCCTATCTCGCGCTGAAAGAGACGGCCTTCCGCGTCATCGATACCCATGCGGGCGAAGGCATCTATGATCTTAGCAGCGAGGCGGCGGAAAAGACCGCCGAATGGCGCCAAGGCATCGGCCGCTTGCTTAATGCCGGCGCGGCGCCGGCCGACGTCGCGCATTTGTTAGAGCCTTATCTCGCAATCGTGGCGCCCTATGTCGCAAGCGAGAGCCCGCGCTACCCCGGCTCGCCGGCGCTTGCCGCCGCGCTGTTGCGCAAGCAAGATCGGATGATTTTTTGCGAGGCGCATCCGGACGTCGCCAATGCGCTCAAGGCCCATCTCGGCCGTGACAAACGCGCGAAAATCATCGAGATCGATGGCTTCATCGGACTCGGCGCCTATGTCCCGCCGGTCGAGCGGCGCGGGCTTGTGCTGATCGATCCGCCTTTCGAATCTCGCGACGAGTTCGCGCAAATTCTGTCGAGGCTTGATACGGCGCTGCGCAAATGGCCGACGGGCACATATATGGTCTGGTTTCCGATCAAGGATCGCGCGGTCGTTGCCCGCTTCTATCGCGACCTTGCGGCTGTCGTGGGCGCGTCGGGGGCGAAGGACGCGCTGCGGCTCGAACTTTGGACCGATGCGGTTGATCCTGAGCAGCCGCTCGCCGGCAATGGGCTTGCGCTGATCAATCCGCCCTATGTGCTCGAACAAGAGATGCGGCTCCTCTTGCCCTATCTTGCGCAGGTGCTCGCCGTGTCTCCTCAAGCCGGATATGCGATCAGCCCTTTATGATCCGCGCTGGGAACGATAAGAACATTGGCGACGAGTCAGATCGGAGTTGAGACATGATGATTTTGCGTTCCTCGCCGCCATCGCCTTTCGGGCGGAAGGTCAAGATCGCCGCTGCCCTGGCGGGCGTGCGCGACAAGATCGAGATCGTCGTCGCCGATACGACCGATCCCAATGAAGTGCTGCGCAAGCAAAATCCACTCGGCAAGATTCCAACGCTGATCCTCGAAGACGGCACGACGCTTTATGACAGTCGCGTGATTGTCGAATATCTCGATTGGCTGGCCGGCGGCGATGTCGTGATTCCGACCGAGCCGAAGGCGCGTTTCGCGGCCTTGACGCGGGCGGCACTTGCCGACGGCCTGCTCGATGCGGCGCTGCTGCTGATCTATGAGGACCGTTTTCGTGCGCCCGAATTCAAGGTCGCGAAATGGACCGACTATCAGGCCGAAAAAATCGCGCGGGCGCTCGATGCCTTTGCCGCGGCGCCGCCAACCGGCAAGCGCGATGTCGCCCATATCGGCCTTGCCTGCGCGCTTGGCTATCTCGATCTGCGCTTTGGCGGAGGCTGGCGCGAGACGCATAAAAATCTCGTCGACTGGCTCGCGGCTTTCGAAGCTGACGTGCCGGCATTCGCCGAGACGCGCGTCGTCGCCTGACGCTAAAGGCGTGTTGACCAAAAAAGAAGGCGGCTCGGAAAATCCGTGCCGCCTTGGAGGAGTTCGAGGGTCTAACTATCAGAAGTGGTAGTTGATGCCGGCGCGCAGCGTCGAATAGCTGATGCCCGAAGTGATGCTGTCGCGGGTGCCGTTGAAATAGTTCGTCGAGCCGAAGTCCTTGAACAGATATTCGCCCTTCAGCGAAACATTGTTCGTGACCGCGAATTCCAAGCCGCCGCCGATGACGAAGCCATTCAGATAGTTTGATTGGCTCGCGAAAACGTTTGGAAGGCCGGCGGTATCGACCACGCTTCCCTTCATATTGGCGCCAGCATAGCCGCCGGTGATGTAGATCAGCGCGCGGTCGAGCGCATAGCCGAAGCGGGCGCGGATCGTGCCGTCGCCCTGGACATTGCCGGAGCCATGCACGCCGGACATCGGCCAGGAGGTGCCGTTGACGCTGCCGAAAGCGATGTCGGCCTCGGCGCCCACGACGAGCGGACCGGATTGATAATTATAGCCGGCAGTGAGGCCGTAGAGGCCACCAAGGGCATTGTTGAAATAGCCCGTGCCGCCTTCCGAGAACTGGCCGAAGTTCAAGCCGGCGTTGGCGCCCGCATAGAAGCCGGTCCAGGTGAACAGCGGCGGCGCCGCATAATAGGGCGCGATCGAACGCGACGGCAGATCCGCGGCATGTGCCGAACCGAGCGCTGCAGCCGTGACAGCCGCTCCCGCCAGAAGGGCCAAAAGATTCCGTTTCATACGCGCACCTCATCGTTAATCGCTCGCCGAGGTTTAAGCGCAGTCGGTTACTTAATAATTAAATAAAACAAACGTAAAACCTAAATATAGCTAGTTTACAATCTGTTAGGCATAGGCATAGATTGACAATAATACGCATGGTTAATACAATATTAAAGCGGTGTTGTAGAGCTTATCCTTGATGAAGTGCCCGAATACCTATGGTTAATGCTTCGTTAAAAAACGGATCGCGCGGCTAGTGGATCGAATCTAACGCTTGGTGCCCTCGTCTGACGGCGGCGATGATTTTGTCTGGGTCCGCTGTCCAAGTGAAGGGCTTTGACTCCGCATTGTGCTCGTCGAGGAAGCGGTTGATGGCGGC
>JBKQRA010000100.1:0-10791 GCA_052144065.1 Methylovirgula sp. | reverse complement strand
CCGCCATCAACCGCTTCCTCGACGAGCACAATGCGGAGTCAAAGCCCTTCACTTGGACAGCGGACCCAGACAAAATCATCGCCGCCGTCAGACGAGGGCACCAAGCGTTAGATTCGATCCACTAGGTACCTAAGGAAGCATACGCCTCTACTCCACCCGCACCACCACACTATCCGATGCGCCTTTCGCATCGATCACCGAGACCCGCGCGAAGCCCGCGCCGTCCGGCGCCCATGTCGATTGATGACGCAGATCCGGCGTGCCGATCGGCGCGCCATTGACGATCCACGTGAAGGGCGGCACGCCGCCTTGCGCTTTTAACGCGAGCGGACTTGCAAAACCTTTGCTGTCGGCGAGGCCGAGATCGATGGCGGCACCCGGCGGCGGATAGACGATTTTCAGCGCCGGCGTGTCGGCGGTCGCAAATGCCTTCGGCATGTCCTGGCGCAAACGCCGAAGCGGCGGCGGCAGGTCGGACGTCGTGCGCGCGGTCAATATGCCCGCCGGTTGCGGCAGCGTCTCATAGGTCGCGCCGATGCGGGCAAAAGCATCGAAGAGGATCGGCGCCGCCGCGACGCGTCCGACAAGACCCGGCACGGCGGCATTGTCCGGCCGGCCGACCCAGACGCCGATCGTTACGTCTCTGTCGTAGCCGACCGCGAAGGCGTCGCGATAGCCATAGGACGTGCCGGTCTTGAAGGCGATCTTGCCGAAAGGCGCATTATCGGGCGGCGGCGCGCCGCGCAGAATGTCGGCGACATACCAGGCAGCGACCGGCTCGGTGACGCGGCGCAGCGGCTTTGCCGCCGTCGCATCCGCCTTGCGCTCGAAGATGGTGGGCACACTGCCGCCGCGCGCGAGGCCGACATAAAGCCGCGTGAGATCGAAGAGCCTGATGCCGAGACCGCCGAGGCCGACCGCCAGGCCGGGCGGGGCATCCTTCGGCAGGACGATGTCGGCGCCGGCGCTATGCAAACGCGCGAGAAAGCGGGCGGGGCCGACGGCATCGAGCAATGCCACCGCCGGCAGATTGAGCGACATCTGCAAGGCATGGCGCGCCGTCACATTGCCCTCATAGCCGAGCGTGAAATCCTCCGGCGCATAGAGGCCATAGCGCACAGGGCGATCTTCCAGCATGGTCTCAGGATGGGCGAGGCCCATCTCGAAGGCGAGCGCATAGATGAAAGGTTTGAGCGCCGAGCCCGGCGAGCGCAGCGCCTGGGTCATGTCGATGGCGCCCGCCCGCGCCGCCGAGAAATAATCGGCGCTGCCGACATGGGCGCGGATCGCGCCGGTCTTATTGTCGATAACGAGAATGGCGACGGACAATTTCGGGCCGAGACGTTGCGCGTTTTCGCGTGCCAGCGCTTCGAGCGCCGCCTGCCATGCGGCATCGAGGGTCAGCCGATAGATGCGCTGCTTCGGATCGGCGCGCAGCGCTTCTTCGGCGGCATGCGCGGCGAGCGTTGGAAAGGCGCGGCGCATATGCGGCACGGCTTCATGCTTTGCCGCGTCGCGCTCGGCCTTGGTGATCACGCCGCGATGAAAGGCGCGATCGAGGACGCGGTCGCGCGCGGCGCGTGCGGCATTGGCAAAGCGATCCGGCCGGCGCGCCTCCGGCGCTTGCGGCAAAGCAACGAGCAAAGCGGCTTCGGCGATCGTCAGCCGCTTCGGCTCCTTGCCGAAATAGGCAAGGCTTGCGGCGCGCGTGCCCTCGATATTGCCGCCGTAAGGCGCGAGCGCGACATAGAGATCGAGAATTTCCTGCTTGCTGTGATGGCGTTCGAGCTCGATCGCGCGCACCATCTGGCGCAGTTTCGCCGAGAGGGATTTTTCAGCTCTCGGTTTCGGAGCGGGATGAGGAAAAGTGGTCCCCGGTTTTCCGCCCGCATCCCGCTCCTTATTTTTTGAATCAATCACGTTTACGACTTTGGATTGGTCCAATCCAAAGTCGTCGTGATCGAGCAGTCTTGCCACTTGCATCGTGAGCGTCGAGGCACCCGAGACGATGTGATGATGCCAGAGGAGCTGCGCGGCCGCACGTCCGAGCGCTTCGGGATCGACGCCGTGATGGCGATAGAAGCGCCGATCCTCATAGGCGAGCAGCATGGAGACGAAGCGCGGATCGACATCCTCAACCTTTGCCGGCAGGCGCCAGCGGCCGTCCGGCATTGTGAAGGCGCGCAGCAGCACGCCGTTGCGGTCGACCGCGATCGGCGAGCCGCGATAGGCCTCATCGAGCTTGAGCGGCCCGAGCGCGACGAGATAGGCGCGCGCGCCGACCGTGACGCCGATGACGGCGAGGATCACCAGAATGAGGATGATCCACAAACCGCGTTTCATGCCGCGTTTCATTTCGCCGGCGCCACATCGAGCGTGCCGAAGCTGCCCCGGCCGAAGCGCTGCGGCCGGTACATGTCTTCGATCGTCGCAGCGGGCAGCGTGTAATGGCCGGGCGTCACGGCGCGCACGATATAGGCGAGGCTGAAGGTCGCCTTTGCCTTGCCGTCGCGGTTGAAGGCGGCGGCGAAGCGATCATCGTGGAACTCCGTATGGGCGGCCTGAATATCGCTCTTGATCCAGGAGAGCGCATCGATTGAGCCGCCATCGAAGAGATCGGGATTTTCAATCTCCAGGCCGGCGGGCAGCGGATCGGTAAGGATCAGCCGGGCGTAGGCGGCCTCGGTCTCGGTGACCTTCAAGGTGACGACGAAGCGGTCGTTCTGCTTGATTTTCGTCGGATCGAGGATGTCGCCGTCGAGCGTGTAATAGACGCGCTCGATCTGATAGCCGTTGGAGCCTGCGGGTTCCGGGGCTTTCGGATTGCCCATCGTCGTCAAGACGATCTGCGTCGTTGTCGCGCTCTTATTGGTGATCTTCACCGATTTGCCGGCGAGCACATCGGCTTGCCAGGTGCGATAATAGGCGGCCTTATGCTCGACGCCGTCGACGCTGATGTCGATGGCGGAGGCCTTGTCGGCCATCGCCTCGGCGGCAAGCACCATCCAGGCGTCTTCCTGCGTGCTGGTGAGGCCGATGGCCGCTTGCGCATCTTCGACGATGCGCACGGCCTGATCGATGTTGCTCGTATCGGCGCGGGCTTCGACGGCCAACGCCAGAACAGCGGCGCCGTCGCGCAGCTTCGAGCCGTAATCGGCGCGCGAGAAGAGCGCATCCTTTTCAGCTGCCAGACTTTCGTCGGCTGCGGCGAAGACCTTTGCCGAGCGGTTGCGATCGCCGAGGAGCGCAAGCGCCGCGCCGAGCTGACCGCGGGCAAGCGGACTCTCGAAGCTCGCGAGCTGCGTATCGGCGAGATAGCGCAAATCGCTCATCACCGGCCTTGCGTTGCGCGCCAGAACATAGGCGGCATAGGCAAGTGGCGCGGCCTGGCCGGCCTCGACTTCGCTCGCATTGGCGACGTAATTGCGCAGCCGCTCGATCGCCGCGTCAAAGGCTTTCTGCGGCACCGCATAATTCTGCTCGCGGGCGCGGGTGAGGAAATCGGTGACATAGGCGTGCAGCCACATATCGTCCGTGTCGCTTGCCGCCCAAAGCCCGAATGTGCCGTTTGCATCTTGGCGCGCGACGAGCCGGTCGATCGTCATCTTGATGCGCTCGGCGATGCCCGTATCGATCGCGAGCGATTCGAGATTGGCGAGCTTGTTGACATAAAGGAGCGGCAGCGCCCGGCTGACGAGCTGCTCCGAGCAGCCGTAAGGGTAGCGATCGAGCGTCCGCAGCAGAGCCGCGACATTGATGCCGGTGATGGGCGATACCGCGGCCGAGACACGGCCTGTCGTCGGCAGGAACTCGGCGAGGAGATCCTTCGAGACGATCAGGCTTTCGCCGGGCGCGAGCGGCTTGACGATGCGGCGGTAGATCTCCGACGTGCCGGGCTCGACATTGATCGCGAGCGACTGCGTCAGCGCCAGATTTTGGCCGTTGAGCACGATATCGATATCGGCGCGGCCGATGCCGGTGCTACGCAGCGGCAGCTGTACCGAGACGCGCTTGCCGGCGGCGAGCTTGATTTTCGTATGGAGGGAAGCCGTCGGCAGGACGATCGGTCCATGCGGCGCGACGTCGATCACATAGTCGCCGCTCGGGCCTTCGACATTGTTGATGTCGAGCGCCAGCTGCGAGCGATCGCCGATATCGATGAAGCGCGGCAGCGTCGCTTGCACGACGATCGGATCGCGGACCACGACATCCGTCGATGTGCTGCCGACCTTTGTTTTCGACCAGGCGACGGCCATCAGCCGCACGCTGCCGTTGAAAGACGGCAGTTCGAAAGGAACCATAGCCTTGCCGTCGGCACCGACCTTCACGACCCCCGAGAAGAGGGCGAGCGGCGGCTGCGTCGGCAGATTGCTTTGCAGCGCCGCACCCGCGTCGCCGCCGGAGCGGATGGCGCCCTTCGTGCCCTGCATGCCGTCGATCAGGAATCCATAGAGATCGCGGATCTCCGGTCCCAACTGACGTTGGCCATAGAAATAGCCGGCGGGATCGGGCGATGGATAATGGGTGAGATTGAGAATGCCGATGTCGACGGCGGCGAGCGTCACATAGGCGTCTTCGCCGGCGTTCAGTCCGGCGAGCGTGATCGGCACCTGCCAATGTTGGCGCGGCTGCGTCTTCTCCGGCACGCCGAGCGAGACATCGATCTTATGCGCGGCGCGGTCGATGCCGAACCAGGCAAGACCGAGCGCGCGGCCGGGCATGCGCTTGGCGCCTTGATCGAGCGGACGGTGCGCGAAGACGACGGCATAGGCGCCGGTCCCCCAATCGCTGCCGACCGGAATGGAGACGACATTGTCGCCCTTCTTCAGATCGACGAGCGTCGTTGCGTGCAGTTCCTCGCCGAGGATGGCGATCGTCGCCGTGCCTGCGGCGCGCGCCGTGATCGCGACTTTCATCTGCTCGCCGGGCTTATAATCGACCTTGTCGAGCGTCACGTCGAGAACGTCGGGCGTATCGGCGGAGGCGTCGCTGCCCCAGCCGGCATAAAAGCTCACGCTCGTCGGCGCGTCGTCGGCATTGGGGCTTTTGACGTCCAGCCGATAGCTGCCGAAATCGACCGGCACGGCGATCTTCGCCGCCTGATCGAGGCCAAGATTGATCTTGCCTTCGGCGATGCGGCGCGAGGATTTCACTCGCTCATAGCCCCATTGGCCGTTCTGATTGTACCATTGGTAATCATTGCTGATGCGATAGAGCGACCAAGTCACATCCTTGCGCGCGGCGCGTTTGCCGTCGGCCGCAACCGCGATCACGTCGAAGGTCGCGGTCG
Organism: Methylovirgula sp.; assembly: GCA_052144065.1. Classification (GTDB taxonomy): domain Bacteria; phylum Pseudomonadota; class Alphaproteobacteria; order Rhizobiales; family Beijerinckiaceae; genus Methylovirgula. The sequence goes on along the minus strand of JBKQRA010000100.1, from coordinate 5,501 downwards.
CGCCTTCACCAAGGCTGTCGAAATTCTTTTTGACGCCGATGAGACCGCTCTTCGGCAGAATCGGCAAAGTGACGCTGCGCTCGACCGCGCGGCCGCCGGGCTCGCCGGCACGCAGGATGATCTTCGCTTCGAGCGGCCGTGTCGCTGTGACATCGGCGATCGGCACATGCACTTCGGCCGCGCCTTTCGCATCGGTCGTCACCGTTTCTTCGAGCTGATTGGTGACCGTCTCGAAACTCTCATCGGTGAGACCGGCCTGATAGCCGGCAAGCGCCTTCAGGCCGCCGCCGTTCGCCGCCTGGATGCGGACTTCGCCGGAGATGTCGAGACCGGAGCCCGGTGCGCCATAGAGGAAGCGCGTCGATGCATCGATCACCGCTTCGCCGCCGGCCTTCACCTCATCCTGTTGCGGCTTCAAGGTGAAGTCGAGCTTTTCGGGCACATAGTCCTCGACGAGGAAACTCGTGTCGCCGACCGGCGCCGCCTTTGGATCGACATAGGCTTCGATACGCCAGGTGCCGTTGCTGACGCCGGAGAGAAGCGGCAGCGTCAGGCTGCGGCCGCCTTCGCCCTGATCGGCGATCTGCTGGCGCTTATATTCGACGCCGTCGGGACGCTTGACGACGAGGGTGACGGGCAGGCCGGTCTTGGCGATGCCTTTGTCGTCGCGCAAAAGCGCGGTGATGTAGACATTCTCGCCCGGCCGGTAGACGCCGCGCTCGGTGAAAAGCTGCGCATCGAGCGGCTGCGCCGGCGAGCGGCCCTTGACGCCGCGATCGGTCAGATCGAAGGCCGTCTGCTGCAGATCGAGAAAGCCGTAATCGCCGTTGCCGTTTTCCGCGATGATGAGCCCTGGCGCCTGCCCGCCTGTCCCGCGGGCGAGGCCCGGCTCGAAGCGGACATGGCCGTCGCTGCCGGTCGTCTGCTTGGCGAGGACTTCATTGTCGCGGGCAACGAGCCGCAGCGTGATGGCGTCGAGCGGCTTTGCATCGGTCAGCGAGCGGACGAAAACATGCACGCCGTCGCGGCCGGAGATGGCGGTGAGGCCGAGATCGGAGACGATGAACCATTGCGTCGCGGTCGTGCCGCCGCCTTCGTCGTCGTTGTCGCTTGCCGCCGTCGGATCGTCGGCGGCCTTGGCGCTCATGATATAGATGCCGGCGTCGAGCTTGCCGCCCAGCGCTTCGAGCACCGGGAAGGCCGTCGTCACATCGCGGTTGAGTTCGCCTGCGACATCAAGCGTGCCCGACCAGATCTTCTTGCCGTCATTGTCGATATATTGCTTGAGGCGAGAGGAGGAGAGCTGCGCCAGAAAATCTTCTGAGCGCACCGTCGGCAGAAGATTGCGGTCGCCGACGCGAATGATCTTGATCGCGAGCTTCTGCGTATTGACCGAGATGACCGGAATGCCTTCTTGGCCGACGCGCGGCAGAACATAATTCTTGCCGGTGAAATGCACCTGCGGCGCGCGATCGCGGACATAGATGTCGTAATCCGCATTGCGCAGCAGCGCCTCGCCGACCGATGAGGGCAGGCCCTGGCGCAGCGCGATATGATAGGTTTGGCCGTGCTTCAGACCTTCGACGCAGAGCTGCTGGTCTTCCGTCGAGATCGCCGGGCTCGGCATGTCGGCGACGCTGACGAAGGGCGAGAAGTCGACGCGGCCCGGCGCAAGACTTTCGGAGAATTGGAAGCAGACGCGCGGCGAGGCGGAATCCTTGTCGACTTTATATTGCAGAATGCGGAAGCCGTAGGTCTCGCGCTCTTTGGTATAGGTGGCGCGCACGATCGGATCATCGAGGAGATCGAGGCTGGCGCGATAGGCGTTGAGCGAAGGCCGCCACATTTCGCGGCTGGCGAACATCTCGCCGAGCCGGGCGAGCGCCTTGGCTTCGTCGGGCTTCGCCTTCGCATAGAGATAGGCGAGATAGGCGGCCGTCGTCGCATTCTTCTGGACTTCATACGCTTTGTCGGTCTTGGCGAGCTGTTCGGAATAGGCCATCCAGCCGACCCAGTCCTTGGAGTCCTTGGCGATCAGCCCGGAGATCCATTGCACCGCATCGGCGCTGTCGTTCTTGAGCAAAGCGGCCTGCAGGCCTTTCTGGAGATCGGCGAGCGGGCGTTCGGCGAGCGTGGCGCCGTCCTGCTTCACCTTCTCTTCGAGGCGGACGCCGTCGCTGGCAAGCTCGTCGTTCTTATAGGTCTTGTCCGCCGGAGCGGGGTTCGCAAATGCCGGGACAGCAAACAGCGCCAGCACGAAAAACATGAGAGAGGATAGAATGATGCGGCGCATGCAAATCTCCCATGGCAATGAAACGCCAAACGGCTTCGACAATGATCTCAGGCTTTATATTTTGACATTGAGCCGAGACAATTCGTCAACACAATGGTGGAAACGACCGTTGTGCGGATGATCTGTCGAATTTTAACGGCTCGCGGCCAGCTCCGCCTGTGCGGCGGCGCACTTTCTTATAGGGTCTCGCCGATCAAGATACGCGGTTTTTTCGTGAAGCGCGTGTGACGGCTGTGCGCTGCGGCAGGATAGCAAAATTTTCGTCTAAGATTTTTCTAAAGATTTTTCGCGATCGCCTTGGCCAGCGCCCGTTTCAATTCTTCCTCCGACTTTCCGTTGGGCACGATAATGTACTCGTCGAAGATGAAGAAGGGTATTTGCTTGACCGAGGTCCGGGAAATTTCGATTTCACCGCGCAACACGTCGATGTCGTCGCGGCGCGCGAAGAGATCGAAGGCGGCCTCGCCGTCCATGCCGCATTCGGTCGCAAGCGCGATGAGGGCGCTGCGATCTCCGATGTCGATCCCGTCGATGAAATGCGCCTTGAACAGACGCTCGACGATGCGCGCCTTGATCGCGGCTGGAAACGCCCAATAGATCAGCCGATGCGCATCGAGCGTGTTCGGCATTTTGGCAATCTTGTCGAAAGCGAAGCCAAGACCAACCTCGCGCCCTGCGGCGGCAAGCAGGGCGAGATGGGCCTCGACATTATCCGCACCGACGCTGCGCGCCAGATAAGGCAGGAAGGGCGTGCCGTCTTCCGGCACGGCGAGATCGCGCTGATAGGCGCGCCATTCGACGGTCGCGCCCGTGCCGGGCGACGTGGCCAAAGCGGCTTCGAGGCGGCGTTTGCCGATATAGCACCAGGGGCAGGTGATGTCGGCGAAGACTTCGATCTTGAAGGGCGCGCTGATACTTGCGGCCGAGGCAGTCACAACAACTGTTCCTTCATGCCCGGCCTTTTCTCCTGTCCTTAGCCTTCCGTCGTCTTAGCACTGCGGTGGCGTCGCGCGTGCGCCGATGGCCCGCGCCATTTCGACGAATTCGCTCGGCATCATGATGATCGTCATGGTGTTCTGCTCGGCGCCGACTTCGGTGATCATCTGCATGCGCCGCAATTCAAGACCGGCGGGGCTCGCCATGATCGTCTCCGCCGCCTGACGCAAGAGCTGGGCCGCGTCGAGCTCCGCCTGCGCCTTGATCTGCCGCGCCCGCTTCTCGCGCAGCGCCTCGGCCTCCTGCGCCATCGCCCGCTGCATCGTCTGCGGGATTTCGACGTCTTTCATCTGCACCCGTTCGACCTTGACGCCCCAGGGTTCGGTCACTTCGTCGATCGAGCTTTGCAGCGCCTCGGAGATGAGGCCCTGCGCCTTCAGCACATCGTCGAGCTGATGCTGGCCGATGACGTTGCGCAGAGCGGTGACGGCAACTTGAATGACGGCGTTGCCGACATTGTTTACTTCGATCACGGCGCGCTGCGGATTGACGATGCGCTGCCAGATCACTGCATTGATCTTGATCGGCACATTGTCGAGCGTGATCGCTTCTTGCGGCGCGACGGAGGTCGTCTGCGTCCGCAGATCGACTTTCACCTGCCATTCGATGAAGGGCAAAAGCAGATAGAGGCCGGGCCCCGCGGTGCGGCTGTAGCGGCCGAGGCGCAAGACGACGGCGCGCTCATATTGATTGGCGACCCGTACGCTGACGAGGACAATGATCAGGACGAGAAACAACAGAACGTAAGTCAAATACATGATCATCCCCAAAGCGCAGGAGCGGCAAAGATACTCCTATTACGGGGACGGCGTGACAGAAAGGCAATGGACGGGAGGCGGCCGCTTGAGGCCACCCAGTCCGACGCAGGCCTTGCCGCGGAGTTGGCCTAGGCCAGTCCCTCAAGCGCGGTTACCGCAGCGCCGCGGCAAGCGAGCGGTTGGCCCGGCTGCGGATCGGTTTCGACGGTCAGGATGCGCGCATCGTCGAAGCCGATGAAATGCGGCGCCTGCGCCGGCGCACCTGGCATCCCGCCGCGCCGCATTTCGGCAATCGCTGCCGTTTCGTCGATCGCATAGAGATCGAACAGCGGGCAGATATTCGGCAGCGGCTCGTGCGGCATATAGGTCGTCGTTGCGGAGAGCCGCGACACCAGCACTGCCGAGGCGAGATTTTCGAAGAGTCCGGCTTCGGCGAAGTCCTGCCCGATGGCGGCTGGAATGACGAGATGGGCATGCTCCAATTCGTCGATCCGCTTCAAAAAGGCGTCCGTCTCGAACGGCCCGTCGAGATGCAGCGTCGTGCCGGAGAGGAGTGCTGCCAGGGGGCCGGCGACGAGGCCGGCGAAACTTGTCGGCGGCAGGGTCGAGAGGATCGGAGTCTCGCGGCCGATGCTGGCGCAGGAGATGAAATCGAGGCTCGCCGCCATCAATGTCGCCTGATGATGAATCATCGGCTTCTTGCGGGCGCGGTCGAATGTGATGATTCGCGGCGATGCGAAGGACGGGCTTTTTTGCGCGCTGGTATCGCCGCGTTCGGCGGCATAGCGCAGAACCGCGGCGGCACTAAAGTCGACGGTGCCGTCGATTTCTTGCGGTCCGAGCGTCGCGACGAGGCGGATCGAGGGGGCGGCGGCGGCCGCGGCGAAATAGGTCTCGGATGGGATCGACCCGCCATAGGCGGAGGGACCGGCGAGCGCCGCGGCATCGATCGAGCGCGCATAGAGCGCCAATTCGCCCGGATCGAGATCGAGCGGCGCGAGCGCCGGTTCAAAACCGCCGCGCAAGGCCGCGATGAAGGCGATGACCAACGAGGCTTCGGCGCCCCCCGCCAGCAAGATTCGGTCACCCGGTTTCAAGCCGCAGTCAGCCATCAGCCGCGCCAGCGCGCTCGCTTGCCCGGCCAGGAGATCGAATGGGACAGCGGTGGCGCGATCGCGCAAGGCCAAGGCCTGCGGGCGCAGCCGCGCGGCGCCGGAGATCAGCGTGTCGAGACTATAGCTCGAGAAGAGATCGCGGTCCGTTTCCGCATAGGACGGCTGCAAGATCGATGTCGCGAGCTGCGGGCTCATTGCGGTTTTCTCCACCAAGTATCGAGGGTTGCGTCCGTCGGGGAGCCATAGGCCGGGATGGCCTCCGGCCGGCCAAGCCCCGATGCGGCGGCGATCCATTGTTCTGACGCATGAAACAGCGGCACCACGTAAAATCCCGAAAGC
>JBKQRA010000099.1:0-38075 GCA_052144065.1 Methylovirgula sp. | reverse complement strand
GCAAGGATGATCAGGCTGAGAAGTGACATTGAGGGATACCGGGAAGCTGCGGCAGCAAAAGGCGCGCAAACGCAAAGGCAGCGGCAGGAATACCCTGCCGCTGCCCTAACATAATGCGCCTTGTGTCGCGATGCCACGCCGGCTCGTCGCGTCCTAGATAGGCGGCCTATTGGGCTGCGCCCAGTTTGGACAGTGCGCCCCTCCAATGGGCTGGCCTGCCATCCCACCCGTCGCCCCGAAGTGTTCTGTCGGAACGATTTAAAAAATGGTCCCGCCAGATTCGAGTCCTGACGCGACCTGCGGATCATATTGGCAAAGCGTGTGAGCGGCGTTTCAAAACAACTTGAAACGCCGCTCCGCTGAGATCAGGCAAGGTCGAAGCGATCGGCGTTCATCACCTTGTTCCAGGCCACCACAAAGTCATGCACGAACTTCTTTTGCGAGTCGTCGCATGCATAGACTTCCGCAAGAGCTCGGAGCTGGGAATTCGAACCGAAGATGAGGTCGACACGGGTGCCGGTCCACTTCAGTTCGCCTGTTGCGCGATCGCGGCCCTCGAACACGTCTTCGGCTTCTGAAGCCGCCTTCCACTCCGTGCCCATGTCGAGCAGATTCGCGAAGAAGTCGTTGGTCAGCGTTTCTGGCCGCTTCGTGAAGACCCCATGTTGCGACTGTCCGAAGTTCGCGTTCAGGGCGCGCATGCCGCCGATGAGCACCGTCATCTCAGGCGCGGTCAGCGTCAAGAGTTGCGCCTTGTCGATCAGAAGCTCCTCTGCCGATACGGCGTATTTGGCCTTCTCGTAGTTGCGGAACCCGTCCGCGAATGGCTCGATCACGGCGAAGGATTCCACATCCGTTTGCTCCTGCGACGCATCCGTGCGTCCCGGCGCGAACGGAACCTCCACCGCGTGCCCGGCTTTCTCGGCCGCCTGCTCGATCGCAGCACAACCGCCGAGCACGATCAGGTCAGCAAGCGACACTTTCTTCCCGCCGGACTGCGCATCATTGAACGCGTTCTGGATGCCCTCTAGGGTCTTGAGCACCTTTGCCAGTTGCGCAGGCTGGTTGACCTCCCAATCCTTCTGGGGGCTGAGGCGGATGCGCGCCCCGTTCGCCCCACCGCGCTTGTCGGAGCCACGGAATGTTGCCGCCGAGGCCCAAGCGGTCGAGACCAGTTCGGGGATGGAAAGTCCCGACGCGAGGATCTTGGCCTTGAGGTCAGCGAAGTCGTTTGCGTCGATCAGCTTGTGATCGACTGCGGGGACGGGGTCCTGCCAGATCAGTTCCTCCGCCGGAACCACCGGGCCGAGATAACGCGAGCGCGGGCCCATGTCGCGGTGGGTCAGCTTGAACCACGCCCGGGCAAACGCGTCCGCGAACTCATCCGGGTTCTCGTGGAAGTGCCGCGAGATCGGTTCATAGATCGGGTCGAACCGCAAGGAGAGGTCGGTGGTCAGCATGGTTGGCTTGCGATGCTTGGACTTGTCCTGCGCATACGGCACAGATTCCGGGGCATCCTTCGCCACCCATTGATAGGCGCCGGCCGGGCTCTTCGTCAGTTCCCATTCGTAACCAAACAAGTTCTCGAAGAAGTTGTTGCTCCACTTCGTCGGCGTCGTGGTCCAGGTGACTTCCGGGCCGCCGCCGATCGTGTCATCGCCCATGCCGCTGCCGAAGCTGCTCTTCCAGCCGAGGCCTTGCAGTTCGATGCCGGCGGCCTCGGGCGCAGGGCCAACCAGCGACGCATCGCCAGCGCCGTGGGATTTACCGAAGGTGTGTCCGCCGGCGATGAGCGCGACGGTCTCGTAGTCGTTCATAGCCATGCGCGCGAAGGTCTCGCGGATGTCCTTGGCCGCAGCGAGCGGATCCGGCTTGCCGTTCGGACCTTCGGGGTTCACGTAGATCAGACCCATCTGCACGGCGGCGAGTGGATTTTCGAGATTCCGGTCTCCGCTGTAGCGCTTGTCGCCAAGCCAGGTGTCCTCGGCGCCCCAGTAGGTGTCTTCGTCAGGCTCCCAGACATCGGCGCGCCCGCCGCCAAAGCCGAAGGTCTTGAAGCCCATCGACTCGAGGGCGACATTGCCGGCGAGGATCATCAGATCGGCCCAGGAGATCTTGTCGCCGTATTTCTGCTTGATCGGCCAAAGCAGCCGACGGGCCTTGTCGAGGTTCACGTTGTCCGGCCAGCTGTTGAGAGGCGCGAAACGCTGCTGGCCGTCTCCGGCGCCGCCGCGGCCGTCGCCGATGCGGTAGGTACCCGCGCCGTGCCACGCCATCCGAATGAACAGCGGCCCGTAGTGGCCGAAATCCGCCGGCCACCAGTCCTGCGAGTCCGTCATTAGCGCGGTGAGGTCGTTCTTCAGGGCCTTGAGGTCGAGTTTCTTGAACTCTTCCGCGTAGTCGAACGCCTTGCCCATGGGATTGGACAGGGAAGAGTTCCGGTGGAGCATCCTAAGGTTCAACTGGTTCGGCCACCAGTCTCGGTTGGATCTGACTCCAACATTGGTGTGGTGCATGAAGGGGCATTGGCCCGCGCTCTTTTCAGTCTCTGCGTCCATGTCTGTCTCCGATCATGTTTTGTAATTTTCTTCGCGTTGTTCCGTATGGAACGATTATGACTTCTGTGAGTAGTTGCCGACGACGTCCCAATTGCCCTCATTCGTATGGAATTTGACGGCAAAGCTGCGCACGTCCCGCTCGGCATCGGCGGCGCCCGCGACCGTCGAAAAGCGCATCAGAAGATCGGTCGTCTTCCCCACCTCCGAGAAGAGGTCGGCACGCATATTGGCAGTGATGTCATGGGTGACGGTGAGCGTGCCGAAGGCGCCCCACCCCTTGGCATGGACGACGCGCTCGGGGATGCGCTCTCTATTCTGATGCGCCAGCTTTTCGAGGAGCTGATAGTCCTGCAGCAGCACCGGGCCACGCGCGCCTGCGGTCAGCGAATTCTGGTTGTCGACGACGGGCGTGCCAGCGGTCGTCGTGAGTTTATCGGAAGCCATCTCATCCCTCCTGTACGAAGCCGGTTTCGCGGGCGGACAATCGGCGGTTTGGCTTGATTGTTCAAATCGATTGTTCCATTTACTGTCATCGGTAGAGCCGATGACATGAATCTGCGTGACCTTCGCTATATCGCCGCGCTGGCGGACTGCGGCCATTTCGGCAAAGCGGCCGAGGCCTGCCATGTGAGCCAGCCGACGTTGTCGGGCCAAATCCTGAAACTCGAGGAGGAATTGGGGCTCGCCATCTTCGAGCGCAGCGGCCGCGTGGTTCGCCCCACCGCGGCGGGCGCCGATATTCTCGCGCATGCGCGCCGCGCCATCGCCGAGGCCGATGAAATCGTCGCCATCGCCAAGGCGAGCCGCGACCCGCTCGCGGGGCCGCTGCATCTCGGCATCATCCCGACGCTCTGCCCCTATCTGATGCCTTTCGTCTTTCCGCGCCTCGCCAAGGAGCTGCCGGCGATGCCGCTCATCCTGCACGAGGATCTGACCGAGCGGCTGGAAGAGGGCGTCTGCGCCGGGCGGCTCGACGCGGCGCTGACCGCCTCCGTGCCGACGGCGCCCGGCTTGATCAGCGAGGTTCTTTTCGACGAAGCCTTTCATCTCGCTTTGCCTGCCGACCACAGGCTCGCGAAGAAAAAGACGATCGCGACAAGCGACATCGATCTCGCGTCGCTCTTGCTGTTGACCGATGGCCATTGCCTGCGCGATCAGGCCGTCGCGCTCTGCGGCGCCGCCGATCTCGCAAGCCCCGGCGTGGCCGACATGCGCGCCGCGAGCCTAGAGACTTTGATGCAGATGGCGGCGGCCGGCTATGGGACGACGCTCATTCCGGCGCTCGCTTTGGCGCAGCAAAAGCCGCTGCCGAAAAATCTCGTCATCAAGCCACTCAAAGACCCAGCGATGAAGCGTCAGATCCGGCTGATCTCACGGGCCAAATATCCGCGCGCGAAGGCGCTGGAGGCGCTGGGGCGGCTGGTAAAGGCGAGTGTGGCGGGGGGTTAAAGGAAGGCTCGTCTAATTCCTGACCGCTATGTCTTCCCCAACTCCTAGAAAATTGACGGTATGTTCTTGTTATGTTCTAATCCATTTTTAACTTCATGTGTTCCAGGAATCAATAGATTGAAAATTAGCGTTGTCTCGGAGGAGGATCGGATGGAAATTAAATCAGGCGATTTTATTGGCATCGTGTGCGAAGTGATGCCAGGGCCCTTTTCAGAAGAACGACTCGTTACCGTGCAGACAGTCGATGGCGCTATCTCCGGGTTTGTGAAAGTCTCCGAACTTCGTCAGAGCGATGACCGCTGGGAAGTACGGGGTAAAGTAAGGTCTGTCTCCAAAGATTTCATCGAGGTGTGGATACTTGGCTCGTTTTTCACGACAAATGGAATAGCCAATATACCTACTCATTTAGCTATGGCGGCGTGAATGATACTTACAAGAAATGAGATTAAAGAAGCAGTTGAAAAAGGGGAGATTAGGTTCTCCCCTACTCTCGAAGAAAAGCAATGGGGAGCTGCCTCGGTAGATTTAAGATTAGGCTATAAGTTCACAAAATTGAAAAAATCTGATCACAAAATCCCTCTGGCGAAGGGCCTGAGTCAGATATCTAATCTTTGGCATGAAGAGATATTTCCTCACAAGGACGCGTTTGGAAAAAGGAGGGCCTATTGTATTGAGCCCGACGAATTCATTTTGGCCCAAACATATGAGCACATTTATATTCCCAGAAATTTAATTGCGAGGGTCGAAGGTCGAAGTACCTATGCCCGTGTTGGCCTTTCCATGCACGAAACCGCTCCATGGCTTCAGCCCGGGTGGGACGGACAGATTACATTGGAAATAAGAAACAGCGGCCCACTTCAAATCGAACTCATGCCTCTCGATGATATGCCCTGCCAGGTGACGTTCATGCGGCTATCAGGCGAGCTTTCTCCCGATCAAGGATATGGGGCCAAGCCGACAGATTCCTTTCAGCATCAAAGCAGCCCGTTGCCTCACGAAGGCAAATAACACCTCACACATGCTCAACCGACACGATCCCCGGGATCGCCTTCAGCGCGGCGGCGATCTGTGGGCCGACCTGATATTTGCCGGGCAGCCGCATTTCGATCTCACCCCCGTCCGTCAGCAGCACGAGCGAAATCTCGCCATCGCCTTTGGTTTTGAGATGGCTTGAGAGCGAGCGCAACGGATCGTCGTTGCGCAGGAAGACGCGCAGGCCTTTTTGAATGCGGCTTGCGGCGTCATCGAGCGGCTCGACCGAGATGATGCGGGCCCGCACATCCTCGCCGTCGATATTGGCCTGCAGCTGCAGCATCACCGCCGCGCCTTTTTCCAGAAGATCGCGATATTGATTGAGGCCTTCCTGAAACAGAATGGCTTCATATTGCCCGGACTGATCGGAGAGCTGGACGATGCCCATCTTCGTGCCCGATTTGGTGCGCCGCTCCTGTCTATCGAGCACGGTCGCCGCAAGCCGGCCGGCGGAAGCGCCCTGCTTCACGGCCCGCGAAAACTCGCTCCACTTTGTGACCCGCAATCGCGCAAGCACTTTCTCATAGGCATCGAGCGGATGGCCCGAGAGAAAGAAGCCAACCGCATCGAATTCACGCCGCAGACGTTCGGCGAGCGACCAGCTCGGCGCCTTCACATTCGCGAGTGGATTGAGTTTTTCGCCTTCGAAGAGGCCGACCTGCCCGACGAGCCGCTCCTCTTGGCGATGATGCGCCATGCCGAGCATCGCCTCGATGCCGGCGAAGACGCGGGCACGATCAGGCTCGATCGCATCGAAGGCGCCGGCCGCGACGAGGCTTTCGAACATGCGCTTGTTGAGATCGCGCGGATTGAGGCGCGACGCGAGATCGCCGAGATCGGTAATCGGCGCATCGCCGCGCGCGACGACGAAAGCGCCGGCCTGGCCGTCGCCGACGCCTTTGATCGCCGAGAGCGCATAGACGATCGAGTCCGATCCGCTCACCGGATCGACATAAACATCGAAATCGACGCCCGAACGGATCACGGATGGCGGCTCGACCTTGATGCCGAGGCGCCGCGCTTCGTTCGCGAACACCGCCAGCTTGTCGGTATTGGATTTGTCGAGCGTCATCGACGCCGCCAGAAATTCGACCGGATGGTTCGCCTTGAACCAGGCGGTCTGATAGGCGATCAGCGCATAGGCCGCCGCATGGCTCTTGTTGAAGCCATAGTCGGCGAATTTGGCGAGAAGGTCGAAGATCTCGTCGGCTTTCGGCTTTGCGAGACCGCGCTCGACCGCGCCGGAGACGAAGCGGTCGCGCTGCGCATCCATCTCCGCCTTGATCTTCTTGCCCATAGCTCTACGCAGAAGATCGGCTTCGCCGAGCGAATAGCCGGACAGGATCTGGGCGATCTGCATCACCTGCTCCTGATAGATGATGACGCCAAAAGTCTCCTTCAGGATCGGCTCGATCTTCGGGTGAATATAATCGGCCGGCTCGTCGCCCGCCTTCACCGCGCAATAGGTCGGGATGTTCGCCATGGGGCCCGGCCGATAGAGGGCGACGAGCGCGATGATGTCCTCGAAACGGTCGGCGTGCATTTCGACAAGCGCCTTGCGCATGCCCGCACTTTCCAGCTGGAACACGCCCACCGTCTCGCCGCGCCCGAGCATGGCATAGGTCTTTTGATCATCGAGCGGGATTTTCGCGAGATCGATATCGATGCCGCGCCGCGCCAGAAGTTTGACGCAGGTCGACAGCACGGTGAGGGTCTTGAGGCCGAGAAAGTCGAACTTCACGAGGCCTGCGGGCTCGACCCATTTCATGTTGAATTGCGTCGCCGGCATATCCGATTTCGGATCGCGATAGAGCGGCACCAGCTCTTCGAGCGGCCGGTCGCCGATGACGATGCCCGCCGCGTGGGTCGAGGCGTTGGAATAAAGCCCCTCCAGCGTCTCGGCGATCTTCAGCATTTTGCCGACTTTGGGATCGGCGCTGACCGCCTCCTGCAGGCGCGGCTCGCTCGCAAGCGCCTGCTTCAGATTGACTGGCGCCGCCGGATTCTGCGGCACGAGCTTGGCGAGCTTATCGACCTGGCCGAGCGGCATTTCGAGCACACGGCCGACATTGCGCATCACGCCGCGCGCGAGAAACGAGCCGAAGGTGATGATCTGCGCGACGCGGTCTTCGCCATAGCGCGCGCGCACATAGCGGATCACTTCGTCGCGCCGGTGCTGACAGAAGTCGATGTCGAAATCCGGCATCGACACGCGCTCGGGATTGAGAAAGCGCTCGAACAGAAGACCAAAGCGCAACGGATCGAGATCGGTGATCGTCAGCGCATAGGCAACCAGCGAGCCGGCGCCCGAACCGCGCCCCGGCCCCACCGGAATACCTTGCGCCTTCGCATATTGAATGAAATCCGCGACGATCAGGAAATAGCCGGGGAATTGCATTTTGGCGATGACGGCGAGCTCGAAGGCGAGCCGCTCTTCATAGTCTTTCACACTGAGGCCGGGCGCGGTGCCGAGCGCTGCGATCCGCGCCTTGAGCCCTTCCTCCGCCGCATGCACCAGCTCGCCCGTCTCATCGGCGCTTCCGAAACGCGGCAAAATGGGCTTGCGTGTCAAAGGCCGGTACGCGCAGCGCAGCGCGATCTCGACCGTGTTCTTCAGCGCCTCCGGCAGATCCGAAAACACCGCGGCCATTTCGGCGCGCGTCTTGAACCGATGCTCGGGTGACAGGCGCCGGCGGTTGGTATCGCCGATGACCGTGCCTTCGGCGATGCAGAGCAGCGCGTCATGCGCCTCATAATCGCTCGCGGCGCCGAAATAGGATTCGTTCGTCGCCACAAGCGGCAGCGAATGGCGCACGCTTACATCGATAAGCGCCGGTTCGATGGCGCGCTCTTCGGCCAGGCCATGACGCTGGATCTCGACGTAAAGCCGCTCCTGAAAGAGGTCTTTGAGGCTCTGGACGCGGCGTTCGGCATGTTCGGGCCGCCCCAGCGCGAAGCTGCGGTCGAGCGGGCCGCCGGGGCCACCGGTCAGCGCCACAAGCCCGTCGCTGCGCGCCTTCAGCCGCGCAAAGCTCACATGCGGCAGATCGCCGGACGAGGGATCGAGCCAGGCGCGCGAGGCGAGATGCATCAGATTGCGGTAGCCCGCCTCATCCTTGGCGAGGAGGACGAGGCCGGCACGGCCGGCCGAAAGATCGCCGCGCGGCGACATCTCGGAGCCATCGCCGAAATCGACGCTGAGCTGCAGCCCGATGATCGGCTGGATGCCCTCCTTGGCCAGCTTTTCGGAAAATTCGAGCGCGCCAAAGAGATTGTTGGTGTCGGTGATGGCCAGCGCCGGCATCGCATCGGCGGCGGCGAATTTGGCGAGCTTTCCAATCGCCAGCGCGCCTTCGCGCAGCGAAAAGGAGCTATGGACATGAAGATGAACGAAGCCGACGGCGCGCTGCGCCTGTTCGAGTGGCGTAGGTCCGGCAGCAGCGGCCCAGTCCCCACTCCCGCGCTCCACGCCGCGCCTTTCCAAAAGCGCGGCATCGCCAGCTTCAGGCGTCATCATCCTGCCTATCGTCGCATTGGATTCTAAGCCGCAAATGAAACCCTTGCGGTTTCAAGCGGGAACCGATCCTAGCGGGCCATGACGCCAACCAGAAGCCAGGGTCAGCGCTCTCAACAGGATTCGGTCGCAGGCTCGCTCAGCCGACCAGAGCTTTCGCAAACAGCATGATGAACGCAACAAAGGCCCCGAGAGAGCCGATTTCCGCGATATCGCCAAAAAACGCCAGCATGACACGCCCCGTAACCCGGATTTGTACGCATTATATTCTCATTATGTTCTCAATCAAGCGGGAATTTTCGCGGATATCCGAGAATTCGAGCGGTTTTTGTTCGCGCAGATTACATAACTTAAGCAAAATCAATAACTTAAACTCATAGCTGTCATGTGTTCACATTTTAGTCCGCTGTTGAGATCGGGGAAAACCTCAAAAAACCGCCTGCCGTTACGAAATCCTTAGCCGGATCACGCGGAGGCCCTGACTAGGGCTGAGCGGCGGCCGGCGGCGGGGCGACAAGGCGCAGCACATTCGCGATCGGCGTCGGCGCGATCGAAAACGGCGGTGTAAACGGCAGCTCATAGGCGGCGAGCAGACCGATCACGGCGATCAGGCTCACCGTCCAGATCGTCAGCGCGGCGATTTGCGGCCGGATCGACTCGAGATGAACGACCGCGACGGTGACCTGGCACATCACCGCCATCACGAGGACGAGCTTCCATTTCAGATCTTCGGAACTGTCGCCGGCCAGGCGCAGCCGTTCATTACGCGCCGCGCGCACCGCCAGGCCCCCATCGAACAGCAGGCGGTGAATATCAGCATTGCCCGGCCCGTTCGGCACATCGAGACGCGCGATGATTTTCAGCAGTTGGTCGCCCCCCTGCTCGGCCGAAGCGGCGCTATGGCCATCTTCCATGCGCGGCCATTCGTCGTTCACAACCGCGCCGATATAGCCGCGCATCGCGCCAGCCAAAGGTTCACGCGGCAGATCGAACGTCTTCGCGAGCGTCGCCAGGGACAGAAGACTTTCGGCTTCGGTCCGAACCGCCGACGCTGCGCGGCGCTCGCGGTCCCAGATGTCGCTTGCGAGAAAACCGAGAAGGATGGCGAAGATCACCGCGACCGCGCCGACGAAGGGCGCGACCACGCCTTTGAAGCTGCGGATCGTCGGGCTTGTTCCAAAGACGAAAGACAGAAGAACGAGCGATACGGCGATGGACGCAAAGGCCAGGATCAAAATTCCGAGAAGCGCCGGAAAAGACAACGTCAGCCAATAATAGATCATCGCGCGCCTCTCGCCTTCGCCATCTTGCCTGCGCCATCTTGGCGTCGCCATCTCTTGGCATCGCTATTCTTTCATCGCTATTCTTGGCATTGCCATCTTGCCGTCTCATGCGAAGCATAATCAGCCAGACGCCACAAATCGAGGCTTCGGCCACTGTCTAAAGGGCGAAGGCCACGCCGATTTCATCTAAGGGTTTACCGAGAACAATGGAGTTTCGATGAGCGAGCTGCAGATCCAGAACGTCTCCGACACGGCCTTTCTCGTCGCCACCTATCGCGCCATCGAATCGGAACGGCCGGACGCTCTTTTTCGCGATCCGCTCGCCGAGAAGCTGTCGGGCACGCATGGCCGCCAGATCGTTGCGAGCTTGCCGCGCAATGCCTTCTTCGGCCAATGGCTGGTCGTGATCCGCACCCATATCATCGACGACTTCATCAAAACAGCGCTCGCCAACGGCATCGACACCGTCATCAATCTCGGTGCCGGTCTCGATACGAGGCCCTATCGTATGGCTCTGCCGGCGACGCTCCATTGGATCGAGGTCGATTTTCCGCACATGATCGATCTCAAGGAAGAGCGGCTGAAGGACGAGGCGCCGCGCTGTCATCTGGAGCGCATCAGGCTCGATCTCGCGGACACTTCACAAAGACGTGCGCTCATCGCCAATCTTGCGGCCAAGACATCGAAAGCTCTGGTGCTGACGGAAGGGGTGATCCCCTATCTCGATGCGGAGGCGGTCGCATCGCTCGCAGACGATCTACGGGCGCAGCCCACCTTCGCCTATTGGGTCGCTGATTATCTGTCGCCCGAGGCGCGGCGCTATCGCCAGAAAATGGAAAAGAAGATGCGTATGCATAATGCGCCGTTCCGTTTCGATCCCGGCGATTATTTCACCTTCTTCCAGCAGCACGGCTGGACAGCGAAAGAGATCCGCTATGTCGGCGAGGAAGCGATCAAGCTCAAACGGCCGCCGAAACTGCCGCTGCTGCTCGCAATCATGGTCAAGATCAGAGGTCTCTTCGGCAATGCCGAACGCCGCGCGACTTTCTTGAAGTCGGCGGCCTATGTGCTTTTCGAATCGGCAAGTTAAAAGCCGCGTTTGCGCGGAATTTTATGCTCCGCGCAAACGACAACCGCAGCATCGAGCCTACGCGGATGCTGCGCGAGCATCACCAATGATGCCAGCGGTGCCAGCCGTAACCACCATGCCAATGGTGGTAGTGGTGCCAACCCCAATAAGGGCCGGGAACCCAACGGCAGCCCCAATATCCGCAAATGTAGCGGACATCGGTAAGGCCTTTCTGCAGATCGCTCGCATGGGCGACGCCGTTGTCGAGACCCTGCGTCGGCATGGCCGACGCGCTCTGCGCGGCAAAGCCCAAGCCAGCGAATGCAAGACCGGCAACGAGAGCCAGTTTAATCTTACTATTCATGTTTTCCTCCAAAAGCTCTGGAGCTTGCGAAAATCAGACTGGCACAAGTCACGTGAACGCCAGCTGACCGCAGCAATAGCTAAGCCCGAACGTTTCCAACGACGGTGCTAATGCGCACATCGCTTCGAAGTTTATCGGAGGGTCGAAGAGACGCAGGAAATCGGTCGGCGTCATCGTGCTAACACTTAAGAGCGCGAGAGACGTAAGACGCGTTGCGAATCGGGATAGAGTGGTTGTGACAGTTCGATCGCGATCTCTTTAGAAGCGTTGGCAAACTTCTTAGACCTGTTGGCACATTTCGGAACCTTGGAAGGCACGATGACGAAGACAACGCCAGAAGGGCGCAAAAAGCTCAAGAGCCGAACCAAACTCGTGCACGCTGGCCGCCATCCCTTCGATCATTACGGCTTCGTCAATACGCCGATCTATCGCGGCTCGACCGTGTTGTTTCCGACCTATGCGGATCTCATGGCCCGCAATGCCAAATACACTTACGGCACGGTCGGAAGTCCCACGACGGAGTCGCTCGAATCCGCCTGGACCGAGATTGCAGGCGCGGCCGGCACTGTGCTCGCGCCTTCGGGTCTTGCCGCCATCGCGCTCGCTCTTCTGACTGCCGTCAAGACGGGCGATCAGATCCTCGTTTCGGATTCCGTCTATCGGCCGACGCGCGTTTTCTGCAACACCGTTTTGGAACGGATGGGCGTTACGACCATCTATTACGATCCGCTGATCGGCGCCGGCATCGACAAGCTCATCACCGAGAAGACAAGCGTCATCTATCTCGAAACGCCCGGCTCGCAGAGCTTCGAAGTGCAGGATGTGCCGGCGATCGTCGCTGTCGCCAAAGCCAAGGGCCTCTGCACCATTCTGGACAACACCTGGGCCACGGCTCTGTTTCTGCCGGCGCATGCGCTCGGCGTCGACATGTCGCTCGAGGCCGGCACGAAATATCTTTCCGGCAATTCCGATCTGCTTTTAGGCCTCGTCTCGGCGAATGAGGCTTGGTATCCGCGGCTGCGCGCAACCTATGACGCCTTCGCCATGTGTCCCGGCCCGGAAGATGTGTTTCTGGCGTTGCGCGGCATGCGCAGCATGGAACTGCGGCTGCGGGAGGCGCAAAAACAAGGCCTGCTCATCGCCGAATGGCTGGCGGGCCGAAAGGAAGTGGTCAAGGTTCTGCATCCGGCCCTTCCTTCCTGTCCGGGGCACGCGATCTGGAAGCGCGATTTCTCTGGTGCCTCGGGCCTGTTCTCGGTCATTCTCAAGCCCTGCTCGCAGACGGCGCTCGCTGCCTTTCTCGACGGCCTTCTCCTCTTCGGCATGGGCTATTCCTGGGGTGGCTTTGAAAGCCTGGTCATCCCCTTCGATTGCCGCAGCTACCGCACGGCGACCGACTGGCTGCCGGAAGGTCCGGCCTTGCGCTTCTCGATCGGGCTCGAAGATGCCGACGACCTCAAGGCCGACCTCGATGCGGGCTTTGCCCGGATGGCCGCGGCGTGAGAGACGTGGCTGGGGAGATTGGCTAAAAAGATGCGGCTGATTTGAATCAAGAGCCAGCATCCCGAATCGGAGACACTGCAACAGTTTTTCAAACGGGATGAGCGGATATGCGTCGGATGTGGGTGGTAAAGGCAAGTAATCATCTTTTGGCGCTGACGGTGGCCGTCTTTTGCCTCGCACCGCAGGCCCAGGCTCAAGAGCCGAAGGAACGCGGCAATCCACAACTCGGCTTTGCGCTTGCCAAGGAATATTGCGCCCGTTGCCACGCCATCCAGAAGGTCGGTGACAGCCCGCTCGCCATCGCGCCGCCGTTCCGCGATCTGCATCTGCGCTATCCTGTCGATGAGCTCGCCGAATCTCTCGGCGAAGGGATCCGGACCGGCCATCCGACGATGCCGGAGTTTCGCTTCGATCCGGATCAGATCGAAAACTTCATCGCCTATCTGAAGACGCTGGAGCACTGAAGCGAGCAGCAAGGCCGCGGCGGTCTTTCGCCGCCGCCTTGCACATCGCGCCGTCAGGCGCATGTCAACCTTCTGATTTCTTCCGATTTTCCAGGAATTTACGCGGACTGATCGCGATCAGGGAGGCGCCTTTCGCCGCAGCCTGGCGGCGAAATCCATTAAGATCGTCCACCAATCGGACTTGCGGGACGCGCGCCCAAAGGAGCAATCTCTGCCGAGAGTCTGCGCAATTTGAGCGCGTTATCGGTCAGAGGCCCCTCAATGGATATCTTGCGGCTCGCGCTTTTGAGCCTCGCCGCTGCCATCGCCGTCATTTTCGGCGCGAGCCTTTTGTTTGAGTCCGATCACGGACCCATTGGAACGCCGTCCATTTCCGGAACGCCGCAAAATCCCGAGCAGCAGCGCACCGATGCGGCACTGCGCGCGGCCCGCGCCAGGATCGAGGCGCATATCGCCTCCGCCTCGCCCGACTACAATCGCTTCTTCGTCCATCTGAAGCAGCTGCTGCCGCATGAATATGACGTCATCCTCGACGGCTTTGCGCGCCAATCGCTTGAGGGCGCCGACATGAGCAATGTCGATTCGCTGCTCTCCGACGCAGTGCGGGCGCTGCGCCTTTCAAGCGGCGCTCTGGCGGCGAAGGCGGACGGCCCGGCGCTGACCCGCATCTTTGCGATGCAGTCGACGATGATGCGCGCGCTGGCGGCCAAGGATCCCAAACTCTGCGTCGACTTCCTCTATGGCGGCGCTAGCCCAGCCTTCTTCGATTTCTCATCAAACAATCGGGCGCTCGTCGCCGATATGGCGATCGCCGGGCTCGACGCAATCAACGACGGCCGCGCCAAGCGGATTTCCCGGCCGCCGCCGAGCGATGCCGATTTCGCTTTGCTCGAAACAGCATTGAAGGCCAAGCAATTAAGTCCGGTCGAAATTTCCGCGATCCTCGACGGCAAAATCCCCTCGCCGCCGATCCCCAATGTCCGCATGTGCCAAGTCGGCGAAATCTATCTCGACACGCTCGCCGCTCTGCCGGAGCCGGCGCGCTATCGCATCTATGGCTTGGCGGTCGAGCTGATGGCGCGCTCATGATGTTTGCATGCCAACCTGATTTTGATCATTCTCTATCAAAATAATAGACATTTAACGGGACTATTCTTATCTAAATCAAGTCGTCTGCCTCGACGGATCACTTCGCGCATGCTCACGAAAAAAGGGAAATACGGCCTCAAGGCCATGCTGCATCTGGCGGCCTATCCACCGGGCGAGCCCTCACTCGTCAGCGACATCGCCGAAGCCAACAATATTCCGAAGAAATTCCTCGACACCATCTTGGGCGAGTTGCGCAACGCCGGCTTCGTCAATTCGAAGAAGGGCAAGGGTGGCGGCTATACGCTGGCGAAATCCGCCCAGAACATTCGCGTTGGCCATATCGTTCGGGTGCTCGACGGCCCGCTGGCGCCGATCCAATGCGCCAGCAAGACCTCCTACCGGCGCTGCGACGATTGCGACGACGAGAAACATTGCGGCGTCCGCCTGATCATGCTGGAAGCCCGTGAAGCCCTCGCCGCGGTCCTCGACAACCGGACGCTGGCCGAGATGCGGGCGGCCGCCGAAAACGACGAACTCGTGCTGAGCTACGTCATCTGACCGGCAAACAACGGGCACGCCCCGATAATCCCTCAGGAAAAGCCGCCGGCGCCCGGCGGCCTCGCACCGTCTAGGCGAAGCCAAAATCCTGGTGTATGGGGTCGCTTCGAGATTGATCTGGCCGGCATCTCACCGGCATTGACGGGGAGTTTGTACCGTGGCGTTACCTACGTCCGAATTCGAGTGCGGCGGCAAGACCGTCGAAGCTTTCACACTCGAAGACAAAAGCAACAACAGCTACGATATTCTGTTCATCGACAAAGCGAGCCAGAAGGAGCTCGGCGCCTATACGGTTCGTATCGCGAAGTTCAAGGAAAAGGGCGTGAGCTACGATCTCCAGCCCCTCTTTGACTTTACCATCGGCGACTTCAGGCGCATTCACGGCTGAGCCCGTTCCCGCTATCGGCATGCGGCATCAGCCGCATGCCGATGCTAAAGCCCTGCGGCAATAACGAAAACAAGGAGGTCGCGGCGCGACGATGAACGAGAACCCTCGCCTTTTGCTGCGTTCCTTGTTCGATGCAGCGATCGCCGCCGCCGACCCCGCCCGCGTTCTTGCGCATTATCTGCCGCCGCCGCCGAAGGGCCGCACGATCGTGATCGGCGCCGGCAAGGCGGCGGCCGCCATGGCGCGCGCGGTGGAAGCCGCCTGGCCGGGCGATTATTCCGGCCTCGTCGTCACCCGCTACGGCTATCGCGTGCCGACAAATAAGATCGATGTCATCGAGGCAGCACATCCGGTTCCGGATGCGGCGGGTCTCGAAGGCTCGCGGCAGCTCTTCGAGCGAGTCAAAAATCTGACCGCCGACGATCTCGTCATCTGCCTGATCTCGGGCGGAGCTTCGGCCCTGCTGCCGCTGCCGCTCGAAGGCCTCGATCTCGCCGACGAGCAGGCGGTCGGCCAGGCGCTCCTCAAATGCGGCGCCACGATCAGCGAAATGAACTGCGTGCGCCGGCATCTCTCCGCCATCAAAGGCGGACGTTTGGCGCGCGCTTGCCATCCCGCGCATCTCGTGACGCTGCTGATCTCCGATATTCCGGGCGACAATCCAGCCGACATCGGCTCCGGCCCGACGATCGCCGATCCGACGAGCTGCGCCGACGCGCTGGCAATCATCCAGCGCTATGAGATTTCGATCTCGCCGACGATCCGCGCCATTCTCGAAAGCGGCCGCGGCGAATCCGTGAAGCCCGGCGATCCGCTGCTCGCCAATTCCGAAGCCCGCATGATCACGACGCCGCAAATGGCGCTCGATGCGGCCGCGGCCGTCGCCCGCGAGAAAGGTATCCCCGCCTATATTCTCAGCGATAAGATCGAAGGCGAGTCGCGCGACGTCGGCAAGGTCATGGCGGCGATTGCACAACAGGTCGCGACGCGCAATGAACCGTTCACGGCGCCCTGCGTGCTGCTCTCCGGCGGCGAGACGACAGTGACGGTGCGCGGCAACGGCCGCGGCGGCCGCAATGTTGAATTTCTGTTGTCGCTTGCCATCGCGCTCGACGGCCAGGCCGGCGTTTATGCGCTCGCCGGCGATACGGACGGCGTCGACGGGGCCGAAGAGATCGCCGGCGCCATTGTCACGCCCGACACTTTGGCGCGTGCCTGGGCGAAAGGCATCAAGCCGCAAGAGGCGCTGGCGGCCAATGACGGGCACGGCTTCTTCAGCGCTTTGGGCGACAGCGTCATCACCGGCCCCACGCTGACCAATGTGAACGATTTCCGCGCTGTCCTGATCGCGCCCTGAAGCTTGATCGCGGTCACACGCAACCAAGCCGCCGCTCAGCTGTTTCTTCCAGAAGCGAGGAAGCGCAAAAGGAGGCGACGATGGGCAATACTGAGCTGAAGGAACAGGAAAAGCCGGAGCTGAGCCGCGGTGTGGCGAGTTCGAAGCTGCCGGAAGGCGGCATGATCACTGGCCATGTCGGCGAAGACGACGTCCTCATCGTCCGCCAAAACGGTAAGCTCTACGCGATCGGCGCCACTTGCAGCCATTATGGCGCGCCTCTGGCCGAGGGGCTCCTCGTCGACGACACGGTCCGCTGCCCCTGGCATCACGCCTGTTTCGAGCTGAACACCGGCGTCGCGTCGCGCGCCCCGGCGTTATCGGATCTCGTTTGCTGGACGGTCACGGAAAGCGCCGGCACCATCAAGGTCGGCGAAAAGCTACCCAAATCCGCGCCCGCAAAGCTCGCGCAGACAGGACTGCCGGAGTCGATCGTCATCATCGGCGGCGGCGCAGCCGGCAATATGGCGGCCGAGACCTTGCGCCGTGAAGGCTATGACGGCCCCGTGACCATCATCAGTGCCGACGACAGCGCACCCTATGACCGCCCTACCCTGTCGAAGGATTTTCTTGCCGGCAAAGCCCAGGACGATTGGGTGCCGCTGCATGGCCCCGATTTCTATGCAGAGAAGAATATCGACCTGATGCTCGGGACTTATGTCCAAGGCATCGATCCGATCGAGCGCAAGCTGCAGCTCTCGGACGGCAAGATCGTGAGCTATGGCGCTCTGCTCCTTGCAACAGGCGCGACGCCGTCGCCGCTCGACATTCCCGGCGCCAATCTCCCGCATGTGCATCTGCTGCGCAGCCTTGCCGACTCGAAGATGATCATCGAGCGCGCGGCCGAAGCCAAGAGCTGCGTCGTCATCGGCGCGAGCTTCATCGGACTCGAAGCCGCGGCATCACTGCGTCAGCGCGACAAGAGCGTGCATGTCGTCGCGCCGGACAAGATTCCGATGGCGCGCATCATGGGCGAGCGGATCGGCGAGATGGTCATGTCGATCCACAAAGGGCACGGCGTCAACTTCCATCTCGAAACGAAGCCGGTCGCGATCGAACCGGAGGCCGTCGTGCTCGAAAATGGCGAAAGGATCGCCGCCGATCTCGTGATCGTCGGCATCGGCGTCAAGCCCAATCTGGCACTCGCCGAAAGCGCCGGCCTCGACATCGACCGCGGGCTTCTGGTCGATGAGTTTTTGGAGACGAGCATCAAAGGGATCTATGCGGCCGGCGATATCGCCCGCTGGCCAGATCCCAATAGCGGCGAGCGGATCCGCGTCGAACATTGGGTCGTCGCGGAGCGGCAGGGTCAGGTCGCAGCGCGAAACATGCTCGGCCGGCGCGAGCGCTTCGATGCCGTGCCCTTCTTCTGGAGCCAGCATTACGACACGTCGATCCGCTACGTCGGCCATGCGGAGAAATGGGACGACATCCGCATCGACGGCGATGTGGATGCCAAGGACTTCAGCGCGATGTTCGTCAAGGCCGGCCGCAAGCTCGCGGTCGTCACCGTCGGGCGCGACCTTGAAGCTCTGAAAGTCGAAGTCGACTTCGAGAATGAAGCAGCGGTTGCGTCATCGACACGTAAGGCCAGTTGAGGCCTCAGGCCTCGACGTGATGGCTGCTCGTCAGGAACTGCTCCGGATCAATGCCGAAGAGCGCAAGGCTTTGCAGAAAGGGCTCAGACGGTTCGATAAATTCAATCGACAGACCGTCGGCCTGCCAGGTCGAGATCGCAGAGAGCAGGATCTGCAGCGATTGCGCGCCGAGCCGCTCGACCTGCGAGGCATCGATCATCAGCTCAGCGCCGCGCCGCGCCAAAAGACCTTCGGCGAGCGGCACGGTCGCCTTGATGTCGAGCACTTCGGCGAGTTTATAGGTCTTGGCGTTCGTCTGCATCTTGGGTCCACCACTCAAATACAGAGCCGGATCGCTCCGCCTCAATCTCAAAACGAATGAGCTGCGTCTCCCGCCGATCGAGCGACGGGACACGCAGGCGCAACAGCGCATAGTGAACGAGATAAGGAGCAGATGTTTACGAAGCGCGAGCAGGTTCCAAATTGACAAGGAACCCGCGCGTTTTTTCGAAATCAGGCTTTCTAAATTCTGAATGGCATCGCAAACTTGGCTTAGCGTCGCGGGGCAAGGGCCAAATGCGTCTCGATCAGATAGAGGATGTCCCCACCGCAGGCCGGCGTCGGGGGGGATGACCGCCAGCAATGATCAGACTTCTCGTGACCGGATTTGGAGCTTTCCCTGGCGTGCGCCGAAATCCGACTTTGGCGCTTCTCGCGGCTCTCGATCGGCGGCGCGCGCGGCTCGCACGCTTCGGCATTGCGCTCGAGCTTCACGCCCTGCCGGTGATCTATGACGGTTTAGCAGCGCGGCTCGACGACCTCATCCAAACCATCAAGCCCGACGCGATCCTCATGTTCGGGCTGGCAGGCCGACGCAAGATTCTCAGCATCGAAACGCAAGCCCGCAACCGCGCGAACATGTTTCATCGTGACGCGCAGGGCGCCTGTCCGCCAGCCGCCGTACTGCGGTCAGGCGCTGCGCACCAGATGAAAACCCGCATGCCTGCCCAAGAGGCCATTGTCGCCTGGCGGCAGGCCGGCATTGTCGGTGTCCTCTCGCGCGATGCCGGCGACTATCTCTGCAACGCCAATCTCTATCACTGCCTCACCGCGCCCGTCCGCGGCGTCGGCTTCATCCACATTCCCTATCCAAGGCCGCCTGGCTCGCCGCATGCGGAGTATGAGGCGTCCGATCCGCGGCCGGGCTTCGCTGATATCGTCGCGGCAGCCGAAATTGCTCTCATCCATATGGCGCGCGCCGCGCGTCTGATACGTCTTTCTCGTGCGTCTCGCTGAGACGCCTCTTTAGGAACCTTCAAGTGACCATCGATCTTCCCGCCCTTTTGACGCCGGTCCTGCAGATCATCTGGATCGACATCGTGCTCTCGGGCGATAATGCCATCGTCATCGGGCTCGCCTGCCGCAATCTGCCGGAGAAGCAGCGCCTTCTGGGCATCGGGCTCGGCACTGGCGCTGCGGTCATCCTGCGGGCGCTGCTGACAATCGTCGTCGTCGAACTTCTGCAGCTGCCGCTGGTGCGGCTCGTCGGCGGCCTGCTCTTGTTATGGATCGCGATCAAGCTGGTTCTGGAGCAAAATCACGAGAAGGATGTCGCGCCGGCCGAATCCATCTTCGCCGTCATCCGCATCATCGTCATCGCCGACGCGGTAATGTCGCTCGACAATGTGATGGCGATCGCCGCCGCTGCGAAAGGCTCGATCCTGCTCGTGCTCTTCGGCCTCGGTCTTTCGGTGCCGCTCATCATCTTCGGCTCGACGCTGCTGCTCGGCCTTTTCTCGCGCTTTCCGATCCTTGTCTGGGCGGGCGCGGCGCTGCTCGGCTATGTCGGCGGCGAACTGATCGCGGATGAGCGGCTTCTCGACCCGGTGGCCTTCGCGCATAGCGAATATTTCGAGCTGGGCTGCGGCGCGGCGGGCGTGATCATCGTCGTCGGCATCGCCTGGCTGCTGCGGCACTTCGCGCAAAGCGGCAAGGCGCCCGACAAGACGATCTGACTATTGCTCGTCATCCGGCGTCGACAGAATATCGATGAGCTGCGCGACAACGCCCGTCGGCATCGGGCGGTAGTCGTTGATCAGCGCCTCATCGGAATTGATCCAAGCCCAGGCCTGCTCCAGCTCCGCGAGCGAGGCGCCGGCCGCCAGCACTTCCGCGGCCAAGATCTCATCGACGGGGCCGAGAACCGATGTCACCTCTTCGCGGGTCAGAGCCATGGCGTTTCTTCCTCCTTTGACGTGATGACCTTTCTATCATGCCTCACGTCAATGACAGCTCCGTAGCATCCCTCTATCGAGCTTCGCCGAGATGCCGGCGCAGCCGCAGCGCAATCAGCGTCAGCGCGCAACCCGCAAGCGACAGCGCCGCCATCGCGAGATAGGCGCGCGCGCCATAGAGGTGGGTGAGCCGCCCGCAGGCGATCGTCGCCAGCGCCATGGAGAGCGCCATCGCGGTCGAGGACCAGCCCTGCATGCGGGCGCGGTGGCTGGGCCCCGCCAGCCAGCCGAGCACCAGCACCGATCCCATATAGGTCGCCGCGAAACTCAAGGCATGCATCAGCTGCAGGCAGAGCACAATGCCGGCGCCGGGATTGAAGCTCATAGCGAGCCAGCGCAGCACGCCGCCGCCCGCGCCCAGCAGCAAAAGCCGCAGCGCGTGATGGACGCTTTTGATATGGCGTCCGCCGAAAATGAACAAAAGGCATTCCGCCGTTACGCCGAGCGCCCAGGCGAGGCTGATCGTTTGCGGCGCAAAGCCCGCGAGCTTCCATTGCAGCGTGCCGAAGGCATAGATTTCGGCATGGCTCGCCTGGGCCAGCGCCGCCGCGCAAATGACCACGATCGCCAAAGCCAAAGCGCGCGGATTTTCGGTGAGACCCGTTTCGACCGCGTGATGAAACCGCAGCTTGCGCGTCCGCCGCGCCATGGCGAGCGCCGCGACAGCCGGCACGACCGCGAGCAGCGCCAAAGCGAAAATGATTCGAGGGCCTGGAAATCCGGCGACGATCGCCCCCGACAGCAGCATCATGAAGAGGGTGCTCAGCGAGGCGCCGACCCGGATCCGGCCATATTGGATGCGGTGCTGCCCGGCCTTTTGCAGGCGCCGCATCTCGGCGAGCGCCAGCGCATCGGCGAGCGCCGGCATGCTGCCTTGCGCTATGATGACGAGGACGGAACCCAAAAACACCAGCAGAACGCTCGGTGCGAAGCCAAGGCCGAAGTAGCCAAACGCCATTGTGCAGGCACAAAAGGCAAGCGTCGCGGCAATGCCGCGCCGGTCGGCGATAAAGGCGATGACCGGCATTAGCAGCACGCGCAGGATCAAGGGCGTGGCGAGTGTCGCGGCGATTTCGGAATCGGTGAGCCCACGCGCCGCGAGCCAGACGGGAAAATAGGGAAGATGCAGCCCATAGGGCAGAAACAAAGCGGCGCTCAACGCGGATAGACGCCAGAAAGTCGCCTGTTCGATCCGCTGCGCCGCGCCGGTCTCAGTCATCTCACCATCCGTGCCGCACAGCCGCTCGCCATTCTCCGCGGCCACTAGCAAATGCTAAGGAATAGCAGTCTAAATTGTTTCACGCGCGCCGCTTAAGGTCGCGTGGCCGAACCCAGGAGACGCGACCCGCCGTGAGCCAGGAAAGCTCCCCTCGCAAGGACAGCTCCCTTCGCAGTCGGCTGAGCACGCTGTTTGACGACGACCTGCCGCAAAGCCCGGCGGCGCGCCTGTTCAATACGGCGCTCGGAATTCTCATCATCGTCAACATCGGCGCCGTCATTCTCGAATCCGTCGAGCAGATCCGGCCGCGCTTTTCGGCGTCCTTCGAAGTCATCGAACATGTCGCGACAGCGGTCTTCGCGGCCGAATACGTTCTGCGGGTCTGGACCTGCGTCGATCTCAGCAACGGCCAGTACCGGCAGCCGCTGTGGGGCCGGCTTCGCTATATGGTCGGATTTTTCGCCGTCATCGATCTGATCGCAGTGCTCCCGGCCATATTGGGCTTCCTCGGCGCCGCCGATCTGCGCGTGCTGCGCCTGCTGCGGCTTTTGCGGATGGTCAAACTCACCCGCCGTTCGAGCGCCTTCGGCCTGCTCTGGGCGGTGCTGCGCGAGGAAGCCTCCGCGATCATGGCGCTCATCTTCGCCATCTGCCTCACACTGACCATCAGCGGCGCCCTCATGTATATGCTCGAAGGCCGCGAACAGCCGAATATCTTCAGCTCGATTCCGGCCGGCATGTGGTGGGCGATCGAAACGATCACCACCGTCGGCTATGGCGACATGGTCCCCGTCACTTTTGCCGGACGGGTTCTCGGGGGCATTATTTCGGTGGTCGGCATCGGCACTCTGGCCCTGTTCTCAGGCCTGATTACGGTCAGCTATATCAACCAGCTGAGACTGCGGCGCGAGCGAGCGCATCATCACAAATCAAAGGAGCACGAGGCGGGCGCCGCACCCTTTGTCATCTGTCCGCATTGCGGTGGCCATGTCGTCACCCAGACGGCCGAGGCCGCCCCGCAGCAACATAAGCCCTAGTCCATCACCGCGGCTTTCAGAATGCAGACCATCATCGCCGCCGCTGGCTCTTGCGAGACATTGCGGATTACATGCGGCCGGTCGCAGCGATAGCGCAAGGTCTCGCCCGCCCGCGCCACTTCGATCGTGCCCGCGACCTCGACCTGCAACTCGCCCTCGGTGACCGAGAGACATTCGACCGAGCCACGCTGATGCGGATCAGATTCGAGCACTCCGCCCGGCTCCGCGGAAAAACCGTACCATTGCAGCCATTCGACGGTCTTGATCCAGCCGATGATCGACAGGCGGCATTTGCCGTCGTCGGAGACGAGAATCGGCGTATCGCCCTTCGAGGATTTTTCGAGGAAAGGCTCGTCCTCGCTAACCTGCAACACCCGCTCGATCGAGACATCGAGAGCCTGGGCAAGCCGCCAGATCGTGGAGAGGGTCGGATTGGTCTCGTTGCGCTCGATCTGGCTGATGATCGATTTGGCGACGCCGGACTGCTCGGAAAGCTCGGAGAGCGACAGATTATAGGCCTTGCGCAGGCGCTGGACCGTCTTGCCGAGTTGACCGGAGACAGCGAGCGCGCCAGCCTCCAACACCCTGACCTTTTCGCGGCCTTCGATACCCATGAAACAATCCCGCTGCGTCCGCCGTCGTTGCGAGCGCTATAATATACGAATTTGTTTGAAATATCGAACGAATGTGAAGGGCCGTTGAAAATTACGGTTGATTTCGCGGAGATTAATTGAAAAGCGCAAACTTCTCGGCAAGCGACATCGCATCGATCCGGGCAAGCGTGGCACGGCGGATCTCGTCCCGGCTCAGGCCCTGCGGCGGCGCGGCCGCGACGGCGGGTTTCGGGACCGGTTCAGGCGCCATCGGCGCAGGCTCCGGTAAGGCCGGCGCGAGCGGCGGCGCTTCGATCGGAGCAATGGGAGCCGTGGCAACAGGGGCGGCAGTGACGGGCGCGACCGCCGCGGGCGGCGCCGAACCGTTCAAGCGCAAGAGACCGCCGACAGCGCGGGCCTGGGCCTCCAGCCGGGCGCAGAAATCGGCATCGCTGCCATGCGCCCGCATTTCGCCAGCGAGACCGTCGAGATGCGCGGAGACTTCCTTGAGGCGCTGAACGAGAAGCCTGATCGCTGGATCGGCCGGCAGCGTCCGCTGCTCGACGACGACCTGCTCAAGCCGGCCGACCGCATCGAGCAGCTGGCGCATTTCGTCAACGCGGCTGCGCCGCGCATATTCAGCGAGAAACCAGCGACCACGCACGGTCTCAAGGACCGCCGCTTCGATCGCCTCATAATCGTCTTCGCTGAGACCTTCGGGCGGAGTGATGTTCATCGGTATCCGTGTCGATCGGAGACAGGGCGAATCAAGCGCCGCCTCAGTCTGCGCGGCGGCACCATAAAATCAAGCTGGCTTCATGCGCTTATGCCCGTGCCGATCTCCTAGGATCGAAGTTGGGCATGCCCTTCTTCGGAAAAATCGATCAACTTTTCCGGGACATGCGAAGCGCGTCGAGGCTCCAGGGGCCCGGACCGGCGAAGACGAGATAGAGGAAGACGAAGCAGAATTGGATCGCACTGTCGCCGCCGTTCAGGATCGGGAAAAAGCTTTTCGGCGCGTGCACCAGAAAATAGGCGAGCGCCATCTCGCCGCAGAGAATGAATGCGACGGGGCGCGTGAAGAGACCGAGCAGCAACAAGAGACCGCCAATCGTTTCGAGAATGGCGCTCGCGCCCATCATCGTCGCGAAGCCATGCAAGGGCGGATAAGGAGACGGCGGAATATTGAAGATCTTCGCGGTCCCATGCTCGAAGAAGACGAGCGCCGTCATGATCCGCAGCACGCTCAAGAGCCGCGTCGTCCAAAGCTGCTGGTCCATGTCTCAAACCCTTCCGATAGGTCTTCGTCTAAGGCTCGGCTTCGATAGCCAATGACCGGAAGACCGTCGCCTCACCGATGCGTGATCTTGGCGAGCGGCGCGTCCCGGCCTACGGCCTCCCGGCTTGGCCGCTCTTACACTTTCCGTCGATCCCACCCATATCAGTTTCAACCCCCAAGGGTGAGCCATCCTCCGGAACCACTCGCCCATTCCATCTGCGAGCATGGCCATTGCGCCTGCTCGGAGGCACAGACGTTTATGTATGATCACTCTCCAATCTTCCTCCTCGATGACCGCATCGAGGCCACCCCCGACCCGACGCCCGAAGACGTTTCGGGCTCCGCAAGCGTGTCCGATGCGGCGCTGCTCGACGTCTATTCGAAGACCGTCGCCGACGTCGTCGAGGCCGTCAGCCCGAGCGTGGTGCGGATCGACATCCGCCATGCCGACGGTCGCCGCGCCGGTTCGGGCTCCGGCGTCATCGTCTCGCCCGACGGCCTCATCTTGACGAACAGCCATGTCGTGCAAGGGGCCAAGCGTGCCGAGGTCACGACGCTCGATGGCCGCACGCTTGCCGCGCGCGTGCTGGGCGATGACCCCGATACCGATCTCGCGCTGCTGCGCGTCGACGACAATGCGACCTTGCCGCATGCGCGGCTTGGCGATTCGAAGCAGCTGAAACGCGGCGAGATCGCCATCGCGATCGGCAATCCGCTCGGCTTCGATGCGACGGTGACCGCTGGCGTGGTCTCGGCGCTCGGCCGGTCGCTGCGCTCGAAATCGGGCCGCCTGATCGATGACGTCATCCAGACCGACGCGGCGCTGAACCCCGGCAACAGCGGCGGCCCGCTCGTCTCGTCGCGCGCCGAAGTCATCGGCATCAACACGGCGATGATCGCCGGCGCGCAGGGCATCTGTTTCGCCGTCGCGGCGAACACCGCGCGCTTCGTGCTCGGCGAGATCATCCGCCACGGCCGGGTGCGGCGCGCCTATCTCGGCGTCGGCGCCGGCACCATCGGTCTGCCGCGCAGAATCGCGCTGCGTCTCGGCCTGACCCAGGCGACGGGCGCAACGCTCACCGCGGTCGAAGCCGGGGGCCCGGCCGACGAAGCCGGCCTGTTGACCGGCGACATATTGCTCGCCGTCGATGGCGCTCAGGTCACTGGCGCCGACGATCTCGTGCGGCTCCTCGATGCCGAAAAGATCGGCCGCACCATCCCGCTCGATGTCCTGCGGCGGTCTGACAAGCGGCGGTTTTGGGTTGCACTCAGAGAGCGCTGAGCGGCTTTGTGCCGGTCCCGGTATTTTATTTGCAGGGACCGGCACCGGCGGGATGCGAAAAAGTGCTCTGCGGTTTTTCGCGCAAAATCCCGCTCTGAACTTTAAAATCGATCACGTTACATGCGTTTCGGCGCGGTCGGCCTAAACGCATCGTGATCTGTGCCGCACCGGCTCGGACCTGCCGGCGCAAAAAGACGAGCGAGGAGAATACGTTATGGCCGAGGGGACTTTTATCGCCTTGACCGATCCGCCGGCTAAAAAAGATGCGGAGTACCACAAATGGTACGAGAGCTTCGTCCCTTTGATTCAAGAAGTTCCCGGAATCACGGGCGGCCGCCGCTATGCGCTCGCCAAGGATCAGATCGATACGCGTCCGGTCAATTTCTTTATGACCGTCTTCGACGTCGATGACGTGGAGGCCGTCCGGCATCGCTTCGCCGAACGTTTCGGCGTGCGCAATGCGACCGAGATGCTCAAGCTCGGCGAGGGCGTGGATCAGCAAACAATCATGACGACCTTCTTCGAGAAGGTGTCGGACAAATTCACCGGACCCGGCCCGGAAGTGCCGCTCGATCAGCAGAGCATCATCATTTCGCTGCTCTCGGTGCCGCTCGAGATTTTACCGGGATTCGTCACTGCCTATCATGAAAATCGGCTGGCGGAGCGCATGGCGCGGCCGGGCGTCATCTCGGGCCAGCTCTTCCAAAAGAGCCAGCAGCAGGTGCAGAACACGATCTACCCCTTCGTCGCGCTCTATTACAGCGGCCAGGGCCAGGAGCTTCTGTCGACCTGGCCGAAACCGCCGACCAATTGGAAATCGATCGCTGCGGCGCGCGAGACCGACCCGTCGCTGCGCCAGGGCGGCCCGCTCTATAATTCGGCGAACCGCGACTTCCTCTACGAGCCCTATGTCGCGCCCGATCCGGCGAGCTTCGCCCCGCCGCCCAAGGCCGCGGCCGCAGCGCCAAAGGCGGAAACCTAACGGCTGCGATTTCGGCGCCGCCAACCAGCGGCGCCGGCTCTGTCAACTATTCGCTTGCGATGAGAACAAATAACGAACATTATAGTGCCCATTGCTGGTTGGGGGGTAGCAATGGCGGAAAAAGAGAAACCGATCGGAGCGCTCGTCGCCGATTTAATCGAAACCAAACGCCAAATCGCGGCGACCGATCACGTCGGCCGTATCAATCGCCTGTACAGGCACCAAGCTGCCATCTTCGCCGCAATCGATGCGGCGGAGAGCGGTCCACAAGCTCTCTGCACCCTCCTTGATGGCACCGACGCGGACCTCGCATATACGGTCGCCACTCATTGCAAATTCAAAGGACTTTGTTCCGAAGAGTCAGATGCCACCTTGCAGCGGCTCGGGCTGCGTACCGATTCTATGGGCGACAGAGCCCGGAAGTTTCTCGCGAGCAAGCAATGGGAAGCTTCCATGACGCGGCGGGCTCCGCCGTTGCTTCGCTCGACGCCTTTTGCGCCGGCGCCCAAGGGCGTGAGTTTGCAGGCCTTGAAACAGATCGTCGGCTTAAAAATGCCGAAACGAAGTGACGCGCTTCTCGGCTTGGCACGACGGTCTATCCGGCTGTGGCCGCGCCGTGCCATAGGCGATTTTCGCGAGTCGCGGTTCGGTGGGCTGCCTGCCGTTCCAGCGAATTTCGAATGGCCTGTGCAGGACGATGAACCGCTGTTGTTTCTCGCGCAGATCAATTGTTCCGAGATCAGATCGAAGATCGACTGCCCGGAACTGCCGTCCACCGGGCTTTTGAGTTTCTTCGGCGATCATGACGACGTCAACGGCTGCAGCCCGACCTACAGCAGCGCCGTCTTTTATTTTTCCTATACAAATGAACTTGGTTGTGCCGACGTGCCGCTGGAGAATTTCGAACCCCTGATGTCCTGCGGCATTAGCGTCTACGAAAGCTATGAGTTGCCGCATCCCTATGAGCAGGCCGTCACAGTCCTCAAATTTTCCGAGGCTGAATGGTCCGCCTATATCGACCTTCGCGTGGAACTTGCCGCAGTCCCTTCGAAGGTCCCGCTTTCAGAGATGCGCGAGATCTCCAAGCTGATGAGTTGCTGGTATGACATCAGTAAATTATTCGGCTGGCCGGACCTGATCCAATATGGCTGGCCAGGCAATATTGCTCACCGAAGCT
This sequence comes from Methylovirgula sp., assembly GCA_052144065.1. Lineage (GTDB taxonomy): Bacteria > Pseudomonadota > Alphaproteobacteria > Rhizobiales > Beijerinckiaceae > Methylovirgula. The sequence continues at coordinate 9,968 of JBKQRA010000099.1, read as the reverse complement.
GGCGCGGACGTGCACAAGATGATGAAGTTGAACTGGTAGTCGAGAGTTCTCATCGCCTCTTGTTGCAGCTCGGCGAATACCACGACGGCACGGATAGCCACGGCTGGGGACCCGGCGGCCTTGTATATTTTATGATCGAAGATGAAAGTTTCGCGGCTCAGCGCTTCGAATGCGCCGAGCTCGCGATGCAATGCAGTTGACGCGGGCGTCGTACGTCGTCTGTCGCGCTGACTCAGCGGCAATACATGATGTAGCAGGTGGCACCGCGCCGCGTCCGCACCGCGCATTCGCGCAAGGCAATCGTCTTTGCATAGCCAAGCGACGCAGCCCTACCCCAGCCGGTGGCACCGGTTGTGCCGCGCGCCGAACAATACCAGGCCTCGGCCGGCGAAGCTGCAATGACGAACAAAGAGGCGGCAACGGCAAAAGCACTCAACGCAATTTTCATAACGAAACTCCAATCGATCAAGCTAATTGGCAAAGCGAAGCATAGGTTAAAATGCAGCGATGGCAAGCAACCTTGGAGCTTAAAACGCATGCAGGCTCAACCCCCAAATCAGGGGCTGGCCGCTCGTCATAATTATGTAGCGGAGACGATCCGACGGCTTAGACTTCGACCGGCTCGCCCGCGGCCTGCCAGCCGTTCATGCCGCCGGGATAATGCGCCACGACATCGGTGCGACCCGCAGCCTGCGCGAGCTCGAGCGCCTTCAGCGAACGGCCACCGGCGCGGCAGGACAGAACCACCCGCTTGCCATCGACTTTCGGGATCGCCGCGGGGTCGAATTTTTGCAGGGGGTTGAGGATCGAACCGGGAATCCGGCCGATCGCATATTCATTTGGCTCGCGCACATCGACGAGCAGGATCGAGCCATCGGCGAGGCCCTGCTTCAATTCATCGATGCTGACGTTCTCAACCCTGACTTTGCCTGGTGCATTCATCGTCAAAACCTCAGATCCACGATCTGCCAAAAATCTACAAAATTTTTATGGATTTTGACATGATTCCGAGTGAAGCAATAGGCGCGGCGCCCGCAAGAAACAAGTCTCGCCGCTTGACGCATCCATCCGGACAAGGGCAAGGAGGGGTGACGCCTGTTCCCGCCCCGGAGCTTCGCTTGCGCCGCAAATATTATGTCCTGGACGTCTTCACCGATCAGGCGCTCGGCGGCAATCCACTTGCGGCGGTCATCGATTGCGATGGGCTCGACAGTGAGGCGATGCAGAAGATCGCCGGCGAGTTCAACCTGTCCGAGACGATTTTCATCTTCTCGCCAAGCGATCCGGTGAACACGGCGGCGCTGCGCATCTTCACGCCGCAAAAGGAACTGCCCTTTGCCGGCCATCCGACCGTCGGCGGCGCGATCCTCGTCGCCGAATTGCGCGCGGCGAGCCTGTTGCGGGCGCAAGATCTCCGCGTCGTACTCGAAGAGCCGATCGGCACGATCACTTGCACTGTGAGCCATCGCGCCGGCCACGCGCGGCGCGCTTATTTCACTTTGCCTAAATTGCCGTCGCGCGTCGCGCCGGGCCCCGACAAGGATCGCATTGCGGCAGCGCTCGGACTCGCACCCGACGCAATCGGGTTCGACAGACATGTGCCGGTCGCCTATTCGGCCGGCATCCCTTTCACCTATGTACCGATCGCCAATCGCGCCGCCATCGCGCAGGCAAAGCCGCGCCTCGATCTTTTCGAAGGGGCCTTCGGCCCGGGCATGCCGGTCTATGCCTATACGCGCGAGACCGAAGCGGCCGAGCATGACTTCCATGCCCGCATGTTCGCGCCGGGTTTCGGCGTGAGCGAAGATCCGGCGACCGGCTCGGCCGCCGCGGGCTTTGCCGGCGTCATCATGGCGTTTGAGAAAGTGCCCGACGGCAGCCATGCGCTTGCCATCGAGCAAGGCTATAAGATGGGCCGCCCGAGCCTCATCACGCTGACCCTCGACGTCGTCCAATCCGTCCTTGTCGAAGCGGCGATCGGCGGCGCCGCGGTGATCGTCGCCGAAGGCACGCTCGATCTATGACACAAAATCTATGAGCGATACGCCGACGCGGATCGAAACCATCGCTTCAATCAATTATCGATTTCGCGACGATGCCGTCTGGCCTTTCGCGCGTGATCGCGCCGCCGACATCGATGCGCATTGGGCCAAGCGCGTCGCGCAAAATCCGCATCTCTTCAACGGCCGCGTGCTGCTCATGCATCAACCGGCGCAAGCCGATGCGGGCCGGCTCGAGGGGACCTGTTTCGCCGCCGACTATAAGGCCTTCGTCGCCTGGCGCGATTTCGGCTTTCCGGATCTCTCGGTCGCCAATGTCTTCGCCATGGCGGCGCTGCACACGGCCGACGGCGCCTTTCTGCTCGGCGAGATGGGCCCGCATACGGCTGCTGCCGGACGCATCTATTTCCCAGCCGGAACGCCTGACCTCGGCGATCTGAAGGACGGCCATGTCGATCTCGAGGGCAGTGTCTGGCGCGAGCTGAAGGAAGAGACGGGCCTCAGCGCCGCAGATGTCACGCACGACGCCGGCTGGAGCGTCGTCTTTCACGGCGCTTATATCGCCTGCATGAAAATGATGCGGATCGAGGCGTCCGCCGCCGATGTCATCGCAAAAGTCGATGATTTTCTAAAGCTGGAGACGCGGCCGGAGCTAGCGCGCCTCGCGCCGATCTTTTCAGCCGATGATTTCACAGACCAGATACCGGCCTTCGTGCAGGCCTATATGCGCCACGTCTGGGCGAGCGAAGCCTGATCCGTCAGACGTGATAGCCGTGACGTTCCTCGGAGGCTTTCACGAGGCCAAGCGCTTCGCGGCCACGCCCGGCCGAACAGGCGCTTGCCGCCTTGCTGAGCTCCGTCTCGATCTGATCATAGACTGGCTTCTCGACATTGCCGGTCGTCCGATCGTCCGCGAGCACGGCCTGGAAGCGCTGGATCTTCTCAGTGCAAGGCGCGTCGGCCGGCAGATCGGCAAAGGCTGCGGGCGCCGCGGCCTCTGCCGGCTGCGGCGCCGGCACGCTCGCGACCGGCGTTCCTTGATTGCAGCCGGACAACCAGAGCACGGCAACGCCAAGACCGCACCAAGATCTCAAAGCCCGCATGGCCGCCCCCCCAAAACAACGATGACGCCGGCACTGAAAATGGCTTGGGCGATTCGGTCAAGCGGCGGAATAGTCAGGCCAAAGCCTGCGAAAAGCTTCACGCAACAGTCACAGGCTATAGGCGTAGTCTGCCTAAGGAGCGCGCCTGTGACGCATTGTGCCAGCGATCATGATCTCTCCATCGTCGTCCAGGGCCCCTGCACGCGCCAGCGCAGCGCCGAGGCGCCCTCGATCGACGATGTGCTGGCCTCGCTGCGCAGCGCCTTCCCGCAAGCCGAAATCATCATCTCGACCTGGATCGGCAGTGATCTGTCCGGCTTGGACGCGGATGCGATCCTGCTCAACCGCGATCCCGGCGCGCTCGAACATCCGCGCCAACGGCCAAGCAACATCAATCGCATGCTGCGCTCGACCGCCAAGGGGCTGGCGCTCGCGAGCCGGCCCTTCTGCATCAAGACGCGCAACGACATCCTTTTTCATTCGGATGCTATTCTACAGAAAGAGCTGTCGCCCGCGGCACCACATCTCTCGCTTGAAAATCGCATTTGGGGCGCCGCCATCGGCACTGGCCGGATCGACAGCTATCTGCGTCCCTTCCATCCTTGCGACATGGTGCAATATGGCATGATCGCCGACCTACGGCGGCTCTGGTCCATGCCGGCCTTTTGCTGGGACGACATCTTCTTAGCCGACCTCAACTATTCGCTGCCGCGTCTCTGTCCCGAGCAGGCGCTGTTCATTGCCTATCTGCGGACGAATGGCATCGATGTCGCGCTTGAAATGACGATCGACGGGCGCCCTGAGATCATGGCCTTGTCGCTCGAAAACATGCTGGGTGCTTTTGACATCTTCGACGAAGAGGTTGAGGGGATCGAATTTCCGGCGCGCTTGGCGGCCGCGAAATTTCCGCACCTCAAGGAAAGCGCGCAGTCCTTCGCGGCGCTGCGCGCCGAATGGGAAAGCGACAAGGGCGCGACGCTCGCCCGCCTTCATCAGGCCTTTCAAGACCGGATGAAGGATCTCATCTCCGGCCGCATCGGCATGACGCAGGATCCTGCGCAACACGAAGCTGCGCGCATCTCGGCCTAGAGCGTCCCGCCCTCAAGTGGAATCACTTGAAGGCGGGTAAGATGCTCTAGATTCAAATATTGAGCATCGTTTTAAGCGCAAAACCGCACACACTTTTGCGCACGATGCTCTAGGCTCGGCGGCTGCCAGCTTGAGGAAAGCTTCGCCCGCTAGTTTTCACGGGATTTTATCATTGCGCGAGGCGGCATTTTCAAAGCCATTGCCGCATCCCATGCGCCCGGAAAGATGCGGATGGCGATCAACTCCAAACCGCTGACGATCGTCGTGCCCATGGCGGGTCTTGGAAGCCGTTTCGCCGACGCCGGCTATACGACGCCGAAGCCGCTCATCCCCATCCTCGGCGTGCCGATGATCCAGCTTGTCATCGCCAATCTGCGGCCGTCGCGCCCGCATCGCTTCATCTTCATCTGCCGCCGCGAGCATTTGCACGCCTATGAGCTCGAGCCGCGTTTCGCCGCCTGGGCGCCGGGCTGCGAGATCGTCGCACTCGATCGCGTGACGGAAGGCGCCGCCTGCACGGTTCTGCAGGCGCGCCAGTTCCTCGGCGACGGGCCGCTGATGATCGCCAACAGCGATCAATATGTCGACACCAACATCGACGAGTATCTGGCAATCCAGGATCAAGGCTTCGACGGTCTCATCATGACGATGACCGCGCGTGATCCGAAATGGTCCTTCGTCGGTCTCGACGACCGGCGTCTCGTCACGCGCGTTGCCGAAAAGCAGCCGATCTCCGACGAGGCGACCGTCGGCATCTATAATTTCGCCAAAGCCAGCGATTTCGTGCGCGGCGCCGACCGCATGATCGCTGCCGAAAAACGCGTGAACAACGAGTTCTATGTGGCGCCCGTCTACAATGAGATGATCGCCGACGGCGCAAAGATCGCCATCTGCAACATCGGCAGCGATGTCGCCGGCATGTATGGGCTCGGCACGCCGGCCGATCTCAATCTCTTCCTCAGCGGGCCGATCGCCGAACGCGCGACGGCGGTCGTGCGATGAATATTTTGAGCCATCGCGGATTTTGGCGGGCAGAAGCGGAAAAGAACGCGCGCGCCGCCTTCGCCGCGACGCTCTCGGCCGGCTTCGGCACGGAAACCGATGTGCGCGACGCTCTGGGCGATCTCGTCGTCTCGCATGATCCGCCGTCGGGCGCAGCCATGCGCTGGGCCGATCTTCTCGACATGTTCGACGGCAGCGGCCTGCCGCTGGCCGTGAACGTCAAGGCGGACGGTCTTTGCACGGCGCTGGCGCAAGCCTTCGACGGCCGCGCCATAGACTGGTTCGCTTTCGACATGTCGGCGCCGGAGACCGTGCGCTACATGCGTGCCGGGCTTCCCTATTATACGCGCCACAGCGACGTCGAACCCGACCCCATTCTCTATGACGACGCCAAAGGCGTCTGGCTCGATTCCTTCAACGCGCTCTGGTTCGGCGCGCAGCACATCGCCGATCATCTTGCGCGCGGCAAAGCCGTCTGCGTCGTCTCCGAAGAGCTGCACGGCCGCGAGCCCGCAGCGCTGTGGCACATGCTGAAGGCGATGGGGCCGCACAAAAATCTCAGCCTCTGCACCGATCGGCCCGATGCGGCCAGAGAGTATTTCCAATGATCAAAGCCGTGATCTTCGACATGGACGGGGTGCTGATCGATGCCAAGGAATGGCATTATGCGGCGCTCAACCGCGCGCTGAGCCTCTTCGGCATGGAGATCAGCCGTTCGGATCATCTCACCGCCTTCGACGGCCTGCCGACGAAGAAGAAGCTGGAGATGCTTTCGATCACGCAAGGCCTGCCGCGCGAACTGCATTCTTTCATCAACGAGCTGAAGCAGGTCTATACGATGGAAATCGTGAATGTCCGCTGCAAGCCGACCTTCGCGCATGAGTTTTTATTGTCGACGCTCAAGATGCGTGGCTTGAAGACCGGCGTCGCATCGAACTCGATCCGCCAGACCGTCATCGCGATGATGGAGCGCGCGCATCTGCGCGACTATCTCGACATCATGCTGTCGAACCAGGATGTGAGCAAAGCCAAGCCCGATCCTGAGATCTATCAGACGGCGATGGCGCTACTTGGCGTCGCCCCTGAAGAAACGCTGATCCTCGAAGACAATGAAAACGGCATTCAGGCGGCGCGCGCCTCCGGTGCCCATGTCCTCGTCGTGCGCGATGTCAATGAAGTGAATATCTCCAACGTCGATCGCAAGCTTTCGGCAATCAAGGTCGCTCCCGATGCACATACTCATCTTAGCGGCGGCCGAGCCGCCTAATTCGGCTGATTCCGCCTATCCGACCTGGCTGTCCGAAGTCGACGGCACGCTTCTGATCGAACGCCAGGTGCAGGCGCTCGCGGCGGCGGGGGACGCGCGCTTCATCTTCATGTTTCGGCAGGCCGATATCGACGCCTATTTCTTGACCGATATCGTGCATCAGGTCGCGGCCGATGCAGCCGTCATAGGCGTGCGCCAGACGACGGCGGGCGCCGCCTGCACCGCGCTTCTCGCCATGGGCGCGATCGACCCGAACGACGAGTTGATCGTCGCCAACGCGACCGATCATATCCATGTCGATTTAGAAGAGGTCGTGCGCGGTTTTCGCGAACGCGGCGCGGATGCGGGCATTCTCACCTTCCATTCGCTGCATCCGAGCTATTCCTATGTGCGGATCGATCCCGAGGGCTTTGTCGTCGAAAGCGCCGAAAAGCGACCGATCAGCCGCAATGCCAACGCCGGCTTCTATTGGTTTGCGAGAGCCGCCGATTTTTTCGACGCCATTCAAGACATGATCGTGAAGGACGCGCATGTGCAAAGCCGTTTTTATATCTGCCCGGCGCTCAATCAGATGATCCTGAAGCAGAAGAAGATCGCGGCGCTCGAACTCGCGCAGGATCAATATTGCCCGCTCAAATCGCAGCGCCAGGTCAATGCGCTGGAATATGCCGACGACCGGGAGCCGGCATGAAGCATTATCGCCTCGACGACATGACCAAGGGATGGTTCGTCGGCGCCTTCACGCCGACGGTCGTCGACACGCCGCATTGCGAAGTCGCGATCAAACATTACGCCGCCGGCGATTATGAGGCGGCGCATCATCATAAGATCGCGCATGAGCTGACGGCGATCGTCTCCGGCACCGCATCGATGTTCGGCCAGGAATGGGGCGCCGGCTCAATCGTCATGGTCGAGCCCGGCGATACGACGGATTTTCGCGCTGTGACCGATGTCGTGACCGTCGTCGTGAAACTGCCATCGATCGCCGGCGACAAATATTTTGGTGCGCCGGAAGCGCCTTAAACTCCCGCTTTGAGTGCTCGGCGTCCGCATTGCGGTTCCATCGGCCGCGAGCTTTGTTGCTTCGCGTTACATCGTTATGACATGCAGACGAAACTCAATCAGATCTGAACCAAATTGCAAAGGCGATTGAAATACAGAAGGGCATAGGCCGAACAAGCTGAGGCGTTCTGGGCTGGGTATCGAGCTGAGCCGCGGAACCCGCCACCTCAATAGGAGCCTGCTATGAAGCAACGTCCTTCGAAGCTTATCGCTTTAGCCCTTTCAGCCCTGTTCACAGCGCCCGCCGCTGGCGCCGCCATCGCCTGCACGCGGACACTTTACGTCGGGGCCGATAACACTGTCCTCACCGGGCGCAATATGGATTGGGAAGAGGACATGTCTTCCAATCTATGGGCGTTCCCGGCCGGCATGAAACGCGATGGCGCCGCCGGTCCCAAATCGATTCATTGGACGTCCAAATATGGCAGCGTCATCACGTCAAGCTATGAGATCGGCACCGGCGACGGCATGAACGAGAAGGGCTTGGTTGCCAATCTCCTTTACCTCGCGGAATCGGATTATGGAAAGCCGGATGAGAGTAAGCCCTATCTCTCTATTGCTGCCTGGGGCCAATATGCGTTGGACAACTATGCCAATGTCGACGAAGCGGTCGAGGCATTGGCGAAGCAGCCTTTCAACATATTGGCGCCAAGCATGCCCAACGGCGCGCAAGCCGTCCTGCATCTGGCCATATCCGATTCCTCCGGCGATTCCGCGATTTTCGAATATGTGAACGGCAAGCTCGTCATCCATCACGGCAAGCAATATAGCGTGATGACGAACTCCCCGACCTATGATCAGCAGCTGGCACTGAACGCCTATTGGAAGAGCATAGGCGGCACGGTTTTCCTGCCCGGTACCAGCCGCGCCGCCGACCGGTTCGTGCGCGCATCCTTCCTCCTCAGCGCGATCCCGAAGCAGGCCGATCCGCATTTCATCAAAAGCGTTCCGGATAAATCCTTCACCTATCAAGCCGTGGCAGAAGTCATGAGCCTGCAACGGGCCGTCAGTGTGCCCTTGGGTCTCACGACGGATCCTGACCACCCCAATATCGCCTCGACGCTTTGGCGAACGGTATCGGATCAAAAACATTTAGTTTATTATTTCGACTCTGCCACAAGGCCGAACACGTTTTGGGTCAGTATGGCGAAACTCGATCTTAAAGCCGGCGCGCCGGTCAAGAAGCTCACCATCCAGAATGGCGAAATCTTCTCCGGCGAGGTCGCCGACCAGTTTAAGGCAGCCGAACCGTTCAAATTCCTGCCGGCATCGCCACATTTTTAGAGCTGTCGGCGACGGCGCCATAGTCTCAAGCCCACCGTTGGGTATGGGGCAGACCCGCCAACCTGCCCCTTGCCCTGGCCGGCCCTATCGTTTAATTATTCCAAAGATCTCTTTGAATCTGAGGTTTCCGTGGCTTTTCGGCCGGCAGACAGGCAAGCGCTTCAAGGCGCGCTGACGGGTTTCGCACCCGCGGCGGCCGGCTTGCGGCCGCGCCTTCCTCTTGCGTCGGGTCTTCTGCTCCTTATCCGCCCCTGAGGGCCGGCCGGGCTTTGCCTGGGCGCTCAGGGGATCGCGAGCCAGGAACGACCATGACACAGCCGGAACAGAACCATGACGGATCAAAACAGTCACAGCGGCGAAATCATCGCCAATAGCGAACGCGTCTTCATTTTCGACACGACCTTGCGCGACGGCGAGCAATCGCCCGGCGCCTCGATGACGCTCGAGGAAAAGCTCGCTGTCGCCGAACTCCTTGACCAGATGGGCGTCGATATCATCGAAGCCGGCTTCCCGATCGCCTCGGACGGCGATTTCGAGGCGGTCTCCGAGGTCGCCCGCGTAGTGAAGCGAGCGACCGTAGCCGGGCTTGCCCGCTCTGCCGCAAAGGACATCGACCGCTGCGCCGAAGCGGTGCGCAAGGCGGTCAAGCCGCGCATCCATACCTTCATTTCCACCTCGCCCCTGCACATGAAGTACAAGCTCCAGAAGGAGCCGTCTGAAGTGCTGGAGATGATCACCGCGAGCGTCACTCGCGCCCGCAATCATGTGGCCGATGTCGAATGGTCGGCGGAAGATGGCACCAGAACCGAACTCGACTTCCTCTGCCGCTGCGTCGAACTCGCGATCAAGGCCGGCGCGACGACAATCAATATTCCCGATACCGTCGGCTATACGGTGCCGGAAGAATATCAGGCGCTGTTCGAAGCGGTGCGCAACCGTGTGCCGAATTCCGACAAAGCGATCTTCTCCGTCCATTGCCATAATGATCTCGGCCTCGCGGTTGCCAATTCGCTCGCCGGCGTCAAAGGCGGCGCGCGGCAGATCGAATGCACGATCAATGGGCTCGGCGAGCGCGCCGGCAATGCGGCGCTCGAAGAAGTCGTCATGGCGCTGCGCGTGCGCGGCGACCGCCTGCCCTATCGCAGCCAGATCGATGCGAGC
>JBKQRA010000098.1:0-11932 GCA_052144065.1 Methylovirgula sp. | reverse complement strand
GCATCTTATCCGCTTTCAAGTGAACTCACTTGAAAGCGGATAAGATGCTCTAGATTCAAAAATGCAGAGCATCGCTTAAACGCAAAACCGCACACACTTTTGCGCGCGATGCTCTAGCGGGATCGGTGTGATTTGGCGTAATGTTTGCTCATCGTCCTCCTTCCGCCTCGCGCTAAAACCTCCCCATGCAGCACCGCACGCTCGGCAATTCCGGCCTCTCTTTCAAGCCCCTCGTGCTCGGCGGCAACGTCTTCGATTGGACGGCCGATGTGCCGACCTCGCTCTCCATCATTTCCGCCTTCGTCGAACGCGGTTTTGCGGCGATCGATACGGCGGACGTTTATTCGACTTGGGTCAAAGGCCATCAGGGCGGCGAGTCCGAAAGCGTCATCGGCCAATGGCTGCGCGACGGCGGGGTGCGCGAAAAAATCATCATCATGACCAAGGTCGGCATGCCGATGCCCACAGGCAAAGGCCTGTCGCGCTCGCATATCATCGCCTCGGTGGAAGAATCGCTGCGCCGCCTCAACACCGATTACATCGATCTCTATCAGGCGCATATGGATGATGCGGCGACGCCGCTCGAAGAGACGCTCGGCGCCTTCGCGACGCTGATCGAGCAGGGCAAGGTGCGGGCGATCGGCGCCTCGAATTACACGGCGCTGCGGCTCGCGGAGGCGCGCGGCATCTCCAAGGCTTTCGGCCTGCCGAACTTCGTCTCGCTGCAGCCGAATTACAGCCTCGTCAATCGTAAGATGTATGAAGGCAGCGTGCAGAAATTCTGCATCGAAGAAAATTTCGGCGTCATCTCCTATTATGCGCTGGCCGCGGGCTTTTTGACGGGCAAATATCGCAAAGCCGCGGATTTCGAAGGCAAGCCGCGCGCGAATGTGCTGACCCATGTCTGCGATCCGCGCAGCCTCGATATTCTGCGCGAGATGGACAAGATCGCCGAGCGCTTGCAGGTGACGCTCGCCCAGATCGCCATCGCATGGGTCTTGGCGCAGAAGGGCATCACCGCGCCGATCGTCAGCGCGACGAATTTGCAGCAGCTCGACGAGATTTTGGCAGCGCCCGACATCAAGCTCGATGCGGCGGCGCTCTCCCGTCTCGACCGCGCGAGCGCGTGAGGTAAAAAAGCGCGGCCCTCATCCTGAGGAGGCCCGAAGGGCCGTCTCGAAGGATGACTCCGGAGAGCGCTTCAATGGCCTCGCCCTTCGAGACTCCGCTATCCAAACCGCGCAAGCGCGATTTCGCTAGCGGCTCCTCAGGGTGAGGGATTGTTGCTCTGATACAGTCTTACGCCGGCTTGGTATCGCCCGGCCCAAGCGCCCGCTGCATCAGTACGGTGTCGAGCCAGCGGCCGTGCTTCCAGCCGACGGAGGGCATGGTGCCGATCAGCGTGAAGCCGAGCTTCTCATGCAGGCGGATCGAGCCCTTGTTGGCGCTGTCGCCGATGACCGCCACCATCTGCCGGTAATCGAGGCCTGCGGCTTCCGCGACGAGACGGCTCAACAGCCTTGTGCCGACGCCGCGGCCCTGAAAGCCGTCGCGCACATAGACAGAATTCTCGACCGTATTGTCATAGGCCGGCCGCGCCCGATAGGCGCTCGCATAGGCAAAGCCGAGGATCTTGCGGTTGTCCTCGGCGACGATGAAGGGGTAGTGATCGATCACGGAGCGGCGCCAGCGGATCTTCATTTCCGCCTCGCCGGGCGGGACGATCTCGAACGAACCGAAGCCGGTCAGCACGGCGCGGCCATAGATCGCGGTGATCGAGGGTATATCGTCTTCTTCGCAGTCGCGCAGAAGCAGGTCTTCGGCTGAATACACGTCGGATCCCTAAACTCTTGCTAGCAACGCCACTTGCAATGCCACTTGCAACGCCACACGCTCCGGGCGACAGACGACTTTCCCGTGGCAGACAAAGTGCTTAAATCGCCAGGCTGGCGCTTGCAACTCCCTCGCCAGCTTTAATCATCGGCGCGCCATGTCCGAAGTCACCTCATCTCAAGTCACCTCATCTCAAGTCACCCCGTCTCAGGTTACACCATCTGAGGTCGCCCCCACCGATGTCGTGAAATTCTGGTACGAGGCCGGCTTTGATCGCTGGTTTTCGCCCGATCCAGCCTTCGATGCGCAAGTGCGCGCGGCGTGGCTGTTGACCCACGAAGCCGCGGCGCGCGGCGAATTGGCCGATTGGGAGGCGACGGCCGAAGGCATGCTCGCGCTTTTGCTGCTGCTCGATCAATTTCCCCGCAACATGTTTCGCGGCCTGCCGCATGCCTATGCGACGGACCTGCTCGCCTATAATGTCGCCATGCGCGCGATGGCGCGGCGCGACGATCTGAAATTCAAAAATCCGTGGAAGCGCTTCTTCTATCTGCCCTTCATGCATTCGGAGCAGATCGCCGATCAGGAGCGCTGTCTCGATCTCTGCCGGGCGGCGGCGGATGAGGGCGCCTATCGGGCGGCGCTCGACCACCTCGACATTATTTCCCGCTTCGGCCGCTTTCCCCACCGCAATGCCGCGCTTGGCCGCTCAACGACGCCCGAGGAGCAGGCCTTTCTCAATGCCGGCGGCTTTTCCATGTAGCTTGTCGTTGGGTGGCCGAGCTTTGCCATGTAAATGTCGCTCCGCTAGGGTTTGATTGCGGGAGGGAGAGGCCATTCCATTTAAATGGCTTAAATTGCGTCTTAAGCAGTGAGCTCCAAAGCGGCCCGAATATCTTGCGCGAAAGTCTGACCGTCCTCGCCGGCATCGTCATCCTCATTTTGAGCGCGGCTCTCGTCGTGCCCTATTTCATCGATTGGGGCGGGCAGCGCGGGCTCGTCGAGAAGCAATTGTCGGAAGTGCTCGGCCGGCCGGTCAAGATCCGCGGCGCGATCGATCTGAAAATCCTGCCGACGCCCTATCTGCGCCTCGCCGATGTCGATCTCGGCACGCCGGACGTCAAACCGGACATCAAGGTCGAGGAAATCCAGCTTGAAATCGCGCTGACGGCGCTGTTGCGCGGCGAGGTCGATTTTGTCGAGGCGCGTCTGGTGCGGCCGCAATTGACGCTGGCGATCGAGAACGGCAGCCTGCCGCTTGGACCGCCGCTGCGGCATTTCGCGGGACCGATGCGCTTCGAACGCATCGCGGTCGAGGACGGTACGCTGAACCTTGCCGATCCTGCCGTCCATCGCAGCTACACCCTCAATCACATCTCCTTCGGTGCGGAGGCGGCCTCGCTCACCGGTCCCTTCAAGGCGGACGGACACTTCGCCTACGACGGGCAGGCCAGCGGCTTTCGTCTGGCGACCGGCGATCTCGCGGGCGGCGACCGGCTGCATTTCAAGCTGATCCTCGATGGCAACCGCCAGCATCCGCGCGCCGATGTCGATGCCGATCTCATCTTTCCAAAGTCCGGCCTGCCGTCGCTTGACGGGCAGTTGAAGCTTGCGGGGCAGACCGCCGCAGCGATGCCCTGGCAGATGTCGGGTCATGTGACGGGCGCGCTGCGCCAGGCGAGCGTGAGCGATTTCGATCTGCGGCTCGGCGATGACGAGCACGGCTTCGATCTGACGGGCGTCGCGCAATTGGATTTCGGCGTAGCGCCAAATCTGCGGGCAAAATTGAAGGCCGGTCAGATCGATTTCGATCGCTTGCTTGGGGGCAAGGGTGCCCCGCCGACTTTGCAAGCTTTGGTTGCCGCCGGTCTCGGCTTGGCCAAATCGAACGATCTCATGAGTTTTGGCATGCCGGTTTCGCTCGACGCTTCGGCCGATACCGCGACCGTGAGCGGCGAGACGCTGAGCGAGCTCTCGGGCGCGCTCGCCATTGGCGGGCCGAAGGCGGCGGTGCTGCGCTTCGCCGCAAATGGGCCGGGCCGCGCGCATCTCCTCCTCGACGGCAAGCTCGAGACGGGCGATGCCCAAGGCTTTGCTGGTCATGTTGAAGCGCGTGCCGCGGATGCGCCGCGCCTCAAACAATGGCTCTCGAGCAATTGGCCCGACAGCGCGTCTTTCGTTGCGGCCTGGCCGGTACAATCCTTCGATATTTCCGGAGACGGCAATATTTCCGCCGTCGGCTTCGTCGCGCAAAATCTGGCGCTGCGCTTCGACCAGACGAAGCTTGCGGGCACGCTTGCCTATACGCAATCGGTCGGCAACGAGCCGGCGCGTCTCTTCGCCGATCTGACAGCCGATCGTCTCGATCTTGCCGGCGTTCCCGATGCGCAAGGCCTGTTGCAGCGCGCAGAGCATATGGATCTCTCGCTGCGGCTCGATGCGCATACGCTCAATGTCGCTGATCTCGGCCGGAAATATCCGGGCGGTCTCGCGACGGGTCGCATCAGGCTGAAGTTCGAGAAGACGGGCAAGATCGCCAAGCTCGCGCAGCTTTCTGTCAGCGGCTTGGGCGGCGCGGCCATTGAAGCGCATGGCCAATGGGACGGACAGCAAGGCGACTTCGCTGGCACTGTCGACAGCGCGCAGCTCGATGCGGCAGCCGCGCTCGTACATCGTCTCCTTCCGGGTCCGTTGAGCGATCAATTCGTCGCGCGTGCGGCGGTGCTGGCTCCCGCGCATCTGACGCTCTCGGCGCAGGCGGCGAGCGCCTCCGATGGCGACCTCGTCATTAAGAGTTTCGATCTTGGTGGGACGGCGGGCGCAACCAAGATCGCGGCGAAACTGACGGCCGATCCGCGGCAGGCCGGCGCCTTCGCACTGACCGCCAATCTCGCGGCGCGAGATGCGCTCGCGCTGTTGCGCCAGCTCGGCCTGCCGGCGCTGCCGTTGCAAAATCTTGGCGCCGGGCAGGTTGCGATTGCGGCGCATGCGATGCGCAATCGGCCCATCGCGACGCAGGCAACCGCAACGCTCGCGGGCACAAAAATCATCTTCGACGGCACGCTTGGTCCCGATTTCGCGGCGTTGCAAGCAAGCGGCAAGCTGCAATTGGCGAGCTCCGATCTCACGCCGCTTTTGGAAGCGACCGGCATTGCCTTTCCCGACCCGAGTCTGCGGCTTGCTTCGGACTTAAGGGCGGATCTCGACTGGCAGCACGGCAACCTCGCCTTTGGCGCTTTGGCGGGCACATTCGGGGGGCTGCAGATCGCGGGACATCTCGCCTATGATTTTGCGCATGGCACGATCGCCGGCGCGCTTGACACCGATCGTCTCTCATTGGCGGGTTTGGCCGAACTCGCCTTCGGTCCCCTCGCGCAGCCGTCTAAAAACGCGGTGTGGTCGGGCGCGAAATTTACGCCCGCCATGCTCGATCCGCCGCCGGTCTCGCTCGCGATCACCACGAAACGCTTCGATCTTACGCCGCAATTATTTGGCCGCGACATGCGCTTCGTCCTCGCTATTTCGGGCGCCCGCGCCGGATTGAAATTGGCGCTCATGCATCTTGCGATGAAGCTCAATGCTGGGACGCTGAACGGCGACATCACGCTGCGCCGCGACGGCGCGATCGGGGCGGTGAACGGGCATCTCGCCTTGAACGACTACGATCTCGTCCTGCCGAGCCTGCGTGGGCGGCTCGGCGCCAATCTCGATCTTGCCGGCTCTGGCGACAGTGTGCAGGCACTCATCGGCAATTTCGCGGGCTCCGGTACTTTGACGATCGCCGATCTGGTGCTGCCGCGCACCGATCCCGCCGGCCTCCAGCGTGTCTTCCAGGCCGTCGAAGATGATGATCTGACGCTCGATGAGAGCGAGATCACCCGTGCGCTTGCAACCGAACTCGACAAGGGCGGCTCGCATCTGGGGACGCAGACATTCGATGCCGGATTGGCCGGCGGTCTCTTGCGCCTGACATCGAAAAATCAACAAGCCAAATGGCTTGATCCGGGCGTGACCGAGACCTTGCAGGCGAGCGTCGATATATTGCATCTGACGCTGGATCAAAGATCGCAATTGAGCCTGCTCGCTTTGCCGAGGAATTGGAGCGGTCCGGCGCCCAGTGTCAATCTCGTCGCGACGGGGCCGCTTGCTGCGCCGACACGGTCGATCGAAGCGGCAAGCTTCGTCAATGCGCTCGCGGCGCGCGCCATCGCTCGTGAAAGCGCGCGCATTCAGGCGCAGGAATTCGACATTCACGAACAGGGCTTCTTCTACAATCGGCTGATGTCCGAGCGCCGCCGCGAGCAGGCGCGTTTGAAAGCGGCTGAGGATGCCAAGCGCGCCGCTCTTTTGAAAGCCGAAGCGGAGGCGAAAGCCGAGGCGGAGGCGGCGCAACGTGCGGCCGAAGCCAAGGCCGCGGCACCGGTCGCGCCATCCTCGGCGGAAATGCCGAGCGCGCCGGTCGAGAAGATCCGCCCGGCGGAAGCGAGCGCCAAGGCCGAAGCCGTGACCAAGGTGCCGGCGCCCGACATGCCGCTGCCGGTTTCGCGTCCGCTACTGCGGTCCTCGGCTGCGCATGCGGTGCCGCTGCATGTAACGCCGCTTCATGCGACGCCGCTGCACCAGGCGCGCAAGCCGTTGACGATCGTCCGGCGGCCGCAGCCGAAACCCACCGCTGCGCAATCGCCCGCGCCGCCGACAAGCCAGCCGCGCAGTTCCACGTCAGATCCGTTGGCTGCAGGACGATTCTGAACTTAAGTTTCTCGTCAGGCGTCGGCGAGCGGCTCGCGCGTCAGCGATTTCAGCACGAAGACGCGAATCGCCGAGGAGAGATTGGTCTCGCCGCGGCTGGCGTCGATCTCCGCGACGAGCGCGGCGATCGAGATATTGCGGTGCTGCGCGAGCTGCCGCAACCCCTGCCAGAAGGCTTCTTCGAGCGAGATGCTGGTGCGGTGTCCGGCAATGGCGAGCGAGCGCTTGCTGATCGCCGAAGCTCCTTTCATCCGCTCACTTGTCATCGGACGATGTGGACGATTCGGTTGGCCCTTCGCGGCGATGCGCCTCGAAGCGGCGCTGTTCGAGCGTCTCGATCTTCGTATCCAGCGCGCGCTGGGCTTTGCTCTTGCCGAATTGCACGCGGTTCTGCGCGGCGGCGTCAGCCTCGACGGCGCGCTGCTTGGCCTTGCGCACGCGCCGCAGGTTGACGATCTCGCCGCTCACGGCTTCTTCCGAAAGGCGTCGATGGAGACGACGTTGGGCTCGCTCGGCGCGGCGATTTCCGGCGCGGGCTCGGTGACGTCGCCGGTCAGGCTCGGGCCGACCTCGGCGGGTTCGCTGCCGCTGCCGCGGGGTTTTGGCTTATCGCTTGTCGCAAGCCGCGGCACGTTGGCGCTATCGACGAGAACGGCCGGGCGCTGCGCCGGCGCCGGTATGGCCGGCGCGGGTGCGTCGGCCGCCTCCGTCTCAAGCTCGAATTTCAAGCCGAAATCGACCGATGGGTCGAAAAAGCCGGTGACGGCCGAAAAAGGGATGGAGAGAGTCTCGGATTTGCCGTGGAAGGACAGGCCGACCTCGAAGCCGGTCTCGCCGACGACGAGATCCCAGAACTGATGCTGGAGGACGATCGTCATCTCTTGCGGATATTGCTCGCGCATGCGGGCGGAGAGCCGCACGCCCGGCGCCTGGGTACGAAAACTGATGAAGAAATGATGTTCGCCTGGCAGGCCGTCTCTTGCGGCTTCCGTGAGGACGCGGCGGACAACGCTGCGCAGCGCATCCTGGACTAGAAGGTCATAGCGGATGAGATCGGTCGCCATTCTCGCACTTCCGTGGCGCAGTCAAAACTGACGCGGGTTGTTTTTGCACGTTAAAGCCCATTGAGGTCGCCCGCGAAAGTGGAGGCTTCTGTTGCCAGGTGCCTCCGAACCCCGCCTTAGAGTGCTACCCCTAAGGGCTTTGAATCGGTACCATTACCGCATTACGCGGCAACGGCCACCGGAGCATAGTTGTCGTTGGCAACTATAGATTTGGCCCGATGACGGCGGAACCATGCCGAGCAAAAGAGCGCCCTTTACACTCCCCGTCGAACCTATTTCGCCCCCACCGAAATCCAGCTGCCGCGCCAAGGACAGGTGAATTTGGGTGGAGGCGCCGGGTACCGCCCCCGGGTCCGAAGAGCTTATTTCGGCGTCGTTTATCGCCATAGCTGCGAAAGCAGCAGCTCCGAATATAGGCAAAGCGAACAGCTTTATAAAGGGCGATTGTCAGCGGCTGGAAAACTCGGCACCTCCGCGCGAAATAATGCACAAGACTTTGCATAGAGATTCGGGCATGCCACGGCCGCTGCCGGGCATGATTGCCGGCGGCACCGATGTCAGCCTGTGTCACTTGGCTTGTCGCTCGTCGGCATTTGCGCATGGCGGCAAAGGCATGGCGGCAAGGGCATGGCGGCGGGGATGCAGCCACTCCGGGAGTTCGATGATGGAAGCTGCGGCTGACGACAGCCGGGTGGTAACGCCTTACGGTTTTCTCGGACTTTGCATCAGTCTGATCGCCATTCTGGTCCTTGCGTTGCTCGGTACGGCGCTGGTTGTTGGCGTGACCGCCGGCATTGCCGCCATGGTGATGGGGCCCGGGGAATTTCTGATGCGCGCCCAACGGGCCTTTGGCCCGGATGGGGCGGTCGGAACCCGTGTGCTCTTTGCTGTCGTTCTACTCTTTTATGTCGCCGTGGCGGTCGCCATTTTCGTCGCGGCGAAATGGCGCGCCGGCGACAAATGGCGCGAGCTCGTCGCTTTGCGGCCATTTGGATTTCGCGATCGGATCATCTGGTTCATCATGGGCGGCGCGCTTGTCTACAGCGCCGTCGCCAGCGATGTCATGGGCCATTTCCTGCCGCATCCGGCGGCCCGGCTATCGATCCCGGCCGATCCGGCGTCCTCCGCCGCTTTGCTGGCGCTGGCTGCCATCTTTGCGCCCGTCACCGAAGAACTCCTGTTCCGCGGCTGGATCTATACGGCGTTGCGCTATCGCGCCGGCTTTTGGGCGGCGTTGTTGATCTCCTCGGCACTCTTCGCCGCGGCCCATTACGATGAGACGCATGTTTATGCCTTGGTGGTGTTTCCGATCGGCGTCGCCATCGGCGTTATCCGCGAGCGTACCGGCAGCATCAAGGCGTCGATCCTGTTTCACGCCGTCAACAACTTTGCGGCCTTTTGCCTTTCCGCTCTGAGCGGCGGATGAAATAGTAAGACGCGATGGCGCGCGCGGGGCCCCTGAATGAGATAGTCCTACCCGGAATATCGATATCTGGATCTCGTGAACCGGGTCTTGGAGACGGGCGATCAGCGGATCGAGCAGTAATCCATCGGTCGGACAAGCTAGGCAAGGACGGGGACACATGCAGCAATATCTAGAGTTAATGAAGCGGATATTGGCGGAAGGTGTCGAAAAGGAAGACCGTACAGGTGTTGGCACGCTCGCGGTGTTTGGCCATCAGATGCGATTCGATCTCTCGAAGGGATTTCCCCTCGTGACTACGAAAAAGCTGCACCTGCGCTCAATAATTTATGAGTTGCTCTGGTTTCTCAGGGGCGACACGAATGTCCAGTTCCTCAGAGAAAATGGGGTAACGATCTGGGACGAGTGGGCAGATGAGAGTGGAAACCTTGGACCCATTTATGGAAAACAGTGGCGCGCTTGGCGGACAGCTGATGGACGCGAAATTGATCAGATCAAATTGTTGCTCCAGGAAATTCGCCAAAAACCAAATTCTCGGCGTCAAATAGTGAGCGCGTGGAATGTCGGTGATCTGGACTCGGCGCGGCTCCCGCCCTGCCACGTGCTTTGGCAAACATTCGTTGATCGCGGGAAGTTATCCCTGCAACTGTACCAACGATCTGCCGATGTCTTCCTTGGGGTACCATTCAATATCGCATCATATGCGCTCTTAACTCACATGTTAGCTCAGCAGACTGATCTGGAACCTGGCGAGTTCGTGTGGACCGGGGGAGACGTCCATATTTATACGAATCATCTTGAGCAAGTCAGACTTCAGGTCAGCCGTGAACCACTTCCGTTGCCGCGGCTTGTGATTAAACGTCGACCTGAAACGATCGAAGGCTATAGCTACGACGACTTCGATATTGTTGGTTATCAGTCGCATCCACACATCTCCGGATCGGTCGCGATTTAATTGCGGACGTATCTTTATCCGCAAGGGACGTGGTGTTCGGAGCTAAGACGGTTTTTGCTGGCGCATCCGTTCCGCTTGAAGGCGGATGAATTGAATTCTTCGGCCGCCATGCGCCACAAGCGGAAATAACGACCTCCTGAATAGGCGATGTCTTCGGCGCATACGAGCGTATTCTCCACCTTGGCCAGGACGGCTCGTGTTAACGCCGCGATAATTCATTCGTGACAATTTGGACGATCGCTGCAACGGCAAAGCGGTATTTTCCTGACTATATTACAGGCGTCCATGCGGATTTTTTTGGTCCCTGCTTTTTCCGCCTTCGAGGCGCTCGATGACTCAGCAACGCAAGCCGCAAGTGCGGCCGGAATCGGTCGAGGATACGAGCAGGCTCGATGATGCGCTTGCGATCCTCTCGACGCATCGGCGGGACGCCATCCTAGAAGCGGTGGCGATGAGCGCGGAGGAGCTTCTGCGCTCCGCCGATCTCGAACAATCTCTGCCGAAAGTGATCGAGCGCGTTGGCCAGGCCACCGGCGTCGACCGCGTGCATATCCTCGAGATCGATCCTGCCAGGCTCGATCAAGGCCACATCGTCCAGCATCATCTCTGGAGCGCACCAGGGATATCCACGCCGCCCAATTTCCAGGATGCGAGGGGCGCGGCCATGATCTGCGTTGGTCTCGAATCATGGCTGCAGAAACTGGCCACGGGGAATGTTGTCGTCGGCCACGTTCGCGACTTCGAAAAGCCCGTCCGTGAGTTTTTCGAATCGGCCGGCGTCAAATCGGCCATGGCTGTTCCGGTGTTCGCCAATAGGCATTTGTGGGGGCACATCGGACTGGACGACTGCCGCGCCGAACGCGAGTGGTCGGCCGCCGAGATCGATACACTTAAAACGCTGGCGGAACTGATCGGCGCGACGGTCGCGGCGCGACGTCACGAGGCCATTCTCGAAGCCGTTGCCACGAGCGCGAAGGAGCTTTTGCGCACGCCCAATCTGCAGCAGTCGTTGCCGAAGGTACTCGAGCGGCTCGGGCAAGCCACAGGCGTCGACCGTGTGCACCTCATAGAGATCGATGCAGGCAGGTCTCCCGAGCAAGGCCCGGTCGTCCAGCACGACGTCTGGAGCGCGCCCGGCGTTTCATCGTCGCATTACGAGGAAATCAAGAAGCCGATGGCCGAAGTGGGGCTTCAATCCTGGGTGCCGAGGCTTACACGGGGCGAGACGGTCGTCGGCAACACCCGCGATTTCGAGCCCGCCGCGCGCGCCTTGTTCGAAAGGGGAAACGTCAAATCGCTCATGGCTGTTCCGGTGTTCGTCGACGGCCATTGGTGGGGGCTGATTGCTTTCGATGAGTGCGGGTTTGAACGCCATTGGGAACCTGCCGAGATCGATGCGTTCAAAACGCTCGCTGAACTGATTGGCGCAGCGGTGGCCCGCACACGGCGTCTCAAGACCTTGGCCGACGCCAATCGCATCGTCGAGAACAGCGCGACCGTTCTTTATCGGCTCGGCCCAAAGCCCCCGTTTCCGTTGATCTTCGTGTCACAGAACATCTGCCGGTACGGCTACCAGGCTGACGAACTGTTGGCCCATCCCGAGCGTTGGGCGCAACTCATTGACCCCGCCGACCTGCCCGCCATGGTCGACGATATCCGGTCGATCAGCGAGGGCAAGATGGATTCCAATCAAAAGGAATTCCGTGTGCGGAAGCCCGACGGTTCGATCGTGTGGTTCGACGGTCACGGCCGCGCGCTGCGTGACGGCGAAAACCGGCTCGTCGCCGTCGAGGGCATCCTCACCGACATTACCGACCGCAAGCTCGCGGCAGAGCAGATTGCAACGTTGGCGCGGACCGACTCGCTCACGGGCCTTCCCAATCGCGCAGCCTTTCTCGAACGTCTCAC
>JBKQRA010000097.1:0-7797 GCA_052144065.1 Methylovirgula sp. | reverse complement strand
CGGCACAAGGCCGATGCCGATCAAAACGAGATCCGCCGGCAGCACGCGGCCATCGGTGAGCAGCACCTCTTTCACCATGCCGCCTTCGCCCTTGATCGCGGTGACGCTCGTCTCAAAATTGATGATGACGCCGAGCTTCTTATGCTCGGCGGCGAAGAAAGCCGAGGTCTGCTCGGTCACCGCGCGCGCCATCGGCCGCGTCGCGAGCTCGATCACATTGACAGTGCAGCCCTTGGCGGCAGCGGTCGCGGCGAATTCAAGCCCGATGAAGCCGGCGCCGATGATCACGACATTCTTCGCGTGATCGAAGCGCTCGCGCATGGCGCGCGCTTCTTCCATGGTCCGCAGCGAGAAGACATTGGCGAGCTCGGCGCCTTCGATCTTCAACTGACGCATCAAGCCGCCAGTCGCCAGAGCGAGCTTGTCATATTCGAGCTCCTTGCCCGAAGCGAGCTTCAGCGTGCGGGAGGCGGGGTCGATCGCGGTGACGCGTTCGCCGAGCACCAGATCGATCTTCTGCTGCGGATAAAAATCAGGGCCGCGCAGAATGACGCCATCGTCCGGCGTCTCATGTTTCATGAAGGCTTTCGACAGCGGCGGACGCTGATAGGGCAGATCCTTTTCATCGCCGAGGAGGGTGATCTTGCCCTGATAGCCTTCCTCGCGCAGCGAGGCGGCAAGCTGCACACCGCCATGCCCCGCACCGATAATGACGACACCTTTGTCTTCACTCATTTGGCGTTCCTTTTGGCGCTCCTCCCGCGACGATCTTCGCCGACCGTCTGCGCTCCCGGCCCATCAGTAGCATGTCGTCCGAAAGAGAAAAGACCTTTGAAGCTGAAGGCCTTTGGCCCCGCTCCGCCGCTTGTCATACGACCGGCATATGCAGCGGCACGGCGCTTGCGGTTTTGGGCGCGGGTCCGTCCTTGCCGCGGCGGCGCGCGAGCAGCAATGTGACCCATCCGTCGAGATCGAGGCGGGCTTCGAGCGCCAAACCCTGGCTGCGATAGGCGGAAAGCACGGCCGCGACATCGCAGCTCAACAGCCCCGATAGGACAACTTCCGCGCCGGGGCTCGAGACCGCTTTGATGGCTGGCGCGAGCCGCGCCAAGGGCCGTGCCAGAATATTGGCGAAAACGAGATCATAGGGCGCGCCCGACTGCAGAGCTGCGTGGCGCAAACCCTGCGCGACGACCGGTTGCACGAGATCGGCGACGCCGTTCTGCCGCGCATTGGCGCGCGCCGCGGCGACCGCGACCGGATCGATGTCGCCCGCCCGCACCGGCTTATGGAAGAGCTTGGCGGCGGCGATGGCCAGCACGCCGCTGCCGGTCCCGACATCGAGGATCGCTTTCGGCTGCCGACGCTTGGCGATGCGGTCGAGCATCAGGAGGCAGCCGCGCGTCGAGCCATGATGGCCGGTGCCGAAGGCAAGCGCCGCTTCGATCTCGATCGCTATGTCATTGTCGCGGATGGCGGCGCGGTCATGCGCGCCATGCAGCAGAAAGCGTCCGGCGGGCACCGATTGCAGCCCGGCCAACGAGGCGGCAACCCAGTCGCGCGTCGCGACCTCGTCGAAGACGACGGATTTCGCGGCTTCCTCGCCGCCGGCGCAGGCGACCAGCGCGCGAACCGCCTCTTCATCGGGCTTGCGGCCGAAATAGGCCTCGACCACCCAGCGGCCGGGGCGCCAATCCGTTGACGAGCCTTCTTCCTCGAAGGCGGCGGCGGCGGCTTCGGCCGGGTCGAAAGTCTCGACGATGATGTCGGCGACGCGGCGCGCGACATCCTCGTCGCAGGCAAGGCGCATCACATGGGTGGCATTGTTGGGCGGCAGGCCTTCGAGCATGGAAGGGCGCTATCACGCCGCTCCGCCTCAAGCAATCGCGGCGGCACCGGCCCCGCCGGACAGGCTGCTTCGGAGCGTCTTAACCCAAAATCAACCAACAAACTTCCCTACCGCAAACCAAAAGGTCAGTTGTTTTTGAGCTTTATCAAGCCGAAAAGTTGTGCAGGCGTTATTATTTGAAACTATTGAGCAATTTTACGGAGATTTCCGTGATATTCGCGTCGCGCCCGGCCAAGGAGCCGATGCCGACCCCGTCGCAGACGGGTGCCGGGGCGGAGGAGCATTGCGCGGAGCTCATTGAAGGCTTCGTCGCTGGGGTCCCGGTCACCGTACTGCCGGTCGGCCGCTTTGGCCGTGCCATGGGCGCGTTGACGCGCTGGATCAAGTCGCAGCTGCTCGAACATGTGACTCTCGCCGCGGCGATCTCGGTCGAGGCCTCCGAGACGGCCGTCAATGTCGGCTGGCTCTCGCATGACATGGGCGAGATGTCGGCTTCGGCGCGGACGATCTATGCGGCCATCGAAGGGTTGCTGACCTCGATCGATGCGCTGGCCGAGACCTCGGCGGAAAGCGCGCAAAACGCCGATCACACGCGCGATGCCGCGACCGCCTGCCTTGTCGACAGCGAAGCCGCGATGGCGGCGATGGCGGGCATCAATGCGCGCGTCTCCGACATAGATGTCAGGCTCGGCGTGCTCGAAGGCTCGGCGCACCATATTCGCGGCATGGCGCGCGCCGTCGATTCCATTGCCCGGCAGACCAATCTCCTCGCGCTCAACGCCACGATCGAGGCAGCGCGTGCCGGCGCGGCCGGCCGCGGTTTCGCAATCGTCGCCAGCGAAGTGAAGGCGCTCTCGGCGCAGACCGAGAAATTGACCGATGCGATCCGCAGCCAGCTTGGCACTTTCGCGGCGGAGATGGCGGCAATCAAATCGGCGGTTGATGAAAGCCGTGAATCGGTCAGTAGCGGCAATGATGTCGTCCGCCGGCTCTCGACCCGGCTCGACGATGCGAGCGCCTCCGTCATCGAAGTCGCAGCCAATGCGCATGAGCTTGCGCGCTTTCTCTCTTATCAGCGCACCGAAACGGCGAAGATCACGGCGAGCACGGCGGCGATCGCCGCCAAGATTTCCAAGGCAGATTCGGAAATCGGCCTGATCAATCGCCGGCTCATCGGATGCGAGGCTTTGGCGCGCAGCTCTTGGAAGCGCGAGTTGGGCGACGAAGCGATCGGCGAATTGGCCCGCATTCCGGCGGAGGTTGCCGTCTTCAAACGCGAGCTGGCCGCGGCTTTGATCGGAGCCGCCGATCCCGAGCAGATCGCGGCTCTGAATACGCTTGCCCGGCTGCCGACGGTTCTGCGACATTGCGATGCGCTGCGCGCGAGCGGGGATGCACAAATCAGCCGTCTTGAAGAGCTCTCGCGTTTGGCAAGGCAGGACGCGCAAGAGGTTCTCGCTATGCTCGATCTCAAGGATTGGGCGAAAGCCAACGCCGCCTATATGTCCTGCGAATTGAAGCTCGCCGAGATCACGGAAACGTCACGCAATCTGCTGCGCAATCTGCGCGACGGCGATGCCGCTGCGTAACGTGCTGCTGCGGCTTTGGGCTTGCCAAATGCCGCAATGCGGTTAGCCTTGCCGCGTTTCAACAAATTTGTTTTTCGCGGAGAGACCCATGGAGAGGGCGCTTCCTTGGCTCGCGGGTATTGCTTTGATGGTGTTTGCGGTCGTCGCGCATTACGACCACCACGAGCTGACCCTGATTGATGTTTCGCTGGCCATATTCGGTGCGGCGCTTGTGGCGGCTCCCGTCATCGCCAAGTTCAAATTCAGCGCCAGCGGCGTCGAATTCGAAACCAATATCAAGGACGCGGCGACAAAGCTTGCGGATGTCGTCGCGCAGCAGGGCGAGGCGATCAAGACGATCAATGAAAATCTCATCAAGATGAATGAGAGCATCGAGGCCTTGCAAAGGGCGCCGGGCGAATTGGAAAATGCGCTGACGTCGGACCTCGTCCTGCCGAAGCCGGGCAAGGAATGGAAGAATATCTTTTCGACCTATCTGACGCCGAAGACAATCGACATCGCCAAGACGAGCGACATCGGCAAGGCGCTGCAGGCCAATAATGAGATGATCGTCACGGCCACGGATCTGAGCCGGCAGGTCAAGGAATCGCTGGCGAAGCTGCGCTAAAGCTCACGCCGCCTGCACAAAACTCTCCAGCACCATTTTCCGGCCGGCCTTGTCGAAATCGACCGTCAGCTTATTGCCGTCGACGGTGGCAACCGTGCCATTGCCGAATTTGATATGAAAGACGCGCGCGCCTTTTTCAAAGCCTGAGGCGGCCGAGGATTTCGCGACAAGCTCGCCTTCGATCGTCATCGGACCACGACTGGGCCCGCGCCGCGCCGTGCTTTCGCCGAAGCCGCCGCGTGCGCCTCTTTGCGCGCCCTGTTGCTCTTCGGCATTGCGCCGCTGCGCGCGTTGCCAGCCGGGCGTCTGATAGGACGAGGAATAGGTGTCCATATTGGCGAAGCGCGATTGCGCATAGCCGCCATAGGCGGTGCCCGACGCTGCTTCCACCACCTCGACATGCTGCACCGGCAGCTCGTCCAGGAAGCGTGACGGGATCGTCGTCTGCCAGAGCCCGCGAATGCGCCGGTTCGTGGCGAAGATGATCTTCACCCGCCGCTTCGCGCGGGTGATGCCGACATAGGCGAGACGGCGCTCTTCTTCCAATCCGGCGCGGCCCGACTCATCGAGCGAGCGCTGATGCGGAAACAGCCCCTCTTCCCAGCCGGGCAGAAACACGCTTTCGAATTCGAGGCCCTTGGCGGCATGCAGCGTCATGATCGAGACGCGCTCTTCGGCGTCTTTGGCTTCCGCATCCATGACGAGCGAGACATGCTCCAAAAAAGCATAGAGGTTCGGAAACTCTTCCATCGAGCGGACGAGTTCCTTCAAGTTCTCGAGCCGGCCCGCGGCTTCCGCTGTCCGATCCTTCTGCCACATGTCGGTATAGCCCGACTCTTCGAGGATCATCTCGGCCAATTCGCCCTGCGGCTTTGCATCGATCAGCGACGACCAGCGCGCGAAGGACGCGAGAAGATCGCGGATCGTCTGCCGCGGCTTCGGCTTCAGCTCTTCCGTCTCGATCAGCATCTGCGCCGATTGCATCAGGCTGATGCGTTCGCGCCGCGCATGTTCATGCAGCAATTGCAGCGTCGCATCGCCCAGGCCGCGCTTTGGCACATTGAAGATACGCTCGAAGGCGAGATCGTCGTTTGGCTGCGCGACACAGCGCAGATAGGCGAGCGCATCGCGGATTTCGGCGCGCTCATAGAAGCGCGGGCCGCCGATGACGCGATAGGGCAGGCCGAGCGTGATGAAGCGCTCTTCGAATTCGCGCATCTGGAAGGACGCGCGCACCAGGATCGCGACTTCGTCGAGATCGTGACCGTTGCGTTGCAGCGCCTCGATCTCATCGCCGATCACGCGGGCTTCTTCCTGGCTATCCCAGACGCCGGTGACGGTCGGCTTTTCGCCGTCTTCGCCATCGGTGAAAAGCGTCTTGCCGAGGCGCCCTTGATTATGCGCGATGAGGCCGGCCGCGGTGGCAAGAATATGCCCCGTCGAACGATAATTGCGCTCGAGCCTGATGATCTTTGCGCCCGGAAAGTCCTGCTCGAAGCGCAGGATGTTGTCGACATCGGCGCCGCGCCAGCCATAGATCGACTGATCGTCGTCGCCGACGCAGCAGACATTGTGCCGCCCTTGAGCCAGCAGCCGCAGCCAGAGATATTGAACCGTGTTGGTGTCCTGATACTCATCGACCAGCATGAAGCGGAAGCGCTCCTGATAGTCTTTCAAGACATCCGGATTTTCGCGGAAGAGCCGCAAGGCTTCGAGCAGCAGATCGCCGAAATCGGCGGCGTTCAGAACCTTCAGCCGCTCCTGATAGAGCTGATAGAGCCGCTGCCCCTTGCCATTGGCAAAGGCCGCCGCTTCGCCCGCCGGCACTTGCGCAGGCGTCAGACCGCGGTTTTTCCAGGCATCGATCTGATAGGCGAGGCTGCGCGCCGGCCAGCGCTTTTCATCGATATCCTCGACCTGCAGCACCTGCTTTAAAAGCCTAATCTGATCGTCGGTATCGAGAATGGTGAAAGAGGATTTGAGGCCGACAAGCTCGGCATGGCGGCGCAGAATCTTTGTCGAGATCGCGTGAAATGTGCCGAGCCAGGGCATGCCTTCGCCGGCGGCGCCGGCCAGCATGGCAATGCGCTCCTTCATCTCGCGCGCCGCCTTGTTGGTGAAGGTGACGGCGAGGATCTGGGAGGGATAAGCGCGGTTGGTCGAAAGAATATGGGCGATGCGGGTCGTCAGCACCCGCGTCTTGCCGGTGCCGGCGCCGGCCAGCACGAGAACCGGCCCGTCGAGCGCCTCGACAGCGGCACGCTGCTCGCCGTTCAGCCCGTCAAGATAGCGCAAGGCGCCAGCGCGCGCCCGCGCGGCAATGCCGTCGGGGCGGGGCTCGGGGGCCTGGAAAGAGCTGCCCCAATCGGCGAGGCCGTCGCCCGGATCGGAGGAGAAAGGGTCACCCACGGGCGGGCCCCGCAGCGCAAGAGGCGGCGCAAGAGAACGAAGGACGAATCATAGGGCCAATGTGGGGCTTCCGAGGGGGGATGTCGACTCAGGAGCCAGAGGGGCGGTGGATAGTGCCCTAAGGCCAAGCTTAGGCAGAGTTTGCGTGCGCGTCTGACTAGCGATGAGCGGGACCTCAAAACCAATATTTGCATAATTATTGCCCCGATGCTCGGGTTAAACGCGGCCGTGATGGCTTCCTGATAGCTGGTTAGGATATGTTGTCTTCGTGGTCGCTTGGAGTGGAAAATAGTGCCGATCGTCTTGAAAGACATCCACATTTCTGGAGCGCAAACCGGCATCAAAATCGGCGGCGGCGACATTATTTCTGAGAATGTAACTTTCGATAACGTCGAGCAGCCTTGGGACGTTTCTGGTGTTCGCTCGACCGTCGTTCGTGGAACGCGGATTAAGAATGATCCCAAAGCGCGTGGTGGCAAGTCAGCCAGAATGGGATGGACAAAGCCCAACGGACCGCCCCTTCCGGCTTTTTGTCCGGAATGCAAGGTGATCTTCTCGTCTAGAAATTACAATTTTGGCGGAGCATTTTTTAATGCCTGGGATAATGAGGAAACCTGCCCCAAATGCGGCAATGAGCACGCGAAGCTGAGCGAAGGAACTTTCAATTTATCAAAGGAAGCTGTCGAGATCCTGACTGCTCCCGATATGACTCATGCGATGTTGGAGGCCATTGCAAATGTTGCCAACGAGGTTTTGAGATGTGATGTGGTCGACGCTGAAAGCACCATTTCACTATTTGAACTCATCAGTCCTCGTGTTGCCGCCTTCCTTCGAAGTGCCCTTAAACTTGGTCAAACTACATTCACATACGCTGTTGGGGCAGCCGGAATAGCAAGCTATATTCTAATGAACGAGCAAACAAATCTCGCGCGGGAGCAAACAAGTCTCGCGCGCGAACAAACCGAGATTGCACGAAAGCAAATTGCTGATCAGACGCAGACAAAAATATTAGAAAGTTTGGGAGTAATTGAAACGACGTTGCAAGGAATGTCTCAACAAAGGTGGGACTCTCATTCCGGACTAAACACAGTCTTCGGGACTGACCATGCGGAAGTGCATTCAGGAGCTCTCTGCTCACGCCAGAAGCAAAAAGCTCGTCATCTCCGTCGCAAAGACGTGGCAGCCAAGCGGCGGGCCTTTGGCGGGAGCCGAAGCCGCTAGTGGATCGAATCTAACGCTTGGTGCCCTCGTCTGACGGCGGCGATGATTTTGTCTGGGTCCGCTGTCCAAGTGAAGGGCTTTGACTCCGCATTGTGCTCGTCGAGGAAGCGGTTGATGGCGGC
>JBKQRA010000096.1:0-3980 GCA_052144065.1 Methylovirgula sp. | reverse complement strand
AATTCCTTGAGCGGTTCCGGAAGGGAAATATTCATGCTCTGCATCGGAGGCCTCCGGAGGGAATTGAACCACTGACTGCCATCAAATGGCAAGAACTGTCATTTTGCTCTGGCTGCGGAGTGCTATGGCGGGTTTATGCTCGAATCTTCCCGGCAGTGTCCAGTCCGCCGCGATGATCGAGCCCAAAAGGGGGGATTTCTGCGAATTCGTGGATCGCCGTTGCCAAATCGATGCCACCGGAGACAATGACGCGGGCGGCCCGGTCGGTCGCGGCACTCTATTTGACTTCAATGATAATGTAACGTAATGTAATGTTTTACAGATATTACGTATCGAGGTAACAATGGCGCGCAAGGCAG
Source organism: Methylovirgula sp. (assembly GCA_052144065.1). Taxonomy (GTDB): domain Bacteria; phylum Pseudomonadota; class Alphaproteobacteria; order Rhizobiales; family Beijerinckiaceae; genus Methylovirgula. The sequence goes on along the minus strand of JBKQRA010000096.1, from coordinate 3,621 downwards.
TTGCCACGGCAGAGACCGTGGCCCAGGCAGTCGAAGCATTGATCGGCGAGAAATTGGACCCGACGGTCGAGCGCGTGCGCGCCAAACTCGGCGGCGGCAGCTTTACGACGATCAACCGGGTGCTGACGACGGTGCTGGCTCACCGAGAAACGCAGGCGACGCAGATCAGCGAGGTGCCGGCCGATCTGGTCGAGATAGGACAGCGAGCGGTGGCAGCGATCTATGCCGCCGTGCAGCGTCAGGCATCCAGCAAGATCGAGTTGATCGAAGCTGATTCTCGTAAGCAAATCGACGCGGCCGATCACGCCCGGGCGGAAGCGGCTCTGGAAATCGAACGACTCGAGCGCGAGGCCGAACAGGCGGCGGAGGCCCTGGCCGCCGCGCAACAGGCCACTCAGGACGCCCTCGCCCGGGCCGATCGCGCCGAGGCGACCGCGCAGGCGGCACGGGCTGAGATCGAACGTCTAACGCGCGCGATCGCGGGCGCCCAGGCGGATGCGCAAGCCGCTCGCGAAAGTGACCAAGAGGCGCAGAAGCGCGCGCTGCGCAGCGAGGATGCGCGGCGACTCGCCGAGGCCGAAAGCCACAAGGCAATCGATCAGCTTCAGAAAGCGCTCGCCCGCGCGGAGGCGCAAGTCGAGATGGGCCGCGCCGATTCGGAACGACTCACCAAAGTCGCCGCAGCAGCCGAGGCCGAGACGGCAACCGCCCGACAACAGCGCGAGGAGCTACAGGCACGACTCTCGAAAGCTGAAGCCTCAATCGAAGCGACCCATGCGGACCTTGAAACCACGCGCGCGGAAATCGCGCGGGCGCTGGACAGTGAACGTCGCGCTCGCGACGAAGCCGCCGAAGTGCGCGGGCAGCTGAAGGCTTTGGGGAACTGGACAGGAAAGTGATCGTGATACGCTTACCGCGCGCCAGGGCGCAGCAATCTTTGCAATACGGAAGCGACAAACTTTTCGTAAGTGAACGTTGTCTTCCATGACGACACGATTGGCGATGTGTATGGTCCAAAGGGACCGATAACCCTGGCGAGGGCCGACACGATGACTGGGAAGTTCACACCATGTTGATCTTGACTCGCCGGGTCGGCGAGAATTTACGGATCGGAGAGGAAGTGTCGGTTGTTGTGCTCGAGGTCAATGGCAATCAGGTACGCCTTGGGATAACGGCACCGAAGTCCGTCACCGTGCACCGCGAGGAAGTGTTCGAGCGGATTGCGCAAGAAAAGCGAGCGGCGGCAATGCCGAAAGATGCTCGGATGCCGGTCACGACAAGCGTAAGAGTCTCGTTGAAGAAACCGGGGCGCAGGCCCTCCGGAATCTAAGGGGAATACCCGCAAAGACTCGCCCCAGCGCTGGGGCGCTTGGCAAAACCGGCCCGGTCATGCTCGCGAAAACCAGTCCGGTGCTGGGAGTCATTCAAATCTTCGGCACGGCGACCGGTCGATTGCGGGAGGAAGTTTTGCGAGGAATATGGACTGACGGTTTCTTCGGACTTCGGTTCGCCTGGGAGGCCGTCGCAACTGAACGACGAGCATCGACCGATCAAGATCAAGAGCAGGCGCTGCAGTTCATATCGATTGACGACCCGCCTTCGAACGCACTCCTTGCCATTCTCGGCGTCGATCTTCTTGCGCTGCTTACTGCGAATCCTTTATATCTGTGAAGCGTTCGATCCGGACGGTTGAATTGAATAAGGGGTCAGCGCTCGGACCGATGTGCGGACCGAATATCTACATGAGGTACCAGCCAGGAAACCTGCACCAGCCATCGGCATCGACGGCTGGTGGCGTATAAGATTGCTTAACGCCGCTGTGTTGGTACATCCGATCGGCCAACCTCTCGTGATCCTCGCGGTGGATCTGGCGCCCGCGGTCAGTGAGCTTGACCCAGACGTATTCGTTAATATCCCATTCGATCATGATTCACGTTCCCGTTCCGACTTTCGCGTTACTCGCTCGTTACGACGGATGCCTCGCTGAACGGCACCGACTACGACAAGCCCTGATGCAGGCCTCGCCCCCGCGTGACAAGGTGATCGTTCGAAATTCTCTATGTATCGGGCAGAAATGCAATATCTCGTCTGTCGCCGCTGCTGGCAACATCCGGGCATGAAACCTCGGAAAAAGGAGCGGCACCGCATCGACATGATGATTGATGCTCACGTTTGGATGCGCCGGACTGCTCGTAGGGATGGAGAGTGGCCGATGCCCGAAAGAACGCCCGCCCCTCCTCCACGGCGACGGCCAGCCCCCGTGACAAAGTGATCGTGGGTGCGCGCGGATCTCGAACGCCTGTACGACCCTGGGGTTGCCAACGTGCGGATTTTGGCGTTCCGCCAGCGCGACTCCCCTCCCCATCTGTACTATTTTTTATACAGCACTTATGATAAATAACTAAACATCTCCGAGAACAAGGCGAAACTCCAGTGACCATCCTCCAGCCGTCGGAAGTTGCGCGCCGCCGCCAGGGGAAACCCGGGGACTGGGGACGACACCCGAGGGCGCGTTCGCGCGGTGCACTCGTCGAGATAGGGCCGAAGACAGGGATAAGGCTCTCGGAATCCTCGATGGGTTCCGAAGACAAAATAGCTTCTAGGTTGCGTTCGTCTTCCTCGCGCCGTATTATGCCCGTTCATATGGACCAGGCTACCTCTCCCATGAGGCCAAAACGCAAGGCTTCGATTGAAGACCTCGAAGAGCTTGGCCGTCGCGCGACAGAAGTGATCGAAGAAGCGCGCCGTATCTCCTTGAGGCCGGACAACAAGAAAACCCTGCGGACGTTCACCATGAGCGACGTCTGTAAGCTCTTGGATTTGCATCCGACCGCCTACTACGAACTCATCCGGACGAATCCCGAATTCGAGGGCAGCAAGGTCGACCGTCAACGCCTGTTTAGCTTAGCGGATATTCACCGCTTGCAAGCGCATCTGAACCTGCTGCCGCGCCAGCGCTTTGGGATCGAGCGGGCGATCGCGATCTCGGTTGCCAATTTCAAAGGCGGCGTGGCGAAAACCTTCACGGCCGTGACCCTCGCTCAATACATGGCCATGCGGGGCTACCGAACCCTCGTGATCGACACGGATCCGCAGGCCTCGATGACCTCGTCTTTTGGGATCAATTCCTCCGAGGTGAGCGACTGGAACACCATTCTTCCGTACCTCTATGGCAAAGCCGAGGTGGAAAGAATGGGCGACGAGTGGCCTGATTCGTTCAAGTCCACCATCCAGCCGACCTATTGGTCGGGCCTCGACATCGTCGCAGCGAACCTGACGCTCTACACGGGCGAATTCGTCCTGGGCTTGCGCCGTGAGATCGCTAAGAATTCCGATCAGCCGTTCGAGTTCCACCGACCCCTGCATGATGCGCTTGAGGACATCCGGGCCGACTACGACGTCATTATTATCGACAACCCCCCTGCCCTGTCCTTATCCACCACCGGCGCGATCTTCGCCGCCGATGGCTTGATTCTGCCGACCCCCGCGGAGACTTTGGATTTCGAGTCGGCTCGCGCCTTCATGACGCTCGCCGCGGAAATTCTGAAGGCCGTGCGCACAAGCTTCGGCACCGACAAGGAGCTGGAGATTTTCCGGATTCTCGTCACGAGATTCTCGGGA
>JBKQRA010000095.1:0-21962 GCA_052144065.1 Methylovirgula sp. | reverse complement strand
ATCTGCAGGATGACCTCATGGCCGGCCTCGCGCGCCTGGGCCACCTTGCCTTTAAGATCATTGCCATAGGGTGCGAAAGCCAGGGTCACGGGACCCGGTAGGCTCTCGATCGCTTGCGCCGTCGCCGCATCGTTCAAGCCGACGCCGCCGACGACGAGCGCGATCTTCGGCGCATTCGGCTTCGCAGATTTGGCATAGGGTCGCGCATAGACATCGGCGGCGCGGGCGCCATTCTTGCCGATCCGCGGCAAAAGCCCGTAACGCCCGTGCTCGACCAGGCGGGGATCGGGGGCAGGCGCCAGCCTGTCGGCGAGCACTTGCGGGACGTCAATGATCTCGGCGCCGGGCGGCGCGGCATTGCCATTGCGGACGATTTTGACGCCGCTTCTGCGTTCGATGGCGGCGGCGGAATTCGCGTCGCTGGCGGGGACGATGGTGCCGGTCGGTTGCGTGTCGACGGGAGCCGCCTGCGCGGCTGGAGGGGGCGCTGCGGGCGCCGGCGCGACTTGGGTGATCGTCGCCACGGCATGCGGCTCGCCGCCGAAGGGATCGCCGCGAAAGCTTAAATAGATGATGCCCCCCAACACAAGCAGGCCGGCCGAGGCGAGACAGATCACGCGATAGGGAACAGGCCGGCGCGGGACGCGGTTTCGGCCCAAAGGCGTATTCAGATCATCACCCGTCATGCCGGGTTTCCCGCGTCGATGTGTGGGGCCGCGAAATCTGCAGAGCCGACGCCTATCCTGCCTATGACTGGCGCGGCCGCGAATCACCGAAGTCTTTAATGTTGCGAGACTAGTTCAGATCGGCGGCGCGCGGAAGCGCGAGCCGGACAGTAGTCCCGAAGCGGACTCAAAGGTCCGAATCAAAAGGGCCGAAGCGATGCGCTCCGGCCCTTCGATTTCTAGGCTTTGAACCGGTCGATTACGGCTTCGCCGGATCGTCCGATTTCGGCGCGGGGGCCGGAGCCGGGGCCGGCGCCGGAGGCGTCGTGCCACCCTGTGCCCCACCCTGGGTGTAGTTTTGCGCGCGGGTCACGCCATGCAGCAGATCAATCGCGGCGATCAGCTGCTTATCCTTCTTCGGATCCGGCGGCACATAGGCCTGCGAGCCGTGATACTCGTCCTTGCCGTTGGTCAGATGGCCCTTGAGCGAGGCTTCGCCCTGAGTCTCATCCTTGCCCTTCAGCTCCGGCGGCACGTCCTCGAAGACCTGCACATCGGGCTCGATGCCCTTGGCCTGGATCGAGCGGCCGGACGGCGTGTAGTAGCGCGCCGTGGTGAGCCGCAGCGCGCCATTGCCCTGGCCGAGCGGGATGATCGTCTGCACGGAGCCCTTGCCGAAGGAACGGGTGCCGAGAATGATCGCCCGCTTGTGATCCTGCAGCGCGCCGGCGACGATTTCAGACGCCGAAGCCGAACCGCCGTTGATCAGAATGATCATCGGCTTGCCCTTCGAAAGATCGCCCGGACGCGCATTGTAGCGCATCGTCTCGTCGGCGTTGCGGCCGCGGGTCGAAACGATCTCGCCGTGATCGATGAAGTCGTTCACGACCGCGATCGACTGATCGAGGAGGCCGCCCGGATTGTTGCGCAGATCGAGGATGTAGCCCTTGAATTTATCCGGCGGGATTTCCGACAGAAACTTCAAGATCGCGGCGCGGACGCCGTCGGCGGTCTGCTCGTTGAACTGGGTGATTCGGATGTAGCCGATATCGCCGTCTTCAACGTGCTCGCGCACCGATTTGATCGTGATGACCGCGCGGGTGAGCTTAACCTCTTTCACTTCCTTCTTGGGGCCGCGAAGGAGCTTGAGCGTGACGGACGTATTCGGCGCGCCGCGCATCTTGTCGACGGCCTGATTGAGGGTCATGCCCATCACCGCCTCGCCGTCGATGGCGGAGATGATGTCGCCCGACAGGATGCCAGCCTTCGAGGCCGGCGTATCGTCGATCGGGGTGACGACCTTGATCATATTGTCTTCCTGCGTAACCTCTATACCGAGGCCGCCGAACTCACCGCGGGTCTGCACCTGCATGTCGCGGAAGCTCTTGGAATCCATATAGCTCGAATGCGGATCGAGCGAGCCGAGCATGCCGTTGATCGCGGCTTCGATCAGCTTTTGATCATCGGGCTTTTCAACATAGTCCGAGCGGATCTTTTCGAGCACATCGCCGAAAAGATTGAGGCTGCGATAGGTGTCAGACGCTGCGGCTTCGGCGGAGCTGCTTGAAAAAAGCCGCGTCTGCGTGCCGACCAAAGCGGTCGAAGCTCCAAGCGCGGCGCCGATCATTAATAGTGAGATTTTGCGCATTATCCGCGAACCCTTTGCACATCCGACTTCGCCCACCATGGGCTCGGATCGATCGCCGCCCCGTCTTTTCGAAATTCGACATAAAGGATGGGCTGTGCCGCACCAATGGCAATAGCAGCAGCCGTTTTGGCCGATCCGTCGCCCATGGTGGCGACGGGTTCGCCCGCGAGGACGAACTGTCCAACCTCTACGTTTATCCGTTCCATTCCGGCCAATACAACATAATAGCCTCCGCCGACATTCACGATCAAGAGCTGGCCGTAGCTTCGGTAAGGTGCCGAAAAGGCCACCCACCCATCGCTTGGCAGTGAGACGACGGCGCCCGGCCTCGTCCCAATGAGGAGGCCCTTCTCAGTCCCGCCGAAGCCATCCGGCGCGCCATAGTCCTTGACCAGTGTGCCGGCGACCGGCATCGCCAGAAGGCCCTTGGCATCGGCGAAAGCTATGGCAGGAGCAAGGCGGGCGGGGTCTTTAAAGGGCGAAAGATTGGATTTTTGTTGGCCCCCTGACTGGGCCTCAGCAAGCTTGCGCGCCTCCTCGGCCTTGCGCGCCTCTTCGGCGGCCCGCGCCGCGCCGGCGAAGTCGCTTTCCATCCGCGCGATCAGCTGTTTCAGATTGGTCGCCTGCTGGGCGATGTCGGTGGCGCGTTTCTGTTCCGCTGCGAGCGCCTGTTCGGCGGTGCCGAGCGAGGCCTGGCGCGCCTGAATCAGCGCCGACAGTCTTTGCTTCTCCTGATCAAGTTCGCCGACTTGATGGCGCAGCGAATCGCGTTCGCTCGCAATCGATTGCCGCAACCGGACGAGTTCGGCGAGGTCGGCCGCGAGCGCTTCCGTCTCGGCCCGCATTTCCGGCAGGACCGCGCCGAGCAGAATGGAACTGCGAACGGCTTGCAGCATGTCCTCGGGATCGACGAGCAAAGCCGGCGGCGGGCTGACGCCCATGCGCTGCAGCGCGGCGAGCACTTCGGCGATCACGTTGCGGCGACTTTCGAGCGAACGGCGCGTCGCCTCTTCGCTGCCGAGCAGCGTATCGAGCCGCTTTTCCGCGTCGCTGATCTTGGCCTCCGCCGCGCTGACTCGCGCCGTGGTGTCGATGAGGGCGGCATTGAGCCTTGCGCGATCGTTGCGCAGCGTTTCGATCTCCGCCTCGATCTTGCGACGCTGCGCATCGGAGGCATCGAGCGTGTCTTGCAGACCGCGCAGCTCCGTCTGACGTTCGTCGATCGCGGGATCGGTCGCAGGCTTCGACTCGCTCGACTGCGGCTTGGCCGGCTGGCTCTGCGTCGTTCCACCGGGCGCGACGGCGGGCGCAAAGGAGGAGTCCGCGGCAGCAAGCGGCGCTATGCCCGGCAGCATGCCGAGAGTCACATAAAGAAAGGCTGCGCCGCGCCGTGTCATGCCTTTGTCGCGCTTGAGCGGATCAAGAAAAAGAAACGTCGCCATAAGGACGGTGGCACTCGTCCAAGACATCTGTTGCCCTGGCGAGCCTTAAGAAATTGGTTAAATGGCGCTGTGCTGTCCGTTTGTTGAAGTGCGCCATGGCGGAAATATGTCGGCTGCCGGCGCCGGCCGGGCGATTCCGAATCATCCTCACGCGCGATGGTAAGGATGCCCGGCCAAAAGCGTGAGGGCCCGATAGATCTGTTCCGCCGCCATGACACGGACGAGCTGATGCGGCCAGGTCATCGCGCCAAAGGCGATGCGCAGCGCCGCTTGCGCGGAAAAATCCGGATCAAGGCCGTCGGGGCCGCCGATGACGAAGGCGAGATGGGCGATGCCCTGGTCGCGTTGGCGGTCGAGCTTTTGCGCGAAGCCGGCGCTCGTCAGATTTTCGCCGGTCTCATCCAAGGCGAAAGCGACTGCGGCACCGCCGGAAAAAGCTGTGAGCAACCCGCGGATCGCCTTCGCTTCCTCGGCCTTGCGATCCTGTGGACGGCGGGCGCGGCTTTCATCGATCTCGCGCACCGCGACAGCGTTGACGCCAAGGCTGCGGCCGATATTTTCGGCGCGCGCCAAATAGTGACAGACCAGCTCTCGTTCGGGCCCTGCCTTGAGGCGCCCGATACAAATGAGATGTAGTTGCATCGCGGCGGTCCGGCCGAATCAGCCGACCGAACGCTCGCCCGGCCGGTCCTGGCCCCACATCTTTTCAAGATTGTAGAATTGCCGCACTTCCGGCCGGAACAGATGGACGATGACGTCGCCGCCGTCCACCAGAACCCAGTCGCAATGGGGCAATCCTTCGATCCTTGGGGCCGGCTTACCCGCCGCCTTGAACGCCTTCAGGACATGATCGGCCATGGCGCCCACATGAACATTGGAGCGACCACTGGCGATGACCATGGTGTCGGCGATAGAGGTTTTGCCTTGCAGATCGATCGTAACGACGTCCTCGGCCTTTGTGTCGTCGAGACTGGCCAGGACAGACTGAACCAAAAAGCCGGCTTCTGGCTCGCTAGAACCACCCACCGGGTGAGGCGGTAATGCAACCGCCTCGCGGGAGAGAGAAGGTATCAGTGATTCGATCCTCTAACGGAACCGATCGTCGATCGGCTCTTAGAAGATGGCGTAATTCGGTTACTTTTTCAATTATGTCGTAGGTCGGAAAAAGTGCTTCGCCTGGTCTTTCCAGGCTTGACAGCCGAGGGCATTTCGCCGCGCCCGCATTTGCGCCTCAAAAGGCTCTCAGCCCTTGCCGGAGGGCAGAATCAGTCCACTGGGCCATTTTTCCGCTGCCCAGCCTTGGCGGGAATCCCTTGTGCGAGTTCTTCGCAAGACATCTTTGCGCTTGCCGGGGCGTCCGGGGACGCGCGCTGTTTTCGCGCGCGTTGCGGCAAAGGTCAGGCCCGCGATTCCAAGCGTTTCGATCGCATGACGCGACAAAAGCATGGGTGATTCAAAGGCAGCTGCAACGTGCTTCGATTGTTTGCGAATTGGCACGCCAAGCCGTGATGTGCCAGCACTTCGCATGCGAAGAGCCTACGTAAATCTGTACAAACGGCAGCATGGTTCGCATTGTCGCGACATGTTTCGAAAACTGTAACACCGTCCGCCGTTATGCCAGCTAGGCGCGTCATCAAACGGCTGATATGAGAGCGCGGGCCGAACGGGATGCGCATCTCCCAAACGGCACATCGTCGAACGACGCATGATCGAAGGACACATGCTCGAACCACGGTCGAGCGACACAGAGTTTGCACGAGATATGAAGGCTCAGAGATCAAAGGTTCACTGCGTATGACTGAAACGGTCGAAGCCCGCCGCCCCTTGTCGCCGCATCTCACCGTCTATCGGCCGATGCTGACGATGATGATGTCGATCGCGCATCGCATTACCGGCGCCGCGTTGTATGTCGGCACTTTGCTGCTCGTCTGGTATCTCGTCGCCGCCGCCTCCGGCGAAGCTGCCTTCATGACCGTGTCCTGGTTCATGGGCTCCTTCCTCGGCCAGCTCATCCTGTTCGGTTTCACTTTCGCGCTGCTGCATCATTTCTTCGGCGGCGTCCGCCATCTCATCTGGGAAACGGGGCATGGCTTCGATGCTCCGATGCGCGAGCGGCTGGCGCAGGGCACGATTATTTGCAGCGCGATCTCGACGGTCTTTTTGTTCGCGCTCGCGCATTTCATGCGCTGAACGGCGCTGCGTAATTCAAAGAGGATTCGGTTGATGCAAAACGCGATTGGCAGAAGCTCGATGCGCAGCATGGCAAGCCGTGTCGGCCATCTTGGCGCCGCCAAATCCGGCACGCGCGATCTCTGGCTGATGCGCCTCACATCGGTCGCGCTGCTGTTCCTGGCGATCGGCTTCATCTGCATCGTTCTGTCGCTTGCCGGCAAGGATCTGACGCGGGTGCGTGCCGAGTTTAGCCATCCGCTCGTCGCGATCGTGATGCTGCTCTTCATCCTTGCCAGCATCGTCCATATGAAGATCGGCATGCAGTCGATCATCGACGACTACATTCATGCGTCGCACGCCAAGGAATGGGCGCTGATGGCGAATGTCTTTTTTTGTGTAGGAACCGGCGTCGCGGCGATCTACGCCGTGCTGAAGCTCAGCGGCATCTGATTGAACGCGCTCGTTTCGAGCGCGGTTTTGTAGGCGAGGGGTAGGAAGGTCTCGAATGGCTTTGAACGGTATGGCGAACGCGGCTCCGGCGACACTTGGCGCCGCCTATCCGATCACCGATCACGAGTTCGACGTTGTCGTGGTCGGCGCCGGCGGCGCGGGCTTGCGCGCCATCGTCGGCTGTTCCGAAGCGGGCTTACGCACGGCGGCGATCAGCAAGGTGTTTCCGACGCGTTCGCATACGGTCGCAGCGCAAGGCGGCATTGCCGCTTCGCTCGCCAATATGGGGCCGGATAATTGGAAATGGCACATGTACGATACCGTCAAGGGATCGGACTGGCTCGGCGATCAGGATTCGATCGAATATATGTGCCGTAGCGCCCCTGCCGCGGTCTACGAGCTCGAACATTGGGGCGTGCCCTTCTCGCGCACCGAAGACGGCAAGATCTATCAGCGTCCCTTCGGCGGCATGACGACGGATTTCGGCAAGGGACCGCCGGCGCTGCGCACCTGCGCCGCCGCCGACCGTACCGGCCACGCGCTGCTGCATACGCTCTATGGCCAGGCGCTGCGCCACAATGCGATGTTCTTCATCGAATTCTTCGCCATCGATCTGATCATGGAAGAGGGCCGCTGCCGCGGCGTCGTCTGCCTGAAGCTCGATGACGGCACGATCCATCGCTTCCGCTCGCAGCTCGTCATTCTCGCGACGGGCGGCTATGGCCGCACCTTCTTCTCGGCGACCTCGGCGCATACCTGCACGGGCGACGGCAATGCCATGGTGCTGCGCGCCGGCCTCGCGCTGCAGGACATGGAATTCGTGCAATTCCATCCGACCGGCATCTATGGCGCCGGCTGCCTCATCACCGAAGGCGCGCGCGGCGAGGGCGGCTATCTGACGAATTCGCAAGGCGAGCGCTTCATGGAACGCTATGCGCCCTCCGTGAAGGATCTGGCGCCGCGCGACATGGTCTCGCGCGCCATGACGCTGGAGATCCGCGAAGGCCGTGGCGTCGGCAAGCACAAGGATCACATCTATCTGCATCTGGATCATCTCGATCCGAAGATCCTGCATGAGCGCCTGCCGGGCATTTCCGAAAGCGCCAAAATCTTTGCCGGTGTCGATCTCACCAAAGAGCCGATCCCGGTGCTGCCGACCGTCCATTACAATATGGGCGGCATACCGACGAATTATCGCGGCGAGGTCGTCATCAAAAAGGGCGAAGACCCAGATGTCGTGATTCCTGGCCTGATGGCGATCGGCGAGGCGGCCTGCGTCTCGGTGCATGGCGCCAATCGCCTCGGCTCCAATTCGCTGATCGATCTCATCGTCTTCGGCCGCGCCGCCGCGCAGCGCGCCGCGGAAGTCGTGACGCCTGGCGTCAAGCAGCCGGACCTTGCGCCCGACTCCGCCGATTACGCGCTCTCGCGCCTCGATCATTTCCGTTATGCCAAGGGCGGGATTTCCACGGCCGAGCTGCGCCTCAACATGCAGAAGGTCATGCAGAACCATTGCGCCGTTTATCGCACCGGCGAAGTGCTGGCGGAAGGCTCGAAGCTCATTCACGACGTCTGGCAGGCAAAGGACCAGATCTCCGTTACCGACCGCTCGCTGATCTGGAATTCCGATCTCGTCGAGACACTCGAATTCGACAATCTGATCCTCCAGGCGGTCGTCACCATGGATGGCGCCAACAACCGCACCGAGTCGCGCGGCGCCCATGCGCGCGAAGACTATCCCGAGCGCGACGACAAGAACTGGATGAAGCACACGCTCGCGTCGGTCGACCCGGAAAAGCATCAGGTCTCTTTCGATTACCGCCCGGTGCATAGCTATACGCTGACGAATGAAATGTCCTACATCGAGCCCAAAGCACGCGTGTATTGAGGAAATTGGCCCCCCATGCTGAGGAGGATCCGCAAGATCCATCTCGAAGCGTGAGGGAGCAAATCTGACATCCTCGCCCTTCGAGACGCTTGCTATCTAAGTCGGGCCTGCCCGACTTAGATCACTTTAAGTGCCGAACTCGGATTTATCCGAGTTCGAAGCAAGCTTCTCAGGACGAGGTGTCTGGAAGATCCGCTAGGAAGTACTCAGATGGTCGAATTCGCACTGCCCAAAAACTCGAAGATCGTCAAAGGCAAGGTCTGGGACAAACCATCCGGCGCGACCAATGTCCGCGAGTTCAAGATCTATCGCTGGAATCCCGACGACGGCCAAAATCCGCGTCTCGACAGCTATAGCGTCGATCTCTCCGACTGCGGGCCGATGATTCTCGACGCGATCATCTGGATCAAGAACAAGATCGATCCGACGCTCACTTTCCGCCGTTCCTGCCGCGAGGGCGTTTGCGGTTCCTGCGCGATGAATATCGACGGCACCAATACGCTCGCCTGTACCAAGGCGACGGCCGATGTCGAAGGCGCGGTGAACATCTATCCGCTGCCGCATATGAGCGTGGTGAAGGACCTCGTGCCGGATCTCACGACCTTCTATGCGCAGCATGCGTCGGTGAAGCCTTATCTACAGACGGTGACGCCGGCGCCGCAAAAGGAGTGGCCGCAATCGCCGGAAGAACGTGCCAAGCTCGACGGGCTTTACGAGTGCATTCTCTGCGCCTGCTGCTCGACGTCATGCCCGAGCTATTGGTGGAACGGCGATCGCTATTTGGGACCGGCCGTGCTGCTGCAGGCCTATCGCTGGATCAGCGATTCGCGCGATGAGGCGAAGGGCGAGCGGCTCGACGATGTCGAAGATCCGTATCGGCTCTATCGTTGCCATACGATCATGAATTGCGCCAAGGCGTGCCCGAAGGGTCTCAATCCGGCGAAGGCGATCGCCGACATCAAGGATCTGATGATCGAGCGGCAAGTCTAATTCTGCGGCAAGTGAATTCTGCGGCAAGTGTAAGTCTTGCGTGCGATTTGTGGCGAGCTTGGCTGTAAGCCGCGGATGGCTCAAGTCATTGGCCTCTGCTGCGGGCCACGCTATAAGCCTCGCCATGTTCAGGTTCGCGACCCTGCTTGCCGCGATCTCTTTCTCCTGCGCCGCATCTGCGGCGGAGAGCGAGCATCCGCAAGCGCTTGACGATCTCATCGCGCATTTTGCGCGGGTGCATGGCATTCCCGAAAGCCTGGTGCATCGCGTCTGCAAGCGCGAGAGCGGCTATAATCCGCATCTCATCCATCGCCGTTTCTATGGTCTGATGCAGATCACCTATCAGACCGCGCACAGCATGGGCTATAAGGGCAAGCCCAAGGGGCTGCTCGATCCCGAAGTGAATCTCACCTATGCGGTGCCTTATCTCGCCAACGCCTATAAGGTGGCGAATGAAGACGAGACCGGCGCTGTCAGGCTTTATGCCTCGGGCTATTATTATGTCGCCAAGCGCAAGCATTTGCTCGACGTGCTGCGCACAGCGGATTCGCCGTCGTTAGAACCACCGCCGCCGCCTCCACCTTCGCCGCCCCAGCCTGCACAACGGCCCAATCCTGTCGTGGAATTGCTGCAGGCAGTGACTGGACCGTTGCCTTTGCCGGCCGCGCAAGCCGCACCGCCGGTGACGGATCCCGTGATTCAGCCGCCGGCCTCACCTCAGCCGTTGCAAATGTATGGACCGCCGGCCCCGGTTCAGGCGCAATAAGCGCAGTCAGAGCGCGATCTGGCGGCCGAGTTCGACCACTTGATTGGCAGGCAGGCGGAAGTAATCCGTCACATGCGCCGCATTGCGTTCCATATAGGCGAAGAGCATCTCCTGCCAGCGCGGTAGACCTTTGCCGTCGGTGCGCGCGACGATGGTCTCGAGACCGACGAAATAGGTGAGATCGTCGACGTCGAGCTGCGGAATTTTCGTTTGCACGAGCTTCATGAGGCGCGGGCAATCGACCCGCTGCATGAAGCCGTAATGGGTGACGACGCGCCAAAACTCCGGCGCCAGCTCTTCGATCGTGATCCTCTTATCCAAGCCCACATAGGGGACGGATTCGATCGAGATCGTCAGCGCGACGACCTGTTTGCGAAGGACCCGATTCTGCTTCACATACCAGCGGATGATCGGCGGCGTGTCATGTATTGCGCGGGTAAAGAAGACGGCGGTGCCAGGCACGCGGACCGTGCCCTCCTCCGCGAGGTTTGCGATGAAGTCGACGATTGGCAGCTGATATTGCGCGATCCGCTGATTGATCGCCTCCATGCCGCGATGCCAAACATACATGACCGTATAGACGAGGATGGCGAGGAGAAGCGGCACATAGCCGCCTTCGGCCACCTTCGTCATATTGGCGAGGAAAAAGCTCGTATCGACGATGAAGAAGGCACCGGCGAGCGCGCCGGCGGTGAGAAGGCTCCACTGCCAGATCTCGCGCATGGCGATGAAGAGGAGCGCCGTTGTCATCAGCATCGTCGCCGAGACCGCGATGCCATAGGCGGCGGCGAGATTGTCGGACTTCTTGAAGATGAGCGCCAATCCGACGGTCACGATCATCAAGGTCCAATTGACCGCGCCGACATAGATCTGGCCATAGCCTTCTTCCGAGGTCTGCTTGATCGTGAGGCGCGGCATCCAGCCGAGCTGAATGGCTTGCCGCGTCATCGAATAGGCGCCGGTGATGATCGATTGGCTGGCAATGATGGTCGCGACGGTGGCAAGCCCGATGAGCGGCCAGAGCAGGGGCTGCGGACAGAGCAGAAAGAAGATGTTGTCGCTCGTCGCTTGGCCCTCGGCGACGAGCGCCACCTGGCCGGCATAGTTGAGGACGAGGCTTGGAAACACGATGGCCGACCAGGCGAGCCGGATCGGCCCGGCGCCGAAATGGCCCATATCGGCGTAGAGCGCTTCGGCGCCGGTCACGCAGAGGAAGACCGCGCCGAGGACGAGAAAGCCGCTGGCGCCGCCATGCAGGAGGAATTCGATCGCATAATGCGGGCTGATCGCGAGAAGGACGGATGGGTGCCGGCTGACGCCCCAGAGGCCCAGAAGGGCGATGGAGACGAACCAGGCGAGCATGATCGGGCCGAAGGCGCGGCCGATCTTCGCCGTGCCGAGCGGTTGGATTGCAAAGAGCGCGATGAGGATGATGACCGTCATCGGCAGGATGTGCGGTGCAAGCGATGGGGCGGCGATCTGCAGGCCTTCGAGCGCCGAGAGCACGGAGATCGCGGGCGTGATTGCGCCGTCGCCATAGATCAGCGCTGCGCCGAAGAGGCCGACGGCGATGATGAGCGGGCGATGCTGCCGTTTGACGCCGAGTAGCGTCATCAAGGCCAATATGCCGCCTTCGCCGTCATTGTCGACGCGCATCGCGACCGAGACATATTTGATCGTGGTAACGATGATCAGCGTCCAGATGATCAAGGAGAGGATGCCGAAGGCGGCCTGCGGCGTCGCCGCCTGTCCGGTGGCCGCCAAGACGGTCTTCAGCGTGTAGAGCGGGCTTGTGCCGATATCGCCGAAGACGACGCCGAGCGCGCTGATGGCGAGAACGCCGACCTTTCCCTTGGGGGTCGACTGAGGTGATTGATCCATCTGTGCTCGCGATCCTCTAAGGCCGGCGCGCGCGGGGCGCATTCATTCCGGGGCCTATGCTTTACTCCTGTGACGCAATTGTGTACCCAATGCCAACGACGGCGCCAGAGCGGTGACGCCCTGTCGTGACCGCTCTGGCATCGTCCGTGCTGCCCCAGCCGCTTTGCCAAGCCTTTTTTGTCAAGCCGGATTGCCGCGGGAGTGCCTCGCGCACCATTGGATCACTTGCGGATCATTTGCACGTTTGGTTGCGGCAGATTGGATCGGCGCTTGCGTCCCCAAGCGGCAGTCTTATGCCGCGAGTCGGCCGTCGCGCCAAGCGGTCTCAAGAGGTCTGAAGGCCTGAGGGATCAAAGAGCGAAAGACGTAAGTTTATGGCGAATGTGGTGGTGGTCGGCGCTCAATGGGGCGACGAGGGTAAGGGAAAGATCGTCGATTGGCTGTCGCTCGAGGCCGATGTCGTCGTGCGCTTTCAGGGCGGCCATAATGCCGGCCATACGCTTGTCATCGGCAATCAGACGTTCAAGCTCGCCTTGCTGCCGTCGGGCATTGTGCGGGCCGGCAAGCTGTCGGTGATCGGCAATGGCGTCGTGCTCGATCCCTATCATCTCGTCACCGAGATCGCGAAGCTCGAAGGGCAGGGGCTGACGATCACGCCGGAAAATCTCAAGATCGCCGAGAATGTCACGCTGATCCTGTCGCTGCACCGCGAACTCGATGCGCATCGCGAAGAAGCGATCACTGACGGCATCAAGATCGGCACGACGAAGCGCGGCATCGGCCCGGCCTATGAGGACAAGGTCGGCCGGCGCGGCATCCGTCTCATGGATCTTTGCGAGCCCGATACGCTTGACGAAAAGATCGCGCGCCTGCTCACCCATCATGAGCCGCTGCGGCGCGGCCTCGGCCTGCCGACGATCGCCGCCGCGGCCATTCGTGACGAACTGATGGCAATCGCGCCCAAAGTTTTGCCGTTTATGGATGCGACCTGGGACCTGCTCGAAACGCTGCGGCGCGACGGCAAGCGCATCCTGTTCGAGGGTGCGCAAGGCGCCATGCTCGACGTCGATCATGGCACCTATCCCTATGTGACCTCCTCGAACACGGTGGCGGCCAATGCCGCGACGGGCTCGGGCCTCGGTCCGAAGGCGGTGGGCTATGTTCTCGGCATCGCCAAGGCCTATACGACGCGGGTGGGCGGCGGTCCGTTTCCGACCGAGCTCACCGATGAAATCGGCCAATTGATCGGCGACAAAGGCCATGAATATGGCGTCAATACCGGAAGGCGACGGCGCTGCGGCTGGTTTGATGCGGTGCTCGTCCGGCAGGCGGTGAAGACCTCCGGCATTGACGGAATTGCTTTGACCAAGCTCGATATTCTGGACGGCTTCGAAGAGATCAAGATCTGCGTCGGCTACAAGCTCGATGGCAAGGTGATCGACCGTCTGCCGGCAAGCCAGACGGCACAGGCCAGCGTCGAGCCGATCTATGAGGTTTTCCCAGGTTGGCAGCACACCACCCAAGGCGCGCGCTCCTGGGTCGAACTGCCGGCGCAGGCGATCAAATATGTCCGGCGCATCGAGGAGTTGATCGAGGCACCCGTGGCGCTTCTGTCGACGAGCCCGGAGCGTGAGGACACGATTTTGGTTCACAATCCATTTCGTGACCGCTAAAACCGCCGGTGAGCGATCGGCTTTCAAACGACCAGTTTTGAATTGGGCCAAACTTAATCGGGCCAAGGCTATTCCGACCGCATGGAGTGAAATCGCCATGCGGTCCGGTCAGGCGGCATTAGGTGATCTCGCGGTGATGTCTCGCCGATGACAACGCTTTGCCGCCTTCCCGATATTCGTAATTGTGACGTTGAATTGGTCCAATTCGACATCACACGAATGAAGCCTTCTGGTGGTTGACGGCTGAACCGGGGAATGCTCTGAACGCTCATGGCTGAATATTATCCTTTGCTTGCCAAGGCCGTCGCGGGCCTGCCGAATTCCACGCCGGAAATCCGCCGCGCAGTCTATGACCGCGCCCGCACCGCGCTTCTGGCGCAATTGAAAAACCTCGATCCGCCGATTGCCGACGCCGATGTCGAGCGCGAGAGCGAGGCGCTGGACGGCGCCGTGGCGCGTCTCGAAGCCGAATTGACCGCCGTCAACGGCCATGCAGCTGAGCCTGCCGCACCGCCGACCGCATCGGCCAAAGCCCCCATTCAGACGCCGCCGCGGGTGATGCCGCGGCCCGCCGCCAATGGCACGGCACCGACCGCCGCCGCGCCGCCGAGAGCTGGAGCGAGGCCGATTGCGCCGGGGCCTTTCTCGTCGGCGGCAAAGCTTGCCGTGCGTCCGGGCGCGCCGAAGCCCGCCGAGGCCGAAGCGCAGCCGCGAGCCACCACGTCGCCGGACACGACCAAGACGACAAAAGCCCCGCCTCCGCCGCCGGTGGAAGTGCGCGAAGCCGAGATCCCGGAAGCCCCGGGGTTCGAACAGGCCGATGCTTTCGATGACGACGGCTTCGGTGTCGCGCATGAGACGCAGAAGCCGCGCGAGGGCGTGCGCCTTTATGCGCCGCAGCCGCAAACGGATGAGGCGCGCACGAGCTTCCGCATTTGGATCGTCGGCGCCATTGTGGCGGTCGTCGTTGCGACTGTGGCGATCGCTGCCTGGACCTTGCGCGACCGGCCCGACGAGCTTGCGAAACTGAAACCGCCGACGCCGGCACAAACCGACACAGGTGGCAAGACCGTCGAGCGGGCAGGCTCCGACAGCAGCGCAGCTGATACGCAAGCCGCGGCGCCCGCAGCCGCACCCGCCGCGGCGCCGACGAACTCGGCGGATGCGCAGACGCAGGCCGCGGCCGTGCCGAAACCGGCCGATGGACAGACCGTTCCCGTTTCCTATCGCGCCGCTTTGCTGGTCGAGGCACCGGAAGAGGCAAATAAATACAAGACCTATGAAGGCAGCGTCGTCTGGCGCCTCGACAATGTCAGCAACGGCGGCAATCAGCCTTTGGCGACAGCGGTTCACGCCGATGTCGATGTGCCGGCTGACAAGTTGAAAATTGGCCTCACGCTGCAAAAGAACACCGATCCGAGCCTGCCGGCCTCGCATACGATCACCATCGATTTCGCCGTCACGCCGGCAACGATCACCGGCGGCATCAAGCAGATCGGCGTGCCGCAGCTGCGCGCCGATAATGTGCCGAGCGGCGATTCGCTTGTCGGCGTCCCGGTTCCGACAGTCGAAAACTCTTTCCTCGTCGGTTTGAGCCGAGGTGCCGCGGAAGCGACCAATCTCGAATTGATCAAGAGCCGGGCCTGGATCGACATTCCGATCCTTCTCGGCAATGGCAAAATCGCCAAGCTCACCTTCGAGAAGGGCGCGACGGGCTCGCGCGCGATCGACGACGCGATCACCTCCTGGCAGCAAGGCCAGTGAACGCGATCAGGCCGCGCCGTCGCTTGCGACGGCTCACGCTTGCATCGAATCATGTGACTTTGATCTGCAGCGCCCAGAGCCAAAGAGCGACGGATAGCGGCGCCAGCGCCGTCGATAGGGCCACCGCGCTCGAGGCGATTGCGTGGCCCGCCTTATATTGGCTTGCCAGCAGATAGGCGTTGATGCCGCTTGGCATGGCGGCAAACAACACGGCAACGCCGGCCCACACCGGCGGCATTGAAAAGACATGAAGGGCGAGCAGATAGACGAGTCCCGGATGGACGAGGAGCTTGAAGACGGCGACGAGGGTGACGAGCCCGAAGCCGGCCTTGATGCCGAAGCGCCGAAGCGCGAGGCCCATGGCGAACAGCGCGCAAGGAATGGTCGCAGCCGAGATCTCGTCGGCAAGCGTTTTCAGTCCGCCTTCCAGATGCCAGCCGAAGAGATGCCATAAGACGCCCGCGGCAAGGCCGTGAACGATCGGATTGAGCAAAAGCTTTTTTATAAGCGCCGCGACATCGATTCCGCCGCGGCTTTCCATCGCGATGGCTGCGGCTGTCATCATGATCGGCAGATGGATCGCGACGAGCAGAAACAGCGGCACGACGCCGGCATTGCCATAGACGCTCAGAATGAGCGGTATGCCGACGAAGACAGTATTCGATTGGCCGGCCGCGAAGCCGGCGACGACGGATTCTTCATGGCCGGTGCGAAAGAGGAGCCGCGACAGCATCGTGGTCGCGGCCCAGGCCGCTGCTGCGGCAGCGAAATAAGCGCCCCAATAACCCCAAGGTTGGACCTGCGGAGGGCTCGCCTCCGCAATTGAGCGGAAAATCAGGATGGGCAGGCCGAAAACATTGACGAATTGCGACAGAACTTCGTCGCCGCGTGGGTCAATGAGCCGCAAAGCGCCAGCGCCGAAACCTAGGCCGATCAGACCGAAAATTGGCAAAATTATATTGAACAAACCGAACATACGGCTAGCTTCCACTCGCCGATTCGGAGTGAGATATGAGCAGTTTCACGAAATTCGCTTTCCCTTCCCATTTGCCGTTCGCCACCGGCATCATCATGTTCATGCAGTGAAAGAAGGCTCTCATGCGCTGGATTTATACGCTTCCTCTCAGCCTCTGCATGTTCGTCGCTGTGCCCGCTTTGGCGCAGGAACAAGCTCCGTCAGCGACCGAGCCGGTTAAAACGCAGCGCGTCTTCGAGATCACGCGCGACGGCAATAAGATCGGCACCGATATCATCGAGATCGACAAGGTGGGGGATACGACAACCCTCAAAAGCAAGACCCATATTTCAGTGAAGGTGGCTTTCATCGAAGCCTATCACTTCGATCATAGTCACACCGAGGTTTGGACCAAAGGCCACTTCGTATCCTACAAAGGTCACACCGACGACAACGGCACGAAATACGAAGTTTTCGCCAAAGTCGCCGGCACCAAGTTCGATGTCACGGTGAACGGCGAGAAGTCCGAGCTGCCGGAGGTCGTCCTGCCCGCGACTTTGTGGAACGCGGGTTTCGTCGATGCGACCCAGCTTCTCGATACCGACAAAGGCAAGGTCATGTCGGTTGCCGTGAAGGATATGGGCGACGACACGATCGACATGAGCGGCACCGAAGTGCATGCGCATCACTACAGCATCACCGGCGACTTCAACCGCGATGTCTGGCTCGAAGACGGCGTCCCGGTCCGCATCAAGCTCTATGGCTCGGATCATTCGCTGATCATTTCCGACTTGCAGCGCTGACTTGCAGCGCTGAGGCGCGTCCTCGCTGCGCCAAGGGCGCTTTCGCGGTCCGCCCTTGCCGTGGCGGACCTTGCCGCTATGTGTAAACGTGAGACGAGGCCCACAGGCTTCGGCTTCACGTTTGCGGAGCGAAATGCGATGTCCGTGATAGATGAGGGCGCCGAGGCTGCGCCGACGCGGCGGGATTTCCTCTATCTTGCAACAGGCGCGATGGGCGCGGTGGCCGTCGGCGCCACTCTGGTCCCGCTCATCGATCAGATGAATCCCGACGCATCGACATTAGCGGCGGGCGCGCCGATCGACGTCGATCTCGCCAAAATGGCGCCTGGACAGAACGTCATCGTGCGTTGGCGGTCGCATCCGATCTTCATTCTGCGCCGGCCCGAACCCCTCTTGAAGGCGCTGCAGAACCCCGACGTCGTGTCGCTGCTCTCCGATCCCGACTCGAAGGCGATGCAGCAGCCGCCCTATGCGCAAAACTGGCATCGCTCGATCAAGCCGGAATATCTGGCGCTCGTCGGCATCTGCACGCATCTTGGCTGCATCCCCCAGGCCTTTCCGCAGCCGAGCCCGACGACGCCCACCGCCAATTGGCCGGGCGGCTATTTCTGTCCCTGCCACGGCTCGAAATACGATCTCGCGGGTCGGGTCTATAAGGGTGTGCCGGCACCGCTCAATCTGCCGGTCCCGCCCTATCGCTTCGTCAGCGACACGATCCTGCGGATCGGTGAAAATCCCCCCGGCATCACTTTCGATCTTGATTCCGTCCAGCAGCTTTGAGGCTCGGCCTGAGGCTTGGGAACGCAAAGTGCGGCCAAGTGTTGCCGTAACGGTGCTCTTCGCCCGCGGGCCCCTTACGCGTACGCCCTTGCGCGTCGATCTTCGAGCGGATTAGCCTGGCCGGCCGGACCCGCACATCTTCCGGTTCGGGGGGCGCCTTCAAAGTCTCGGGCATGCCTCCCGGTTCAGGAGGATCAAATGGGATTGATCGAGTTGATTTTGACCGTCTGCAGCCTCGCCCATCCCGGCCAGTGCGACGATCGGCATCTGCAATTCGTCTCGCAAGGCTCGCTGCGGGCCTGTATGTTCAACGCTCAGCCTTACATGGCCCAATGGATCAGTGAACATCCCGATGTTCATATCGTGAAATGGCGCTGCGCCTATCCCGGCAAGGAGGAGCAGCCGCTTTAGCCGCAACGGAGCTTGTTGTCGTTTGATGCAGCATAAGCGCGATCAGCTTATCGGGCTCTTCGGCCAGCGCTCCGTGATCATGGGCATTTTGAACGTCACGCCGGACTCCTTTTCGGACGGCGGCAAATTCCAATTGCATGATGCAGCGCTTGCCCATGCGCGCGCGCTTGTCGCCGAGGGTGCCGATATCGTCGACATCGGCGCAGAATCGACGCGGCCCGGCCATACGCCGGTCCCGGAAGATGTCGAACTCGCCCGGCTCAAGCCCTTGCTCCCCGATCTCGTAGCGGCAATCGACAAGCCGGTCTCCATCGATACGTCGAAGGCTGGCATTGCGCGCTATGCGATCTCGGTCGGTGTCGCCGTCGTCAATGACGTCTGGGGATTGCAGAAGGATCCGGCGATGGCCGATACGGTCGCCGAAGGCGGCGCCGCGGTCGTCATCATGCATAATCGCGACGGCGTCGACCCCGAGCTCGACATGCTTTCCGACATGCGGCGCTTCTTCGATCATTCGCTGACGCTCGCCGAAAAGGCCGGTATTCCGCGCCGCCATATCATACTCGATCCCGGTATCGGCTTCGGCAAGACCAAGGACCAAAATCTCTTTGTCTTGCATCGGCTCGAGCACTTTCTCGACTACGGTCTGCCGCTCCTCATCGGCGTCTCGCGCAAATCGCTGCTTGGTGCGATGGTCGGCTCCGAAGTCGAGGCGCGGCTGATGGCGACGGTCGCCGCCAATCTTGCCGCCGCGGCGCATGGCGCCTCAATCTTCCGGGTGCATGACGCCGCCGAACATGTTGCAGCCTTCAAGGTCTTCGATGCCATCCAGCGCGCCTGAGCCTGCCCGCGCCGTCGAGATCGGCTTCGGGCTTGGCAGCAATATCGGCGACAAGCCGGCCAACATCAGAAAAGCGCTCGCGCTACTCGAAAGCCGCGGCGTGGCGAAGCTGACCGCGATTTCCTCGATCTATCGCACGCCCCCCTGGGGCTATCGCGAGCAGGAGGATTTTGCCAATGCCTGCGCCTTGGCGGAAACCTTTTTGGCCCCCGAAGCCTTATTGGCGGCGGTGAAGGCCATAGAGGCTGATATGGGCCGCGAGGAAACGCTGCGTTGGGGGCCGCGGCTGATCGATGTCGACATTCTCTTTTACGGCGAGGCTCCGATGGCGACGGATCATCTTGTCCTGCCGCATAAGGAGCTTTTCAATCGCGCCTTCGTTCTCGTGCCTCTCGCGGAGATCGCCCCTAATCTCAAGCTCGGCGGCCGATCGATCGCCGAGGCGGCGGCCGCCAGCGGCGAGCCGATCGAAAAATGGCCGAGCGCCTAGCAAAGGGCGCTACGTTCGACGTGCGCCTGACATGTGGTTGCGTTAGCAATCGAGCAAATTAGCAGTAGGATGTCGCGCTTTGCGCAAGTGAAAAGTGGGCGGCGGCAGGAAAGCGAGTTTCTTATGGGCGAGATGATCAAGCTCACGACGAAGGATGGCGCGACGATTGACGCCTATAAAGCGACCCCCAGCGCGAAGCCGCATGCGGCCATCGTCGTCCTGCAAGAGATCTTCGGTGTGAACCATCATATCCAGAAGATGACGGACAGTTTCGCCACCGCCGGCTATCTGGCGATCGCGCCGGGTTTGTTCGATCGCGTCAGCCCCGGCATTGAACTCGGTTACGGGCCGGAGGATATAAAGCGCGGCATGGAGATCAGGTCGCGTATCCCCCTCGAACAGTCGCTCGCTGATATTGAAGCGGCGATCGCCGTTGCGGCGGAAGCAGGCAGAGTAGGGATTGTCGGCTATTGTTGGGGCGGCACGCTCGCCTATGCGGCTGCAACGCATCTCTCTGGCCTCTCGGCCGCCGTCTGTTATTACGGATCGGGCATCGCCGCCATGGCGAAGGAACAGCTTTTGGCGCCGACCGAATTTCATTTCGGCGAACAGGACAAAAGCATTCCGCCCGCCGATATCGAGAAGATCCGAACGGCGCATCCCAACAGCACGATCCATATTTATCCCGCTGGACATGGCTTCAACTGCGATGCGCGCGACAGTTACGATGAACAAAGCGCGGCACTCGCGCAGTCCCGCACGCTCGAATTCTTCGCCAAACATCTCATTTGAATCGATGGGTGTCGCTTGCTGATTCGGCACGCGTCGGTTGAAATTAGGCGAACTCACGTCGCTTTGCGACGTCCCGTTCCGCGACCGCAGCAGGATGCGTCGACATGACAGGCGCATGAAAAAGTGAAATAATGGGGTGCCTTCAAAGAGTGGTTTGTGCCGGTTTTCAGAAGAAAGCACCGCTACAAATGTTAAAAATAGCGCTTTGATGCAGGCCAAGTCTGGCTAAATTTGCTGAAAAAAAGATATATTGCAAATAATACTACGAATAATATTTTATACTGCAGAAAATTAGTTTTATTAATACAAATAATTGATCTGGATCAATTCCTTATTCTTGCATTTATACTTTATTATTACATAATATTGTTAAGTAGTTTAACAGAAAAATAACCCTCCTGCCGCACTTTCTCGCCATCGTATTTTAAGATAGCGCGAGAGCGTCGTGGCTCTTCCGCTGCATGGGGGCAAGTGAATGAACGCGGATACAGGCCTCGAACAGAGACTGAATTTCATTGGTATCAACGCGCATTCGCAAGCCCGTCTGAGAGAGCTGAAACCCTTGCTCGAGAAGGTGATGGGGCCAGCCCTCGATGTCTTCTATGAGAGGGTTCAGTCGACGCCTCAGACAAGGGTCTTCTTTCCGACGCCTGCCATCATCGCCCATGCCAAAGAGAAGCAATCCGCGCATTGGCGGGTCATCACTGATGCGCAATATGGGGCCGACTATGCGACGAATGTGCGGGCCATCGGCCAGGCACATGCGCGCTTCGGCCTCGAGCCGCGCTGGTACATTGGCGGTTATGCGATCGTCATCGAGCAATTGATTCAGGCGATCGTCAACACGCGCTGGCCGCGCCTCTTGAGCGGCGGACAGAAGGCTGCGACCGAAGTGGCCGAAAGCCTCTCGGCGCTCGTCAAAGCTTCCTTGCTCGATATGGACCTTGCCATTTCGATCTATCTCGAATCCTTGGAAGCGCGTCGGCAGGAAGAAGAGGTCAAGCGGCTCAAGGCGCAGCAGGAACAGACCGCGGCGCTCACTGCGCTCGCGGTTGCTCTCGACCGTTTGGCAAAAGGTGATCTGACCGTCAAATTCGATGCGGCGGTCGCGCCCGACTTCGACAAGCTGAAAGATGACGTCAACAACACGGTGGCGCGTCTCGCGAAGGCCATGCTGAGCGTCGCGCAAGCCGCGGACGCGATCAACAATGGCGCCGCCGAGATCACTGTTGCGGCCGATGAAATGGCCTCGCGCGGTGAACGCCAAGCCGCGAGCCTGGAGCAGTCGACGGCCGCCATCAATCTTTTATCCGCCAGCGTCGGCGAAGCCGCCAAAGCCGCGCGCCAAGTCGCCGAGACCGCTTCGACGACGCGCAAGAATGTCGAACATTCGAGCTCCGTCGTCGACGAAACCGTCGCCGCAATGGCGGCGATCGAGGCCTCTTCCCGGCAGATCGCGCAGACCGTCGGAATCATTGACGAGATCGCATTTCAAACCAATCTTCTGGCCTTGAATGCGGGCGTGGAGGCGGCGCGCGCCGGCGAAGCCGG
>JBKQRA010000094.1:0-22751 GCA_052144065.1 Methylovirgula sp. | reverse complement strand
TACGTCGCTTGCGACGATCGTGCTTGCGGATGCAAGCGACGATGGGCTTGCGACGAGGCCCTTTGGATGTCCGTCAGCGTCCAAGCGGTGCCAGGGTGCCGGCGCACATCGAGGCGATGTGAAGCACAACGCTTACGACGTTTGCTGCACCATCCGGCCTTTGCCAAAGAACAGGAAGACACGATGAATAAAATGGACCTCGTCGAACATGTCGTCGCCGAGACGGAATTGTCGAAGGCCACTGCCGCTGCGGCTCTGGAGGCGGTCGTGGAGGGGATCACCAAGGCTCTGAAGAAGGGCGAAGAGGTTCGGCTCGTGGGCTTTGGAACCTTCTCGGTCAAGAAGCGCGCTGCGAGCAAGGGCCGCAATCCGGCGACCGGCGAGGCGATCAAGATTCCGGCGTCGAAGAACGCAAGGTTCAAGGCCGGCACGGCCCTCAAGGCCGCCATCAACAAGCGCTAACCGGGGGATCGCCGGGACGCCTCAGGGCGCTCCCGGTGGCGGGTTGACCGCGACAAATGCTTATGCGAGCAAGAAGACAGGGACTGCCCCGTGCAGTCCCCGTTCTTTTTGAAACGGCCGGTTTTCGGGGCGCTCGGAAGGGCACTAGAACTTGAAACCGGCGGTCATGCGCTCGCCTTGCGCCCTGACACAGCTGTCGCAATGCGGTCGTAGAGTACCGATGCGCCGTCGGGCGGTTAGCTCAGTTGGTAGAGCATCTCGTTTACACCGAGAGGGTCGGCGGTTCGAGCCCGTCACCGCCCACCAAACGAACGCAATCCGGGGTGCGTCTTCAATCAAGTTCTTAAGTGCAGGGCCGCATAAAAAGTTAAGTTTACTTTTGGCTCGCTTGCTTTAGGTCTTTGGGCCGCAAGAGCCAAGCCTGCTCAAGCTTCCGTCCAAGCGCTTCGGCCTTGCGCATCCGGGCCGGGCTTAGCCATTGGGTCGATATCATGCATGAGCTTCGCTTGCCTTTCCGCGCGCGCGTGCGCAGCCTCGCGCGCCGGCTTGCAGCGCCTGTTGGAGCGCCGGTCTTCCTTTTCCCGCTCTTCGCCATTGTCTTGCTCTGCGGTCTCGTCATATCGGGCGGTATGGCGCGCGCCGACGACATGAGCTTCCACCTCGTCTCCGTCGGCGATCCGGGGCGCTGCGGCGACCGCTGTCCGGCGGTCATCACCGCCGAAGGCCAGATCACCAATGAAACCCCGGCGGAATTCTCCGAATTCGTGCGCAACAATGTCGGCCGCGCCGATCTCCATGCGATTGTCTTCCTCGATTCGCCGGGCGGCAAAGTCGTCGCGGCCATGGAGCTCGGGCGCCTGTGGCGCCGGCTCGGCATTGCCGCGGTCGTGGGCCGCACGAATTCGGCGAATCCTGGCAGCACAACCCAGTTTCTCGCGGCGCGCTGCCTCTCGGCCTGCGTCTATGCGCTGATCGGCGCGAAGAAGCGCGTCATCCCGCCGGCAAGCGTCGTCGGCATCCATCGGATGTTCTTTTATGAGGACGAGAGCGGCGCCATGGGCGAGGGCGGCGGCGTGCGCCGCCACTACGACAACGGCGGGATGCGCGCCATGCTGTCGAGCTACACGGCCCGCATGGGCGTGAGCCCGGCGCTCATCTCCTCGGCGGAGCATATCTCCTCGGATCAGATCCATATTCTGAGCCGCAGTGAGATCGCCCGCTATCATCTGGGCTCATCCCGCTTTTGAGCGGTCGGCCTTAGCGCCGCAGCGAGCGCTTCTTGCTTGACTTGCGCGGACGCCTATCTTATCCGCGTGTCTCCCTCTAAACGGCAGCGTTTCGAGGCCCCGGGAGTCGGTTTTGCGCTCCTGCGGACGATCATTTAGAATAGATATTTGAAGGTATTGGGGGAGTAGCTCAGCTGGTTAGAGCGCCGGCCTGTCACGCCGGAGGTCGCGGGTTCGAGCCCCGTCTCTCTCGCCATTCTTTGTCGCTGTTTTTTCAAATACTTAGGCGCTTCTTCCCACGTCTTTTTGGTCGCAGAGTCTGAAAGGCTTGGTGGCCGTGCCTCGCCGTTCGGGCTGGCGGCTCAATGTGCTCGGCCTGCTCAAAGTCAATCCGAAAGTGCCGCTCCTCTTCTGAACAGGATCAGGTCCCTATAACGGTCGTTCTGCCGCAGCAATTCCATTCTCCTCTTGAAGGAGTTGGCGCAAGCCTGCGACGGCTTCGATGATGTGCGCTTCCTTGATCGACGAGTAGCCGAAGATGAGGATTTCATCCCGCGCCGTGGGGTCGAAGTCGAAGGATGCGCCACTCTTCAGCGAATACACGCCAATGCCCCGCTGGCGCGCCTTGATCTGGACGGTGCTCGCCGGCGGGCTGCCTTGTGGCAACCGCCATGTCAAATGGAGGCCCGAGGCCGTGCCGGAAAGCATGGGGCATTTAAAACTGTCATTGAGGGCATTGACGAGGCAGTCGCGTCGCGCCTTGTAGACCTGTCGCAAGCGCCGCAAATGCCGGTCGAAATGGCCTTGGCCGAGAAAATCCGCAAGTGCAGCTTGTTCGAGCCAGGATTGCCCGTTGCTCATCTGAGCCTTGATCACCCGCGCTTTGTCCCAATAGTCGCGGGGAAGAACGGCAAACCCAATCCGCAGCCCGGCCCCCACAGACTTCGAAAACGTCCCCATGTAGAAGACATTGCGACTGCGATCGAGGCCAGCCAGCGCCGTCAACGGCGGCCCGTCATATCGGAAGTCGCTG
Organism: Methylovirgula sp.; assembly: GCA_052144065.1. Taxonomy (GTDB): domain Bacteria; phylum Pseudomonadota; class Alphaproteobacteria; order Rhizobiales; family Beijerinckiaceae; genus Methylovirgula. The sequence goes on along the minus strand of JBKQRA010000094.1, from coordinate 20,030 downwards.
TCGTAATCGTCCTCGATGATCAGGCTGTCGGTTTCTTCTGCCCAATGCAGGAGCGCAATGCGCCGCTTCAGCGAAAGCGTGACGCCTGTCGGAAACTGATGTGATGGCGTCACATAAAGAAGGCTGCCCTTGTTTCGCGGTAGATCGTCGGTTTGCAGTCCATCCTCATCCACGGGAATGGGATGAATCGCTTTTTCCGTGCTTTGAAAAAGAAACGATGCTCCCAAATAGCACGGGTTCTCGATGCAGAGTTGCGCGGTGCGATGTGTGACAAGGCGATAGAGGAGATTGAGCGCGTCTTGACCGCCATTGGTGATGATAATCTGATCGGCAGAGACGTGCATGCCGCGCGCGGGTGCGAGATGACTCGCGATAATCTCGCGAAGCTCCGGAAGTCCGGCCGGGTCGGTATAGTCGGTGAGACAGGCAGATCCCGAAGACAGGCGCTTGTTGATAATGCCGCGCCAAGCCTTGATGGGAAATTGCGTCGAATCCGAGCGCCCCACCCAGAAATCAATCGCAGGCCGATCGTTTCCACCGCCAGGGCTTCCAGCGAAACAAAGAACAGGCTCGGCCTCTTGCTCTTCTGGTAATTCAGACGGTCGCGCCTTTGTCCTGTTAGATATGAGGAGCGTTTCCTCGGGCAGGACTTCACAAACGAAGATGCCTGAAGTGCCGCGCGACTGCGCATATCCCTCGGTGACGAGCCTGTCGTAGGCAAGCGTAACGGTATTGCGTGAGACGCGATATTGTTCGGCCAACTGGCGGCTGGGCGGCAGTGCCATGTTGCCTTTGAGGACGCCGTTCAGGATCAGCTCGCGCACCTGCTCAAAAATCTGCGACTGCAGGGATAAGTCCGAAGCGGAATCGAGCGAGAGATTGAGGTCCAAGCCGTATCTCCAGGAAGTCAGCATCTGGCGCAAGACGCCGGCAACCATCCCCTTGCACTTCAAAGCCTGGCGTCGCCGTGATGCCACCCAGTAGCTAGAATTGCGCCTTGGCACCATCGATAAGGTGAGGTTTGGCTCTTTTTGAGAGCCAACAGTTGGGGTTTGCTGCCCCCAACGAACTGGACGCGATAAAGTCCGGCTTAACAAAAACAACGCCGAAACACCGACGACCGAGGAAATGCCGATGAACGAGCAACTGACCCCCCAGTCATTCCATGGCGCATGCCCGCATGACTGCCCAGACACTTGCGCGATGACTTATGAGGTGCGCGGCGGCAAGCTCGTCGAGGTGCGCGGCAACAAAGAGCACCCGATGACGCAGGGTGGCCTCTGCGTGAAACTCAAGGATTTTCACGACCACCACGCCAATCCCGATCGCCTGCTTTATCCTTTGCGCCGTACGGGTCCGAAGGGATCAAACACATTCGAGCGGATTAGCTGGGATGACGCCATTTCGGAGATTGGCGCTCGCTGGCGCGAGATCATTGCCACTTACGGCAGCCAAGCGATCATGCCCTACAGCTATCTCGGCAATATGGGCCTCGTGCAGGGCATCAATTCGGGCGACCCCTTCTTCAACAGGCTTGGCACGACGGTCAATGAAAAGACCTTCTGCGCCTCTGGCTCCTCGACGGCGTGGCTGCTGACCGTCGGGCCGACGGGCGGGGTCGATCCGGAAAGCTTCGTGCATGCGAAATACATCGTGATCTGGGCGTGCAACTCGATTTCGACCAATCTGCATCATTGGCCGTTCGTGCTTGAAGCGCAGAAGCGGGGCGCCAAAGTCGTTGTCATCGATGCCTATCGCTCGCGCACCGCGAAGGCTGCCGACTGGCACATCTGCCCGCGGCCCGGCACCGATGGCGCGCTCGCAATGGGGTTCATCAACGCCATCATCCAGCAAGGCCTCGTCGATCATGCGTGGGCCGACCAACACACTTATGGCTTTCCCGAGCTGAAAGCGCGCGCCGCCGACTTCACGCCCGAATATGTGGAGACAATCACGGGTGTGAAAGCCGCTGACGTCGTCACCTTCGCGCGGGAATTCGCGACCGCTCAGCCCTCGGTCATTCGCCTTGGCGTCGCGCTTGAGCGCAGCGCCGGCGGTGGTCAGGCGCTCCGTGCCGTCTGCGCCCTGCCTGCGCTCGTTGGATCATGGAAACATGTCGGCGGCGGGCTCCTTCAGATGCCGCTCTGGGAGTTCCCAGTCGACTGGGCCAAGGTTTCGCGCGGCGATTGGATCAAGCCAGGCACACGCGCCATCAACAACCTTCGGCTTGGCGCCGCGCTCACCGGCGAGATGAAGCTGGAGCCGCCGCTGAAATCGCTCTTCGTCTTCTGCACCAACCCCGTAAGCCAAGCCCCCGAAACCGATAAGATCGTGAGAGGGCTTCAGCGCGACGATCTCTTCACGGTCGTCGCCGAGCATTTCATGACGGACACGGCCAAATATGCCGACATCGTCCTGCCGGCCGCCATGGCCGGCGAGGCCGAGGACATGATGTGGAGCTGGGGCCACTTTTACTTCACCTACAATCAGAAGGCGGTTGATCCGCCAGGCGAATGCAAACCGACATCTGACATGTGGCGTCTCCTCGCAAAGGAGATGGGCTTCGACGATCCCGTTTTCAAAATGACCGACCATGAGCTCGCTGCCTATTACATCAACTGGGACGATCCCAAGATGGCCGGCATCGACATGGCTTATTTCGAGAAACACGGATTCTATAAAATCGACGTGGGCTCGGCGGATACGCGCACGCCGCATAAGGATGGAAATTTTCCGACGCCGTCCGGCAAGGTCGAATTCTTGTTGCATGATGCCAAGAACTTCGTCGCGGGGCCGTTTCGCGCCATGTATGAGGGCGATCAGGACGGCACGCCGATCGATCCGTTGCCGGGCTATGTGCCGGCGCGTGAGCGGCCTGAGACGAATCCGCAGCGCGCGAAGCTTTATTCCCTCAACATCATCTCGCCCAAGAGCCACGCTTTCTTGAATTCGTGCTACGCAAATGAGCCGCACAAGATCAAAAGCCAGGGCGAGCAGTTCGTGCTGATCTCGCCGGCGGATGCGGCGAAGCGCTCGATCCGGGAAGGCGATCCGGTCCGCGTCTACAATGACCGCGGCGAGTTTCAGGGCGTCGCACGCGTTTCCGACGATGTGAACCCCGGCATCGTCGTGGCGACGCTCGGCTATTGGCGCTCGCTCAACCGCTCGGATGGATCGGTGAATTCGATCTCGTCGCAGGAGTGGGGCGGATTGGGGCGCTGTCCGACGTTTTCCGATAACCTCGTCGAGGTTGTGCGCGCGAACTGAGACGCGCAGGTGCGATGCCTCGATTTTCTCAGGCGATCGTACCTCGCTATTCTTCCGAGGTCTTGGCTAAGCTCCAGCGGGCCTATTGGTCCCTGGCGCTGAGCCTATCAGATGATCCTAAAGCCGGATCGCATTGGTGCGCAGCTCTTCGAGCAAAGCCAAATCCATCCGCTGATAGGTCTGCGTCTGCGGCGTGGCGAAATAGACAGGCTCGTTGAAATTCCGGAAATCATACCCTTGCTCGGAGAGGCCGCGCTTTTTGTGCCGGAACGTATCCGTCATCTCGATCCGGTTTGACACCCGCAGAAAAAGCGGACGCGCATAGGCGGGCAGACGGCTTTCGATCTGCGCACGCAACGTGCTCATGTCGAAACGATCGTCGACGACGAGCGCCGCCATGCCGGCGCGCCCATCATATCCGGGCGCAGCGACACCATAGGCGGCGACATCGATGACGCCGGCGATCGCGGCGAAGGCGCCTTCAACCTCGGCGGTCGCGACATTCTCGCCCTTCCAGCGAAAGGTGTCGCCGATGCGATCGACGAAGTAGAAGAAGCCGCGTGCGTCCTTGCGCATGAGATCGCCGCTGCGCATCCAGGCATCGCCCGAAGCGAACACATCGCGCAGGATCTTGCGCTCCGAAGTCACACGATCGAGATAGCCTTCAAATTCTGCCGCGTCTCCAGCGGCTGAAATTTGCGCGATCGTTTCGCCCGGTTCATCGACGCCGCATGTCACGCAAAAGCCATTGGCATCGCGCAGCGGCGTTTCGTCATCACCCAATTTGATGATCCGCAATTTCTGCCGCGCGGCAAGAAAAGGCGGCACGCGCCCAAGCGAACCCGGCTCGCTCTCGATATTATAAAGCGAGAAATTGCTTTCGGTCGCCGCGTAAAACTCGATGATCCGCGGGATGTGAAAGCGCGCCTCGAAACCTAGCCAAACATCCGCGCGCAGCCCATTGCCGATGGCCATCCGCAGTTGATGCTTGCTTTCGGCGTCGCATGGCGGCGCCTTGATGAGATAGCGGCAGAGCTCGCCGATATATTGGAACAGAGTGCACCCATGTGAGACAACATCGTCCCAAAACGAGCTGGCCGAAAATTTCTCCCGCAGGACGACGGAGCCGCCGCCGAGAAGCGTCGCCCATACCGCGACGATGCCGCCCACCGAATGATAAAGCGGCAAGCAATTATACATGCGATCGGTTGGCCCGGTATCTGCGAGGCCAGCAAACCACGCAGCCCAGGCGATCACGCGGCGATGGCTGACGATGGCAGCTTTCGGCAGGCCAGTGGTGCCGGAGGTATTAATGTACAGCGCATGATCGGAGAGCGTTGGTCGCGCAGCAGGCGCGAGCATGAGCCGGTCGCCTGAGAGTGTGCTCAAACTGTCCTTGAGCGTGCTGGCATCGAGGATCGCAGGACCATGATCGATTTCGAAGATTGCTTGGCAGCGCGCGATGAAAGCACGCGACGCGATGATGCGCTCTGGGCGCGCGACGGTGATGCAGTGCTTCAGAGCCTCGCCCGCGAGGTTGGTGTTCAACAGTGCGACGACCACACCGATCCGGTTCAGACCCAGCCAAACGGCGACATATTCGGCGCGATTCTCCATCATCAGCGCGACGACATCGCCCTTCACAAGATCTTGTTCGAGGCCCCAGCGCGCATAGCGCAGCGATTGCTTTGCGAGCTCTTCAAAGCTGTAGGATTCCGCGTCGGAGAAGAGCGCCGGCGCGCTGCGACGCGCCTCGACGACGTCGTCGAACGCATCTGCAAGCACGCGCTGCGGATTTCCTCCAAGCGTTGCAGTCTTCTGCAGCGCACGAAGAAAGTCTTTCGTTCCGGTCTTCGTGTTTGCGGTGTTGTGCTTTTGCATGGTTTGCAAAGTCATACCGCATTCCTCGAAAAACGCGGGCATCGATTTGCGCCGCGTTAGGGTTAAAGCGTCGCCTGCGTGGCGCGTCGTGCCAAATAGGAATAGCTGCCTCGAATGAAAAGAAAAAGCGACAGGCTGCGTTAGGGTTACGAACGGCTCTTGCTCGCCCCTCTCCTAAAATGCGCGTAGAAATTTAGACGAATTATCGCCAAAGGCGGATCGCGTCACAGATGGTGCGCGACCGCGGCAGTCTATGAAGGGTGCCCGCGATGCGAAACGAAACAATCGCCGTTCATGGCGGCTATGACGGCGATCCAGCGACAGGCGCTGTCGCGGTCCCGATCTATCAGACGGTCGCTTACGAGTTCGACAGCGCGGATCATGCGGCCGCCCTGTTCAATCTCGAACAGGATGGATTCCGCTACAGCCGCATCGCCAATCCGACCACGTCGATCTTGGAGCGCCGCTTGGCCGCGCTTGAAGGCGGCGTCGGCGCGCTTGCGGTGGCAACGGGCCAGGCCGCGCTCTACTACGCTTTCGCGAATGTGGCCGACAGCGGCGGCAATATCGTATCGACCCCGACGCTCTACGGCACGACGCATACGCTTTTACAGTACATCTTGCCGCGCCAGGGCGTGATGGGACGCTTTGCAACCGATGCCTCGCCCGAGGCGATCGAAGCAGCGATCGATGCCAACACAAAGGCGATCTTCTGTGAGAGCGTTGGGAATCCAGCTGGCAATATTGCGGACATTGCGGCGCTCGCGGACATCGCTCACGCGCATGGCATTCCGCTGATCGTCGACAATACGGTCGCGACGCCGATCCTGCTCAATCCGATCGCGCATGGCGCAGATATCGTGGCCCACTCGCTGACGAAATTTCTCGGCGGCCATGGCACGACGATGGGCGGCGTCATCGTCGACAGCGGCAAATTTCCTTGGGCGGATCACCCGGCGCGCTTTCCAAGCTTCTGCGAGCCGGACCAGTCCTATCACGGCCTTGTCTATGCGGAACGCTTCGGCGAATTGGCCTTCATCACCCGCGCGCGCAGCGTCTATCAGCGCGCGACCGGTGCTGTCTTGGCTCCTTTGAGCGCATTCCTGCTGTTGCAGGGACTTGAAACGGTTGCGCTGCGTGTCGAACGCCATGTCGAAAACGCCCGGCGCATCGCAGAATTTCTGCGCGACGACAAGCGCGTCGCCTGGGTCAATTATGCTGGCTTTACGGACAGCCCCTATCACGCTTTGGCGCAGAAATACCTCAAAGGACAGATCCCGTCGCTTTTGACGTTTGGCGTTCAGGGCGGCCTTGAGGCCGGCAAGCGCGTCTATGACGCGCTGCAGCTCATCAAGCGGCTGGTCAATATCGGCGATGCAAAGACGCTGGCCTGCCATCCGGCCTCGACGACCCATCGTCAAATGTCGCCGGCTGAGCAGGCGAGCTGCGGGATCAGCCCCGAAATGCTTCGGCTGAGCATCGGCATCGAGCATGTCGACGATTTGATCGAAGACCTGGACCATGCGCTTTCGGCTGCGGCCGCGATGCCTCGACGGAATCTAGAAGTCGTTGGCGGTGCGCGATGAGTTTTGCGTCCTTCATCCCGCCTTCGCCGAAAGCGGATGTCCTTGAAATCGCACTCGTCAACAATATGCCGGATCAGGCGCTCGCCGCCACGGAAGCGCAGTTCGCGCGGCTGATCCGAGACCAAGGCGTCGGCTTGAATATTCGCTGGCGCAATTATGTCCTTCCTGGCCTTGCGCGAAGCGAGACGGCGCGGCGCTATCTTGCGCGCACCCATGAAAGCCTCGAGGCGCTCTATTCGCGCGGGGCGGATGCGATGATCGTGACAGGTTCCGAGCCGCTCGCTGCCCGGCTCAACGATGAGCCTTACTGGCCGGCGTTGACGCAACTTCTCGAATGGGCGCGAAGCCATACGGTCTCGACCATATGGTCCTGCCTCGCGGCTCATGCCGGCGTGCTGTATCTTGATGGAATCGAGCGGCGCAGGGCAGTGCAGAAGATCAGCGGTCTCTATTCGTTTGAAACCACGTCAAGCGATTGGATGGATCGACCGCGCAAGAGCCGGATACTCACGCCGCACTCGCGCTATAATGGTCTCGGACGAGAAGATCTCGAGCGCTGTGGCTACAGCATCTCCTCTTATTCGGGCGATGTCGGCGTGAACGTCTTCTGGCGTCGCGAGCCGAGCCTCTTCATCTTTCTGCAGGGGCATCCTGAATATGACGCCGATACTTTGCTGAAGGAATATCGCCGCGACGTCATCAGATTTATCGAGGGCGCGCGCGCCGATTATCCGGCAGTGCCTGCGAATTACTTCAGAGAAGCGACTTCAGAGGCCTTACAGGCTTTGCGACTGCGTGCCGTCAAAAATCCGAATGTAGGCTGCGTTGACGCATTGACGGCTTTGTTGTCACGCGAGCGCTGTGCGCGTCGCTGGGCCGATGATACGGCACATTTCTTCGGGAAATGGCTCAAGATCGTGATGCGCGATCGCACGAGCCTGCAAACGGCCTGAGGATTACGCGCTCAGCGGCGCGCAATCTGAAGCTCCTGGTCTCACTGAAGCGAAAGCTTGCGAACCAAGCTCTCGATTTTTTCAATCGTCCGAAAATTGTCCGGGATCAGCATGGAGCCTGGAACCGTCAGATCGAACTCGGCTTCGATCGCCAGCATCAGATTGACCATGTCCATCGACGACAGGCCGAGGTCGGAAAGATCCACGGCAACAGGAATGGTGTCGGCTTCGATGAAGGAACGCACGATTGCGGTGATCGAAGGCGTGAGCGCAGTGTTTTGCACGTGCATGATGTGCTCTCGGATGAAGATTAATTTCCGCAATCGTGAAATTGCGTCTCAAATAATATGATCAGTTTTTAGCGATCGCGTAAAGCATCGAAATGCACCTAAAATCTTTCGTTGCTGATTAACCTTACATGCGGATCGCCGCGAATTTGATGGCTTTCGACTGTTCCTGCGCTAATGTCACGTCGCGTCAAAAGGCGTTTTCTTTCGCGTCTTTTGCAAAGATTAATGAGGCGATGATGCCGACTATCGGAGGTCAAATGGCAAGCACTGCGCTGCGCAGCGATGTGCCGAACCATCCGCCATTGAATGCGCGTATTGCAACGGCGGTGGCTGTCGCCGGACGCTTCGCGGATGAGGTCGATACGCAGGCGCGCTTTCCGAAAGAAGCTTTCGACGAATTGCGAAGTCAAAGGCTTTTGGGCCTTTTGCTGCCAAAACATCTTGGCGGCGAAGATGCGTCGCTGCGCGACGTCGCAGAGATCTGTTATGGCCTCGGCCAGGCCTGTTCATCGACTGCGATGATCTACGCGATGCACCAGGCAAATCTTTTCTGCCTCATCAATCACGCGAGTGAGAGCGAAATCTTCGCAAGCTTTCTGCGCCGGATCGCCGAGGCGCAGATGCTGATTGCCTCATCGACGACGGAAGGTGCAAACGGCGCCAATCTGCGGGTCAGCGAGGCGGCGATCATCCGCGACGGCGACAAGATCTCACTTAACCGCAATGCTTCGGTCATATCTTACGGTGCGGACGCCGATGCGATCGTCACGACCGCGCGTCGTGCGCCCGATGCTTTGCCGAGCGATCAGGTCCTCGCGCTTTTTTTCAAAGATGACTATCGGCTGGCGCGCACCGTTCCCTGGAATGTAATGGGCATGCGCGGCACGTGCAGCGAAGGCTTTACGCTCGAAGCGACGGGTGTCGCGGCGCAAGTGCTCGCCGAGCCTTACGCCAAAATCCATCAGCGCAGCATGTTGCCAGGCACCCATCTCCTGTGGGTCGCCTGTTGGGCCGGAGTCGCTGCCGGTGCGGTTACGCGAGCGCAGACTTTCGTCCGCAAAATATCGCGCGCGGCGAAGGGCGTGCTTCCGCCTGGCGCGCCAATGGCGACGCAAGCGTCTCTGTCTCTGATGACGCTCGTCAATCTCGTCGATTCATCGCTGGCCGACTACGAGCGGCGGCTTGAGACGGAAGGCGGCCTCGAAGGGATTGCCTTTCAAGCCGGGCTCAATCTTCTCAAAGTGTCGGCATCGGAACTTGCGGTCACGACCGTCATGCATGCGCTGAGCGCCTGCGGGATCTCGGGCTATCGCAATGACAGCGAGTTCAGCGTTTCGCGTCCGTTGCGAGACATTCTCTCGTCGACAGTGATGATCAACAACAGCCGAATTCTCGCCAATGTCGGACCGTCGTGCCTGATCGGCGGCATCCCGCAATCGATCGGTCGCGGCTGAGCCGCCGCTGCAAGAGTAAGGATAGTCGCTATGTCGTCCAGGGCCGCGATCGCAGAGACGCCTCGAAGAGACGCTGATCTTCTCGATCATCTTTTTCGTCCGATGGGCGTGGATGGCGTCTATGCCCGGAGCAACACCTACGAAGTCGCGGTTGAAGCGCTGCAAGGCCTCATCTCGCGGATGCGCCCGGCGCAAGCGGAAGTCTTTCGCTTTCCGCCTGTCATGAGCCTGCGGCAACTCGAGCATTCCGGCTATCTCAACAGCTTTCCGCATCTGCTCGGCTGCGTCTGCAGTCTGCACGGCACTGAGGCGGATGTCACGGCATCCGTCAATCGCGCTAAGCGCGGGGAGGATTGGACGCGCGAGACGACCTCGGCCGATCTCGTGTTGAGCCCGGCCGCCTGCTACCCGATCTATCCGATTGCGGCTCAACAAGGCGCGGTGCCGGCAAATGGCCTGATTTTCGATGTCGCAGCGGATTGCTTCCGGCATGAACCTTCGCGCGATCTCGATCGGCTGCAGTCCTTCCGCATGCGCGAGTTCGTTCGGATCGGCACCGGCGACCAGATCGCGGCCTTTCGCGAAGAATGGATCGGCCGCGCCGAGCGTCTCGCCAATGATCTTCTGCTGCCCTTCGAGATCGAGCGCGCGAGCGATCCCTTCTTTGGCCGCACCGGTCAGCTGATGGCGGCGAGCCAAATCGAGCAGGCGCTGAAATTCGAATTGCTGATCCCCATCCGCAGGGATGCGTCGCCGACGGCGTGCATGAGCTTCAACTATCATCGTGACCACTTCGGCAAGACCTGGGATTTGCATGATGCGGCTGGCGCGACGATGCATTCGGGCTGCGTCGCCTTTGGTATCGACCGTCTGGTGCTGGCGCTGTTTTCGACGCATGGCGTCGAGCCGTCATTGTGGCCGAAGCAGGTGACCGCGGCCCTGGAATTGGATCGCCACTAGTCATTTCTTGCCTCGCGCCTGTGCAAAGAGAGTGCTGTCCATGATGCCGCCCGCTACCTCTCAGACTTGGACCTTCTTTCAAGGCAGCTGGCATGAGGGAAACGTCCCGATCCTGGGCCCGCGCACGCACGGCGCCTGGCTCGGTTCGATGGTTTTTGACGGCGCGCGTGCGTTCGAAGGCGTCGTACCGGATCTCGATCTGCATCTGACGCGCGTGAATGCTTCGGCGCGCGCCATGCTTCTCGAGCCGGTCGTATCCGTCGCGGAGTGGCATGATCTCGTTGAAGCCGGGCTCCAGCATTTTGCCAAGGATGCGCAGCTCTATATCAGGCCGATGTATTGGGCGGAAAGCGGTTTTGGTGGCGGTGTGCGCTTCGATCCGAGCACGACCAATTGGTGCCTGGCGATTTATGAATCGCCGATGCCGGCGCCGAAGGGCGGCGCCGTGACGCTCTCGCCGTTTCGGCGGCCGACGGCGGAAACCGCGCCTGTCGATGCGAAGGCGAGCTGCCATTATGCGAATGGCGCGCGCGCGCTCATCGAAGCGGCGCAGCGCGGCTTCGACAATTGCCTGATGCGCGACATGCTCGGCAATATTGCCGAGTTTGCGAATTCCAACGCATTTTTTGGCCGCGATGGTGTCGTCTTCACGCCAGCGCCGAACGGCACATTTCTCAATGGCGTGACGCGGCAGCGGGTGATCGGGCTGCTACGGGCCGATGGCGTCGAGGTCGTCGAGAAGACGCTCACCTACGACGACTTCTTGAAGGCGGATGAGATTTTTTCGACCGGCAATTTCCAGAAGGTCGCACCGATGTCGCGCATCGACGATCGCGAACTGGCCGCCGGCCCGCTCTTTCGGCGCGCGCGCGCGCTCTACTGGGACTTCGCCCATTCGCGCACCCCGCTTCGCGCCGCGAGCTAACCCATCTTTGCAAGCGCGTCGGCGCGCAGGCCCGAAAGCGTCGCCATCGGCGTGATCCGGTCCGGATCGACCTTGAGATGCAGGATCGACGGACGTCCTGAGGCGACGGCGGCTTCGAAGGCTGCCGAAAAATCCGCCGTGCGTTCGACCGTGACGCCAAAGCCGCCGAAGGCGCGGGCATAGGCGGCGAAATCCGGATTGCGCAGATCTGTCCCGATCACGCGGCCAGGAAAATTCCGCTCCTGATGCATGCGGATCGTGCCATAGCTCGCATTGTCGCAGATGATGACGATGATCGGCAGATCATATTGCACGGCGGTTGCGAACTCTTGCCCATTCATCAGGAAATCGCCGTCGCCATTGATTGAGACGACTGTTCTTTGCGGGAAGAGCTGCTTCATAGCAACTGCGGCTGGAACGCCATAGCCCATCGTCGCCGAGGTCGGCGCGATATGGCCGGCGAATTGGCGGAAGCGGAAATAGCGATGAATCCAGGAGGCATAATTGCCAGCGCCATTGCAGACGATGGCATCTGACGGGAGCTTGTCGCGCAGTTCGAGCATCACTTGCGCGAGGTCGACATCGGCTGACGGCGTGAAGGCGGATGAGAAGGCGAGATAGTCTTGATGCGCCGCGCGTGTTTCCTCGGCCCAGGAAGGCGTGGCGGGCGGGGCGAGCCGCGACAGCGCTTCGACGAAGGGACGCGGGGAGGCATTGATCGCCAGCGTCGGGCGATAGACGCGGCCGAATTCTTCCGCGTCCGGATAGACATGCACGAAGGGCATCTTCGGCACAGGAATGTCGAACAGCCGATAGCCTTGCGAGGGAATTTCGCCCAGCCGCCCGCCGATCAGTACAACGAGGTCGCTTTGTTGGCAGCGCGTGACAAGCTTCGGATTGGCGGCAAGGCCAAGGTCGCCCGCGTAGCATTCATGCAGCGCATCGAACAACGGCAGGCGGCGATAGCTTGTCGCGACAGGGATCTGGAACGCTCGTGCGAAGTCCATGAAGCGCTGCGTTGTCGGTGCATCCCACCGGGTTCCGCCAAGGATGAACATCGGCCGCTTCGCCTGCGCGAGCAACGCATCGAGGGCAGCGAGCTTGTCGTCGCCGGGTGCTGTTTCGGCGATCGTCGCGGCCGGCCATAAAGCATTCGGCACATGCTCATCGAGCATATCTTTCGGCAGCGACAGCACGACCGGTCCCGGCCGGCCGGACAACGCCACGCTGAAGGCGCGCGAGACGAATTCGCCGATGCGCGATGCGTCGTCGATTTCGGCCGCCCATTTCGTCTGCGTCGCGAACATGGCGGGGAAATCGACCTCTTGGAATGCGCCGCGACCGCGGAAGGCGCGCTCGACTTGGCCGACGAAGAGAATCATCGGCGTCGAATCATGCTGCGCGACATGGATGCCGGCATAGGCGTTGGCCGCGCCGGGACCGCGGGTGACGAAGCAGATGCCGGGTCGGCCCGTGGCTTTGCCGTAAGCATCGGCCATCATCGAGGCGCCGCCTTCATTGCGGCAGACGGTGAGCGAAAGCTTGCGCGCATAAATAGCGTCGAGCACCGGAAGATAGCTTTCGCCTGGCACACAGAATATCTGATCGACGCCATTGACGATCAATTGATCGACGAGCGTTTGCGCAGCAGTCGGCAGAGGCAATGACACATTCATGAAGGCGCTCCGACCGTCGGCGGGGTCCTGCGCGGATAAACGCGCCGAACGTTAATTAGAGTATTGGCCTTAAGATGCTGTGTTCGGCTGATTTTGAAAATAGAGAAATGCAAAGGAATCTATTCACCGTAAACGCGCGTGATCGGCGCCTGTTTCGATGATCGTGTAACGGCAACGTTCACCATGCGCGTTGCTCTTGCTTGCGGCGCGATCGCTAAAGATAGATAGCTTTTCGAGCTGATTATAAAGAAGGGCATCGGTCATGGCCGTAAGGTTAACGGTGATCTCCACCATTCAGGAAGTCGCGGCCGAGCAAAACAAGACTCTGCCGCCGCTCAAGGACGATCTCGAATTGGCGCAATCGGGGCTCGATTCGCTTTGCTTTGCCATTCTCGTCGCGCGGCTCGAGGATAGCCTCGGCGTCGATCCTTTCACAGCATCCGAGGAAGTCTATTTCCCCGTGACCCTGGGTGACCTCGTCGCACTTTATGAACATGCCCACGTCTGAGCGCTTCGATCTGCGCGCGATCCTGGAGGCTGCGAATCCGCCGCCCGACGCGGGATTGCGCGGGCGCGAGAAAACCGTTCTCTATCGCGACATTATCGCGGGCACGTTTTTGGGCGATCGGCGCGCGGCATTTGCCGGCAAATCGGTTCTCGTGCATACGCAGTCGCAATTGATGAGCGGGTTCGCGATGCTCGAACTCGACGGCCTTGCGGGCCGCATGGTGATCCTGCCGCCGGATTTCACCGCAGAGCGGACGGAATCGGCGATGACGCAGGCGCAAGTTCAAGCAATCGTCCGCGATGACGCGAAAGCGAAAGAGTCCATCGGCGATGCCGAGACGCGCGTGGCTCTTGCGGGGCTCACCGCTGGCGGATCGGACACAGATGCTGCTTTCGAAACCGAATGGGTCTTGCCGACCTCCGGCACGACCGGCGCCCCAAAGCTTGTGGCGCATTCGCTGAAAGGCTTGCTCGGCGCCGCGCAATCGCGTCCGGCCGGCGAGGCGCCTGTCTGGTCGACGTTTTATGACATCCGCCGCTATGGCGGACTGCAGATCTTTCTTCGCGCCGTGACGACGGGAACGACGCTCGTCATCAATGAAGCGGATGAGCCGCTGGCCGAGCATGTCGCGCGCATGGCCGCGGCTGGCATCACCCATATCTCTGGCACGCCGTCGCATTGGCGGCGGCTTTTGATGTCGGGTGAGGCCAAGCACCTGTCACCGCGTTATGTGCGTCTGTCAGGCGAAATCGCCGATGGCGCGATATTGGCCAGCCTCAAAGCGGCCTTTCCGCAGGCGCGCATCGTCCACGCCTATGCCTCGACGGAGGCGGGGGTCGGTTTCGAAGTCGATGATGGACGCGAAGGCTTTCCGGCCTCCTATCTTCAAGGCATCGGCAATGTCGAGATGCGGGTTGTCGACGGTTCGCTTCGCATCCGGTCGCCGCGCACGGCGCATGGCTATGTCGGGCGCGACGATCTTGTTGTCGCCGATGCGGATGGCTTCGTCGACACGGACGATATGGTGGAGCTGCGGGGCGACCGCTATCATTTTCTTGGGCGCGGCGCCGGCATCATCAATGTCGGTGGTCTCAAGGTTCATCCGGAAGAGGTCGAGCAGATCATCAATGAGCACGAGATCGTGCGCATGTCGCTTGTAAAAGCGCGGCGCAGCCCCGTCACCGGCCAGCTCATTGTCGCCGATGTCGTCTTGAAGACGGAGGTGCCGGACGCCGCCTGCCAATCGCTGCGCGAAGAAATGCTGGCGGCCTGCCGGGCGCGGCTCGCGCGGCACAAAGTGCCTGTCGCCATCAATTTCGTGCCGGCTCTCGACCTGATGGCGAGCGGCAAGCTGAACAGACGCCATGCGTAATGTCATCGTCACGGGCGCGAGCCGCGGTCTTGGTCTTGCGATCGCCCGTCTTCTTGTGGCCAATGGCTATCGTGTGATTGCGGTTGCGCGCAAGGAGAGCGAGGCGCTGCGCGAGGCGATGGATGAAAGCGACGGCGCGCTGGTCTTTGAAGCCTTTGACCTGACCCAAGTCGATGCCATTCCGGATTTCGTGCTGCGTCTGAAGAAGACGTTCGGCCCCGCCTATGGCCTTGTCAACAATGCGGCGCTTGGCACGGAGGGACTGCTCGCTACCATGCATAATTCGCAGATCGCGGAACTCACGCTCCTCAATGTGACGGCACCGATCATTTTGAGCAAATATATCGTGCGCAGCATGATGTCGTCCGGTGAAGGCCGCGTCGTGAATATCTCATCGATCATCGCCTCGACCGGCTATAGCGGCCTTTCGGTCTATGGCGCGACGAAAGCGGCGCTGATCGGCTTTACGAAATCGCTGGCGCGCGAAGTCGGCCGCCTTGGGATAACCGTCAATGCTGTCGCTCCCGGATTCATCGAAACGGATATGACGGCCTCGCTCGCGCCCGATGATCGCAAAAAAATTGCCGGACGCGCCGCGCTACGGCGCTTAGCAATGCCCGACGATGTGGCCAATGGCGTCGCTTATCTGCTCGACGACAAAGCCCGCAACGTCACGGGCACGGTGTTGACCATCGATGCCGGCGCGACGGCATAAGTCCAAGGCGTTTCAATGAGCGGCCCATCGAAGATCAAAGTACGGCAGATCGAGGAAAGCGACACGAACGCCGTCGTCGCCCTGCTGCTGCGCGGATTTTCCGAGCGCACGGCCGACTATTGGTATCAGGCGATGGAGCGTCTGCGAAAGCGCCACCTGCCGGGAGAATTTCCGCGATTTGGTTTTGGGATCACCGATGACGGCGTGCTGAAGGGCGTGCTTCTCATTATTTTTTCAAAGACCGACACAGGCGACATTCGCGCCAATGCGTCGAGCTGGTATGTCGAGCCGAACTATCGGCTCTTCGCCAATATGCTGCTGGCGCAGGCGCTGCGCATTCCGAATGTGACCTTTGTAAACGTTTCGCCCAATCCGAGCACTTTGAAAACCATCGGCATGCAGGGGTTCGTTCCCTATGTTGGGGGCACTTATGTTGCCTTGGCGGCGCTGGCCCCGATTCGACGCGGCGCGGCGCTTTCGCGCGTTGCCGCGGCCGATGATGACGACGCGAGCACTTTGCAATATCACGCGAGCCTCGGCTGTCTCTCCTATGAAGTGCGCTACAAAGGCGAGACTTTTCCCTTCGTCTTCCTGCCGCGGCTCGCGCATCGAAGCGGCTTTAAATTCGCCCAGCTCGTCTATTGCCGCGATCCCGACGATTTCCGCCGCTTTGCAGGTCCGCTCGGGCGGCAGCTTTTGAAGCAGGGCTACTTATTCGTCATTTTGGATGCGAACGGCCCGGTCGACGGACTCATTGGCCATTATTTCGAAGGCCGTAAAGTCAAATGCTTCCGGGGCGAGGTGCCGCCGCGACTCGGCGATCTGACGGAGACGGAGCTCGTTCTCTTCGGGCCGTAAACAGCGGCCGTCGTCCCCAGCCAATCGATCGGAATGGCTTGAAGCTGCCGTCAGGCTCGGGCAGGATCGAGGCGTTAAGATATTGTTTAATTCCTAAGGCGCAGTATTTCAGGCGGAGAATTCGCCATGGTCTTTCTCGCCCCGATTCTGGTTCTGCTTGGCGCCCTCATCAGCCGGTGGGTGAAGGTCATCGTTCTCGTTCCGGCGACAGTAATCGTCTGGATCGCCGCCGCGCAATTCGCCAAGATCGACGCGCTCGGCCTCTGGCAGACGCTGGTTGCAATTTTCCTCTGCGGCGCCTGTTTGCAGCTCGGCTATCTCGCTGGCGCGGTTCTTCTTGCTCAGCGCCAAGCGGCGCTTCGCAAACGCGCCGTGATCACGATCCGCCGCTGACGCAGTTGCGCTTCTCTTTCAACTGATAAGGTCGTCCGCCTTTGCCGCGGTGCAGCCGAGCTGCGCCAGGGTCGTGCGCGTCGCGACCATCGATCCGTTGAGATCGAGACCCCGGCAAGCCTCTTCGATGAGGACCACCGCAAAGCCGGCCGCGACCGCGTCTTCCGCTGAATAGCGCACGCAGAAATCATAGGCGAGGCCGCCAATGAAAATGCGGGTCACGCCGCGCTCGCGCAAATAGCCGGCAAGCCCCGTCTTCGTCTTGCGATCATTTTCCCGAAAGGCGGAATAGGAGTCGATCCGTGGATCAAAACCCTTGCGGATGATCAAAGACGCCTGCGGGATCGAAAGCGCTGGATGAAAATCGGCGCCGGCACTCATCTGCACACAATGATCCGGCCAGAGCGTCTGCGCGCCATAGGGAAGGGTCATTGTCTCAAAAGCCGCCTTGCCGGCATGGCTCGATGCGAATGAAATATGGCCGCGCGGATGCCAATCCTGCGTTAGCACCGCCGAGCTGAAATGTTGTGCTACGCGATTGAGGATCGGTACGACTTCATCGCCGCGCGGCACGGCGAGCGCGCCGCCGGGGCAGAAGTCGTTTTGCACGTCTATGACCAGCAGCACATCGCTGCTGCCGGTCGGGATTTTGTCGGTCATATTGGGCTCGCGCAGAATCGTGCGCGAGATTAGCGGCAGTACAGGCCGCTGACGAGCCCATCGGCGAACCAGCGCCCAAGAAAGACCGCCGCCAGTTCGGCGACTTCTATTGCATCGCCGTTGGCGTTGTCGCGTAGCGAAAGGAGTCCGCAGATCTCGTCGACAGTCGCATCGCTCATGGCGGCGCGCAGCGCCAAGGCTTCGTCATCTTCGAGGCAGCGATAGACGGAATCTTGTGCCGCGTCGCGCCAGATCGCGACGGTTTCCGCCTTTGCATTGTCCGGAGCGGGAGCGTCGGCGCCTTCAAGCGCCGCGCTATAGGCGTCGATCGTGCCTTGTGCCAGCGTCAACACGCTAAGGCTCGGCGTGAAGCTGAAACAGATCCGCGGCTGGTCTTCCGCGGCAAAGCCAGCGAGCGCGGCGGCATCGAGCACGCTTGAATCTTCCGCATCGAAGGCGTCGCTCAATGCCCGTTCGAAGGCTGCGAGATCGGCAAGCGCCGGGCTCTCGCACCAAGGCGACGTGCGGCTCAGGAAATCCGGCAGGGCATCGCCGAACCAGCGGGCATTGGGGTTATGCGACCGGTTCGCATCGAGATAGCCACCGGCCAGCGCGTCGAATGCATCGTCGCCGAGGATGGCATGCAAGGCCGGAAAATCATTGCGCAAAAATTCGGCGAGCCGGGCGCGATAGGCATTCCAATAGACGCCGAAACGATCGGCCGCCGTGAGCCGCTGCGAGGGCAGAATCTCATCAGGAACGACCTTCTCATCAGTGAGGATGGCGGCCTGAAAGCTGCTCTGCAAGCTGGCGAGGCTCACGCGACAACCTCGGCGTCGGCGCGCGCCGCAGCAGCAATCGCTCGCGCGTGGTCGAGCTCGCTCAGGAGCTCGCTGAAGGGCGGAAAATTATCGTCGCGCTCGATCATCGTCGAGACAGGCCCGAGCTGGCTCACGGCTTCGGCATAAAGCGCGAAGACGCCGTCGCAGATCGGTTGATCATGGGTGTCGATCTTATGCGTCTCGCAGTCGGAATGACCGGCAAGATGCATTTGGATGACGCGTTCCGGCTTGATCGCTTGCAAAAACGCGCTTGCATCGAAGTCGTGATTGAACGCCGACACATAGATATTGTTGATGTCCAGCAGCAGCCAGCAATCGGCGCGCTCGGCGAGCTCGCGGACGAAGGTCCATTCGTCCATTTCGGAACTCGCGAAGGTCACATAGCTCGAGACATTCTCGATCGCGATGCGGCGGCCGAGGAAATCCTGCACGCGGCGGATACGCTCCGCGACGTGGTTGAGCGCTTCTTCCGTATAGGGCAGGGGCAGAAGATCGTGCAGATTGATGCCATGCACGCCGGTCCAGCAGAGATGATCCGAAATCCACCCTGGCTCGACGCGTTCGGCGAGCGCTTTCAAAGATTTGAGATAATCGAAATCGAGCGGCGCGGTTGATCCGATCGACATCGAGACGCCATGCATGACGATTGGATAATCGGCGCGAATCCTATCGAGCATGGCGAGCGGACGCCCGCCCGGCACCATGAAATTTTCCGAGATGATCTCGAACCAGTCGACCGGTGGCGTTGCGTCGAGAATGTCGGGGTAATAGATCGGGCGTAAGCCGAGCCCAAAGCCTAAAGGTGCGGGTTTATGCATGTTGACCTCTCCGCTTTGGCCACCCGATCCGAGCATATCTTAAGACGCGACGCTCGCTTCCACGAAGAGATCGTGGAAGCGGCGCGCGCTGGCGTCTGATTTTAGCCGACGTGACCGCCCTTGGCGGTGCAGGCCTTGGCGGATTTCTCCGGCAGCCAGCCCATACCTTTGCAGGAATTCTGACCTTTGCAGGCATTGCTGGCGCTCTTGCAGGCCGATGTGCCCTTGCAGCTGTTGATGCCCATGCAGTGGACAGCCTTCGCGGCCTTCGCGGAGGTCGGGGCGAGCGAGGCGCCGCCGATTGCGAGGGCGACTGCGGCAAGCGCAATGCTGCTGCCGGACATGACAGTCATTTTCATCGTGTTCTCCCTGGGACTGGCGCTCAAAATGAGCGCGGCACGGGCATCGGTGCCCATGACCTCTTCGGCGCGGAACACGAGATGTTACGCGCTTCACGCAGCCGTGATTTACGACAAACGCATGGCAGTCGGTACCAAGCGGATTTTGCGGCTAGGCGGCTGGTGCGGCCTTTCGGCGCGTAAGTGATTTCATTGCAGTGCAGCGTGCGGCCGGTTCGCGCTTTTCAAGTAGTGTTTCGTTTAAAAAAATTGAGTATCGAATAAATTTTCTTTTCTGAACACGTCTTATGGACAAGGAACAACGCCGCGCAACGCGGATTTGGCCTGAGATCTGGTCGTGAGCGAGAGAAGTTCTGGTTTGCGTGCACCGCAAAATCGCTTTCCTCTCGTTTTCTCTATCGTGCCATAGGCGACGACTACGGTTGGGCAGCATAGATTTATATTGAGCGCTGTCTTTTTTCCCCTTATTCATGACGCGTTTTCTCGCCGATGCGCTGCTTGCTACGTGTTCCT
>JBKQRA010000093.1:0-4645 GCA_052144065.1 Methylovirgula sp. | reverse complement strand
GGCGGGGCCAGTCACTTCGATCCAGCCCATATCGGCTTTCAAATCCTCGAAGCAGTTTTTACAGAGCCAGTCATATCGCGCTCCGTGTTTATAATCGTCACAGGTCGCGTAGCCTTCATGCAGAAAGTCCGGGCCTTCGAGTTCAGTGAATGTGGCCCAACAGCCCGAACAATGATCATGGTCCCAGTTTTCGCTTGGGCGTTTATAGGGCCGGAACTGAAGACGGACGCCCTTCAAATGGCGTGCATTATCGATCCGCCATTGATTTGGGTTCGCTGTGTTCATGTGACCTATAAAGTCCGGGCGCCAGATTTACTCCGCCGCGTTCTTCGCGCCGCCAAAGCGCCGCTCGATATAATCCTGTACAATCACTTTGAATTCGCCGGCGATGCCTTCGCCGCGCAGGGTCATCGCCTTCTCGCCGTCGATGAAGACGGGGGCCGTCGGCGTCTCGCCGGTGCCTGGCAGGGAAATGCCGATGTCGGCGTGCTTCGACTCGCCGGGGCCGTTCACGATGCAGCCCATCACCGCGACATTCAGCGTCTCGACGCCCGGATAGCGCTCGCGCCAATTCGGCATCTCGTCGCGGATATAGCTCTGAATGTCGCGCGCGAGTTCTTGGAACACGGTCGAGGTCGTCCGGCCGCAGCCGGGGCAGGCGGCGACAAGCGGCACGAAGGTACGAAAGCCCATCGTCTGCAGGATTTCCTGACCGACCTTCACTTCGAGTGTGCGGTCGCCGCCGGGCTCCGGCGTCAGCGACACGCGGATGGTGTCGCCGATGCCTTCCTGCAGCAGAATGCCGAGCGCGGCGGAGGAGGCGACAATGCCCTTTGAGCCCATGCCGGCTTCAGTGAGCCCGAGATGCAGCGCATAATCAGAGCGCTTGGCCAGCATGCGATAGACCGCGATCAGATGCTGCACATCGGAGACTTTGGCCGAGAGGATGATGCGATTTCGCGGCAGGCCGATTTCTTCGGCGCGGGCAGCGGAAAGAAGCGCCGATTGCACCATGGCTTCGCGCATGACGGCCGCGGCTTCGATCGGCGCGTTCGACTTCGCATTCTCATCCATCAGCGAAGTAAGCAACTCCTGGTCGAGCGAGCCCCAATTGGCGCCAATGCGGACCGTCTTGCCATATCGAATCGCGAATTCGACGATGGTCGAGAATTGCGTGTCGCGCTTGTCCTTGAAGCCGACATTGCCGGGATTGATGCGATATTTGGCGAGCGCCTCGGCGCAGGCCGGATGCTCGGCCAGGAGCTTATGGCCGATGTAATGGAAGTCGCCGATGAGCGGGACGGTGACGCCCATTCTGTCGAGCTTTTCGCGGATATAAGGCACGGCCGCCGCCGCCTCGTCGCGGTCGACGGTGATGCGGACGAGCTCCGAGCCCTCGCGGGCGAGCGCCGCGACCTGGGCGGTGGTCGAATCGACATCGGCCGTGTCGGTATTGGTCATCGACTGGACGACGATCGGGGCGCCGCCGCCGACCATGATGGCGCCCGGCCCGCTCCCCACCAGCACGCCGACGGAGGTCCGGCGTGGGCTTGGCCCCGCCTCAATGGCCTCGGACGCGAGCGAAACAGAGGGAGCGGATGCTGACATGGGGGCCTTCTGGGGTTGGAAAACCGTGCGGTTCGAGCAAAAGCCCGCCGCCGTGACCTTATCATGAAGGAAACCGGCTTTTGGTGATCAAAAATATGGGGCCCGTCAAGCGGGACGAGAAGGGCTTGACGGATAAGGCTTAAAATCTGGCGAAGGTGGCGCTTCGGCAAGGGGTTCGGCAGTTGAGATGGCTATCATTTTGGTTGGCGGCCTAAAATGAAGCTGAAGCAAGTTTTGTCTTTCAGACATACTCAAGAGGATCGTGATGTAAGTTAAATGTACTTGCTATGTACTTTACGAAATCATGCAAAATTCTTACGCTTCGCAAAGATGAACTTTACGAGGTCTTTGCGTGGCGGCAATCGATGCTTTGCGGAAGCGATGGCGCGAAGAGGCGCGATTTCAGCCCTTCCGGCCTTATCTCTACATCGACAATGAGGGATTGAGCCTGGGCGCGGGCACGCTGCTTGCGCCCATGGTGGTAGACCGCACCGGCCTGTCTGCCCTTGCGCTTGACGGGAAAGAGGCGCGCATCCTCGCGACGCTGTCGCTCGGATTTTGTCAGCCGGTCTCTATTGGCGCGCTCAAATTCATCCGCCGCGCCTCCATGCAATGGGGGCGCGACGAGAAGGCGCTTGCCCATTTTGAACTGGCTTACGCGCGTCTGCCGCGCTTTGAGACGCGCGACGACGCGGAATCCCTTTTTCTCGCCGATGGCTTTGTGCGGCTCGGCCTCTCGCCTTGCGCGCTGATGCTGGCGCATGGGCTTGATACGAGCCAGCTCGATCTTCTGAAATTTATCCCGCATTTTAATCCCAACGAACCGCGCGTGCCGGGGGGCCATCACCGCCAAAGCGGGCGCTGGACGCAGGGAGATTCGGCAGCAACAGCCGATGACCAAAGTGCGACCGACGCAGGCACCTACATTCAGCCTGTTGTCGAAGATGAAGGACCAGAGGAAAGGGAGAAGGAAAAGGAGCTTCCCCAAGCGGAACGCCGCGCTTTACGTGCGCCTTCGACAAAAGAGGATGTCGAAGAAGGGCATGGCATTCGGATTCAAACGCCGCTTGTTGAAAATGAAGGAACTGCTGGGCAAACGCCCGAATCCGCCGCTAATGGGAGCGGCGGCGTAGCAAAGACCATCGAGATTTCACCTGATCGATTTGGTGAAGCCGCAGTCCATGCACGTGACGCAATTCAAGCGGGACGGCCTGATGTATTGACGATCGATCGCGCGGGAAGAAACGCAAATCGAACCGCCGCAACGGGAGGGCTTGAGAAGGTCCCGGGGATGCATCTCGATGAGTATCCACCTGCTATGTTCAAGGAAGGCGGTGCTGGCGCCAGCGTACGTGCGATAAGTCCGCATGATAATATGTCAATGGGGGCATATATCGGATTCTGCTGTCGACGTCTTCCAAACGGTGCGCGTATAAAGATTCGAATAGGTGAATGACCATGCTAGAAGCGTCGTTCTTTCTTGACGTAAGCTATTCACAGGTGGCTGTTTTTGACAGCGCACTCGAACATCCATTCAATCTTTGGACGGAACGACATGTACAACAAGGCTTCTGCTGGAGGCCCGGTAGCGTGTCCTTTGCCACGTTGGAAGAATCAGGACGGCATGTCATTGAGGTCGACGTTGCATCCGACGAAGTCGCTTTATCTTTCGACGCGGTTCGTATTATCGAGACGCCCTTTGAAGTTCCTCAGAGTGGCTCAACGGAATTTGCCAGCATATCGGATAGTGTGGCAATGGAACTGACTCCGGGATCTTACACGCTACGATTCGAATATTCTCCCGCGCGTGACATGTCTCTACCCCGGATCAAATTCGTGTTCGTAAAGTCCGAAAAGCCATCTTTCAAAATATTGCGCGCCGATTCCGCACTGAATGCCGCAGACGATCTTCTTCTTTCAGCTTTGCCTGCTTGATCCCGAACTGCATCGCATCTCACAAATGCACAATTTGCAATTCAACGGCAATCCGCCCGCGAGTGGCCCGTCCATCGATCGATGTTCAGCACACCTGAAAAGACGACTTCCGCCTGACTATGTTCGCTTTCTCCAGCACATGAACGGCGGCGAGGGCTTCATAGGAAAAAATTATGTCGTGCTGTGGCGCGTTGCGACGACCGAGGGCAGAACCGTGATCAAGGCCGGCGTTTCGCCGCGCTCTTTGATGAGGCAATAGGGCTTCGGTCCGTTGGCGCTCGATTTCGATAAATATGATCCGGTCAATCGATATTAGCCTGGGGGCGAACTACAGCCGCACTTCGTCGGCGCCCCAGGCGTAGATATTGTCCTTCGTCGCCGGAAAATCCTTGAAGTGGATATATTCCTCGAGCGCCATCACGATGTGGTCGGCTTCCGGACCGGTCGGCGCTTTCCAGATCACCATGGCGGGGCGGCGCTCGGTCGCGACTGCATTGATCGCGGCTAGAACCCCTGGATGGGTCTCGAGTTCATCCGCCTTTTCCAGCGGAATGTGATAGGGCTCCGGCGGCTCTGTCGGCTCGCGGTAATTGCGCATCTGCGCCATGCTGGACCTGTCGGAGAAAGCACAATCTTATATACGAAAAAGCCAAGCATTCGGCGTGCCGGATGCTTGGCTTTTCGCTAAGCGTGCCGAGATCACAGAGGCCTAGGCGGCCGCCGCTTCCAAGGTTGGCGGCGCCGTTAGGCCGCCGCGGCTTCAACGTCAATGTCGACGTGCTTGACGCAGTCGGGGCGTGCACCGGCTGGCGCCGCGACCCAGGCTTCCTCGGTGGATTTTACATTCCATACGGATTCGAGTTCCAGGCATTCCCAGCCGCCGACCATCGGGCCGGTGGGCGTATTGCGGACAAGAAGAGCCAGAACGCGCTCTTTGCCGTGATCGTCAAAACCGAGCACATAGGGGCAGAAGTTTCTTGTATAGCCGCGATATTGGCAGTTGACCTGCTGCTTTTTTTCCATCGCGTGCTTGATGAGTTCGAAAGACCTAGTGGATAAAATCTGACGTTTGAGTCCTTTGAGGGATTCTCGGCGGTCGCGG
>JBKQRA010000092.1:0-2583 GCA_052144065.1 Methylovirgula sp. | reverse complement strand
GCCGCCATCAACCGCTTCCTCGACGAGCACAATGCGGAGTCAAAGCCCTTCACTTGGACAGCGGACCCAGACAAAATCATCGCCGCCGTCAGACGAGGGCACCAAGCGTTAGATTCGATCCACTAGGCCTCACGCCGACTCCCGTCGAAGTGTTTGGCCGCACCGATCTCACCGTGGCCATCGACAGCCTGCGCTTGCCGCCGAAGACCGAGGCGACGCGCGTGTTGCTCGATGTGATGGTGGCGCCCGATCCGATCGGCGAGAAGGCGATCGTCAGCGCCTATGTCAACGATCGCTTGCTGGCGAGTACGGTCGCCGCGAACAATGAGCCGACGCGCCTCAATCTGACGCTGCCCGACGGGTTTGTCGGCAAGGTCGCCAATCTGCGTGCCGTCATTCAGCGCCGCAGCGAGCAGGGCGATTGCCGCTTCGAGCCGCAAGGCTATCCGGCGCAGATCCTGTCATCGAGCGAAGTTCTGCTGAAGAGCACGATGGGCTCGCCACATGCCTTTTCCGATCTCGTGCCGCGTTGGGCGAGCGGCGTCGAAGTGCTGATCGCGCGGCCCCTTCTAGATCATCCGGAAAGCACGGTGGCGCTTCTCAACGGCGTGCTGAGCGCGCTCTCGCCCGAGACCGCGCCGATTACCGTCAAATTCACCGATGCCGACATAGCGCCAGATCCGGGTGCGCCCTTCATCGCCGTGAGCCGGGTTGCGCCGCGAAACATCGCGCCGCTGGTGCGCTTCGATCAAGGCCGCGTCGTGGTTGCTGATCAGGACAGGCGGACGCTGCTCGATCTCGGCGGCTTCACCGCCGGAGCGGTCGCGCAGATCGTCGCCTCGGGCGCGCAGCCGGGCTTATGGATTCGTCCGCTGGCGCAGGACGGCACTTTGCCGACGCCGCCGAAGCTCGCTCTCGATCGCGGCAATGTCGCCTTCATCGACAAGACCGGCGTCGCGCTCGCCATGTCGACCGAGCATGAGAAGGTGGCCCATATCACCTATATCGATCAGACGTCGTGGCAGTCGATCGCCGAGGAATTCCGGCCGTGGATCACCGGCGGCATCTGGATGCTCGTCACTATCGTCTTCCTGCTGGTCTTGCAGCGCATGCTGCGGCGGCGCCAGAATCCCATGGGCAAATAGCCATGCCTCTCTCGCCCTCAGATCGTGCGCTTGGTGACTTGCTGGTCGGTCGCCAGATCCTGACGCTCGAACAGCTCGACGATGCGACCGCCATCGCCGAAGCGTGGAATGTGCGGTTCGGCGATGCGATCCTATCGCGCAATTGGATCGAGCCTGCCGTCTATTATCAGGGCATCGCCTATTATTATCAGCTGCCCTTCATCGATCTGGTGCATGACGAGCCCGACCGGACGCTGCTGCTCGCAGCTGATGCCGATCTTTATGCGCGGCACCTGATGATTCCCTGGAGCCGCAACGGCGACCGCATCGTCATCGCGACCGCAGACCCCGGACCTGAGGCCGTGCTCTTTGCGCGGCGGCGCTGGGGCGCGGCGATCGAATTCGTCGTCGCCTCAAAATTCGACATCATCTGGGCCGTGCAGGAAGCCTTCGATGATGTTCTGTCGCAGCGTGCCGTCTTCGAGCTCGCCGAAACCGATCCGGAAATGTCGGCGCAGCACGTCTTCAGCACCGGGCAGATCATTGTCGGCTATGCGCTTTTGAGCGCTTTGCTTGCGGGATTTGCGATCGCGCCGATCGCGACCTTGGTCGTGCTCAATCTCATCATGAGCTTTTTCTATCTCGGGAATTTCGCTTTCAAATGGATGTTGGTCTGGGTCGGCGGCGGCCGCTCTGCGGAGGCCGATGATGCGGTCGCCGTGGCGGCCCGCGCCTTGCGCGACGAAGAGCTGCCGGTCTTCACCATCCTCGTGCCGATGTTCCGCGAGGGCAGGGTGCTGCCGGCATTGGCGCAATCGCTGCGCGACCTCGACTATCCGCTCGGCAAACTCGACATCAAGATCGTGCTCGAGGCGAGCGATCATGAGACCATAGAAGTCGCACGAACGCTGGGCCTAGAAGGCATCTTCGAAATCATCCGTGTGCCGACGTCACAGCCGCAGACGAAACCGAAGGCCTGCAATTTCGCATTGCGCTTCGCCCGCGGCGAAATCCTCGTCGTCTATGACGCGGAAGATCGGCCGGAGCCCGATCAATTGCGCAAGGTCGTCGCCGCCTTCCGCATGGCACCGCCAGATGTCGCCTGCCTGCAGGCGCGGCTCAACTATTACAACGCCAACGAGAACTGGCTGACGCGCATGTTCGCGCTCGATTATGCGCTGTGGTTCGATCAGCTTCTTCCGGGTCTCGAAAAGCTCAATGTGCCTATTCCGCTTGGCGGCACATCGAACCATTTCAAGATCGACGTGCTGCGCGAGCTGCACGCCTGGGACCCTTTCAACGTCACGGAGGATGCCGATCTCGGCATCAGGCTCACCCAGAAGGGCTATCGCGTCGCGGTCGTCGATTCGACGACCTATGAGGAGGCGAGCTGCCAAGCGAGCAATTGGATCCGTCAGCGCTCGCGCTGGATCAAAGGCTATATGCAGACCTTTCTCGT
>JBKQRA010000091.1:0-9828 GCA_052144065.1 Methylovirgula sp. | reverse complement strand
CGATGAGACGCGTCAGCTCTTCGGTTTCCTGCGACAGCGTGTGGCTCGCCGCGGTCGATTCCTCGACCATGGCGGCATTCTGCTGCGTCACCTGATCCATCTGCGTGACCGCTGTGTTGACCTCCTGCAGGCCAGTCGCCTGATCCTGCGCAGAGGTCGTGATCTCCGACACGATCGTGTCGATCTCGGCGATCTGCGCGAAGATGCGTCCCAGTGCCTTGCCCGTCTCGCCGACAAGATCGACACCGTCTTCGACCTGCGCGGTCGAAGCGGAAATGAGGCTCTTGATCTCTTTCGCCGCTTCGGCCGAGCGTTGCGCCAGCGCACGCACCTCGGAAGCGACAACCGCAAAGCCGCGGCCCGCATCGCCGGCACGCGCCGCCTCGACACCCGCATTCAGGGCGAGGAGATTGGTCTGGAAGGCGATCTCGTCGATGACGCCGATGATCTGGCCGATCTGCTGCGACGACTTCTCAATGCCGCTCATCGCATTGACCGCCTGACGGACAACCTCGCTGCCCTTCTCCGCATCGGATTTGGCAGCCGAAACGACCTGGCGGGCATGGCTCGCGCCCTGCGCCGTCTTGCGCACCGTATTGGTGATCTCGGAGAGTGCAGCAGCCGTCTCTTCGAGACTCGCCGCCTGCTGCTCCGTGCGCCGCGAGAGATCGTCGGCCGCAACCGCGATCTCCTTGGTGCCTGAACGAATCGCCTGCGTGTTCGAGGCAACGCCCACCATCACCTGCTGCAGCTTTTCGGCAGAGATATTAAAATTCGCGCGGATCTTTTCATATTCCTCAGAAAAGGCCTCGCTCAGACGGCAGGTAAGATCGCCATCCGACAGCCGGTGCAGAGCATCGGTGATCGAAGTGACGAAGACATTATGCGCGTCGATATATTTCTGCGTTTCGATCTCTTGGCGCTTCTGGTCTTCTTCGGCCTGCCGTCGGGCTTCGGCCGCCTCGGCTTCGAGGCGCATCTTTTCGATCGTATTTTCTTTGAAGGCCTGGATCGTTGCGACCATGTCGCCGATCTCGTCGCCCTCGCCCATATTCGGGACATCGACTTTGGTATTGCCTTTGGCAAGTTCCGACATGCACCAGTTGAGGATGCGAATCGGGAAGGCGATGCGGCGCGACAGCTGATAGCCGGCGTAAACCGCAACGCCGAGCGCCAGAAGGCTGCCGACGATCTGCGAGATCTGCAGGAACCACATGGCACCGGCTTCATCGGCCTTGGTCTTTTCGGCCCAGGCGCCGAATTTGGCGCGGGCCTCGCCGGCCGCCGCGCGGAAGCCCTTCATCATTTCGGTGCTGTGGGCGGACTGGGCGATCGCAATCGCCTGCGGCATCGTCTTCGGATCATGCCCGAGCGCGATTTCCGGATCGCCGATGTCATGGCGCCAGGCGGAGGCGGCCGTATCGACCTTGTCGAGCGCAGCAAGCATTTCGGGCTCGCCTGCGGCATGTTTGCGGGCGGTCGCCATCTGCTTGGCGTATTCCTGCACCGCGTTTTCATAAAGCATGGCGTGGCGCGCGACACCATTAGTGAGCAGATAGCCGCGCGAAACATGCGCCTCATCGAATTGCGCCGCGATGGCGCGTTCGAGGTCAGCGATGACAAGATTGGCCTTGCCATAGGCTTCGGCCGCGCTCCCGGCGCTGCGAATCGCCGCGAAAGCAAAAATGCTCGTCGCCGCCACGACCACCAGGACCCCGGCAAAGGCGACTGTTATCTTCTTTGAAATGGTTACGTTCATCGAGGGGCCTCCCCTCCGGCCTCGTGTTCCACTGCGCTCAAACGTATCGCTGGCGGCCTCGCAGCCGCTCCATGCGTTCGAACGAAGATCGATGAAGCCCGCGCGGATGCGCGAGCGTGAGCAACGAATCGATTCTGGCCTTGTTGTGATCGCGCCTAGTAGCGTGTTGTAAGAGAAAAGGATGAATAAATTTTCAGCGAAGAGAATGAAGGAAACGTCAATATTCGGCGATTGCGCAGGCCTTCGCCGCACATTGCCATATCGGAAGAAACATCGCTTTTAAGACGAAAACGATCGCGTGCTCCTTATTAGCTTATTGGCGCAAGTCGAAGGAACGCGAGTCGATGAAAGCGATGACATCGGCGAGGCTCGCATCGGGCCTGCCTGCAAAATAAATTAGCGCCGATTCGATCAGCGAAAAATTCGCGCCTTTACTTATGTCGAGCGAAAGATCGGCGCGCGCGACTTCTTCCGGCGCCTTGACGCCGAGAAGGCGATAGAGCCTGGAATTGCGCCGCAGATAATGAGTCGCTAAGCCGCGCTCGGCCGGATCCAGGCAGCGGCGGTCGGCGTCGTCGAGCGCGGCGCGGGTGAGAGCCTCGACCTCCATACCGCGCGGATAGGTCGGCGCGAGATCGGTGCCGACATAATCGACCATGCCATCGGTCATCTCGACGAGATTGACGACATGATCGATGATCGCCGGATCGATCAGAGGCGCCGTCGGCCGCAGGATCGCCGCGGCTTTCGCGTCGATACTATTGAGAGCTGCGAGTACCCGGCCGAGTTCATCGGCTTGTGCGCCGCGGATGCAGGGCGTGCCCGCCGCGGCGCAAAAAGCATCGACCGGATCGTCGGTTGCATCGACGGTTGTAACAACCAAGGGTCTCGACAATCGCTCGACCCGTGCGATTCGCTCGAGGACGTGTTGAAGCGCCGGCTTGCCGGCGATCTCGGTGAGCGCCAAGGCGCCGGAGCCAGCGAGGGCGACGGGAATGACGGCTGCAACCTGCATCGGCTCTCCGTCTTCCGCGCTGAGGCGTCAGCCGCGCGCGGCGATCGCCTTGAGATGGTCCTGATAGGCCGGTTCGAGTTCGATATCGACGGCGCCCGCGGCGGCGAGCAAGAGGCTCGCGACGAAGGCCTGATCGTTGAGATTGACTTCGAGCGCAGCTTCGATCGGCGGCACGGATACGCGCGGAAAGGCCAGATTGAAGCGCTGCTCCTTCAAGATCAGTGCCCATTGCTGGCGCTGCCATTTGGCCAGCATCACCGAGAGCTCCTGGACGAAATTCGATTTGCGGATCTTTTCGAGGAGGCGCAGGCCGGCATTGAAAATGTCCTTGGCGTCGAAGGTCTGCCCGTCGAGACGCGCCTGGACAATATGGCCAACCGCATCATCGAGCGGATTTTCGGTCTCGCGTCCGTGCCGGCAGAGCGCCAGAGCGCGGGCGCCGGGAAAATCGAGGCCATAGTGATTCGTCAGCTCCGTCTCCAGCCTGCCGACGGCGTCCGGCGTGTCGTGCAGGACGGCGGCCATGCAGAAGGCGAAGACCGTATCGTCGGCGACCGTCGCGATGCGCGGGCTGCGCAATTCGGCGACCGTGAGGCGCGGGATCGCCTGCTGGGCGGCAACGCCGCGGGCGCCGACAGGGCGCGATTGCAGATGCGTCACCAATTCGAGCCAAGCCGGCAGATGGGTGGCAAACAGCACCGGATCGAGGCGGTTGATCGCCGAATTGATCCATTCCTTTCGCAGCTTCACATCGTCCATCGCCGTCTGTCCTGCTGCACCCGGGCCGGAGGATCGCGCCCGCGCTTTGGCTTGGCGCCGCGCCGCCCGATTGGGTCCATCGCGATTGGGGCCTTGCGGCTCTGCCGCCATGACTATGCCTCCGCCGAATGACGCAATGTTTGAGGCATCGCAATGCAAGGAAGCGACCAATTGCGGCGGCACGAAGCCTTAAAAGTCCGTCCGGCTGCGGATCGCCGCCGCCAGCGTCCCTTCGTCGAGATAGTCAAGTTCGCCGCCGACGGGCACGCCATGCGCGAGCTTAGTGATCCGCACCGGCAGATGGCCGAGGAGTTCGGTGATGAAATGCGCAGTCGTCTGCCCGTCGACCGTCGCATTGACCGCCAGGATCACCTCATCGACCGCCTCATTGACGACCCGGTCCGGCAGGCTCGTCAGATTGAGATCTTTCGGTCCGATGCCGTCGAGCGGCGACAGCGTCCCACCAAGCACATGGTAGCGCGCCGAAACCGCCTTCGCCCGCTCCAGCGCCCAGAGATCGGCGACCGTCTCGACGACGATGAGCATTTTCTTATTGCGGGCTTCGTCGCGGCAGATGGTGCAAGGATCGCAGCTGTCGACATTGCCGCAGATCGAGCAGACCATGATCTTTTCATGCGCCGCCTGCAGCGCATCGGCGAGAGGACCAAGCAGCTCCTCGCGCTTGCGGATCAGATGCAGCGCCGCCCGCCGGGCCGAGCGCGGCCCGAGACCCGGCAGCCGCGCCAGCAATTGGATGAGCCGTTCAATCTCCGGCCCCGCGATCCGCTCCGCCATCGAACGAGGCCGCGCCCTTAAAAGAGTTTCATGCCGGGCGGCAGCGGCAGACCGGCCGTTACCGTCTTCATCTTCTCTTCCATCAGCCGCTCCGCCTTCTTGCGGGCATCCTCATGCGCCGCGAGGATGAGATCTTCGAGGATCTCCTTTTCGCTCTGCACGAGTATCGTCGGCTCGATATTGATGCCCTTCATCTGTCCCTTGGCGGTGAGCGTCACGCGGACGATCCCGCCGCCGGACTGGCCCTCGACTTCGATACGTTCCAGCTCGGCCTGCATTTCCTGCATCTTGGCTTGCATGGCCTGCGCCTGCTTCATCAAGCCCAGCATATCCGCCATCGGATGTTCCTTCCTTCGCGTCTTAGAGCATTGGAGCATGTTCTCGCCGAAAAAGTCGTGCAACTTTTTCGGAACATGCTCTAGAGCATCCCGCCCTCAAGTGGAATCACTTGAAGGCGGATAAGATGCTCTAGATTCAAACATGTAGAGCATCGCTTAAGCAATCAAATCGGGCCTGCCCGATTTGATCCTCCAAAAGCTGATCCCGGCAACAGCCGAGATCAGTACCGCACACACTTTTGCGCACGATGCTCTAGAGATCGTCTTCGGTATAGGCCTGATCATTATAGGCCTCGTCCTCATAGACTTCGTCTTGGGCCAAATCGGCGCTCGGCGCCGGCTGATCGGCAGCCGCCTCGCCATTGCGCACGGCGACGATTTCGGCGCCGGGAAAATGTTCGAGGACTTTGCTGACGAGCGGCAGCGCCTGGACGCCCTGCAGCGCGGCGGCTTCTTCCGCCTCGCGCTTTTCCTTCAGGCTCGGCGCGCCGGCGGCATTGGTTATCGCGACCATCCAGCGCTTGCCGGTCCATTCCTGCAAGCGCCGCATCAGCGTCTGCGCCAATTGCGGCGAGGCGCCTTGCGACGGGGACATTTCAATCGAGCCGTCCTCGAAGCGGACGATGCGAACATCGCGCTCGAGCGCCATCTTCAATTGTATGTCGCGGTGTTTGGCGGCAAGCGCGACGACCTCTTCGAAAGAGGACAGCCGCATCTCCGGCGCCTTGGTGGGAGCCGGCGACGGTGCCGGGCTGCGCGCTTCGCGCGCCTGACCCATTGATGCCTGACCCATGGGAGCCGGGCTCATGGCGAGCCGCGATCCGCCGCCCGAAGGCCGGCTTGAAGGCGCAGGATTCGCAGCGCTCGCGCCCGCCGGCGCATTGGCCAGCCGGCGCAACGCCTCGTCCGGCGTCGGCAGATCGGCGGCATAGGCGAGACGTACCAGCACCATATCGGCGGCGGCGAGCGGCCGCGGCGAATCCTTGACCTCCTGCATGCCCTTCAAGAGCAATTGCCAGGCGCGCGTCAGCACCGGCATCGACAGGCCCTCGGCGAACTCGCCGCCGCGCCGGCGCTCTTCCTCGGTGACGGTGAGATCATCGCCGGAGGAAGCCACAAGCTTCAGCCGGGTGACGAAATGAACGAATTCTGCGAGCTCGACGAGGATCTGTCCCGGATCGGCGCCGGCATCGTAGAGCGTCTTGAGATTAGCGAGCGCCGCAGCGATATCGCCGCGCATCAACTCGGCGAAGAGATCGATGATCCGCGCGCGGTCGGCAAGCCCCAGCATATGGCGCATGTCGTCGGCATGGATCTTCGTGTTCGCCGCGCCCCTCGCATAGGCGATCGCCTGATCGAGCAGCGACAGCGCATCGCGGACGGAGCCTTCGGCCGCGCGCGCGATCAGCGCCAGCGCCTCCGTGTCGATCGCGACATTCTCCTTCGCGCAGATGCCGGCCAAATGCGCGACGAGCACATCGGCCTCGACGCGGCGCAGATCGAAGCGCTGGCAGCGCGAGCGCACCGTGACCGGAACCTTCTCGATCTCCGTCGTCGCGAAGACGAATTTCGCGTGCTCCGGCGGCTCTTCCAGCGTCTTCAACAGGCCGTTGAAGGCCTGCTTCGAGAGCATATGCACTTCGTCGATGATATAGACCTTGGTGCGCGCCATCACCGGGCGATAGCGGATCGAATCAATGATCTCGCGCACATCGTCGATGCCGGTGTGGGAGGCGGCATCCATTTCGATCACATCGACATGGCGGGATTCGATGATCGCCTGACAATGCACGCCAAGCTCCGGCATATGGATCGTCGGCTTGGTCACCGCGGGCACACCGTCATGCGCCGGCAATTCATAATTGAAAGCGCGGGCGAGAATGCGCGCCGTGGTCGTCTTGCCGACGCCGCGCACGCCGGTCAGCATATAGGCCTGATGGATGCGGCCGAGCTCGAAGGCATTCGACAGCGTCTTGACCATCGCCTCCTGGCCGATGAGATCATCGAAGCTCGACGGGCGATATTTGCGCGCCAGCACGCGATAGGGCGTTGCCTGCGGCTGCGGCGGCAGATCCAGCCCGAGCGTCGGCTCAGGCGGCGCGCCGGATGCGGCCGCCGCTTTCGTTGTCTCGCCGAGATCTTGCGTTTTGGCCATCGGGCGAAATTATTCGAAAATCGCGGAAGTCATTGCAGAGCAGGTCATTGCAGAGGAAGTCATTACAGCCAGCCAACTCTGGAGGTCGGACCGCCTTTTGGAAAGTCCCTTTGCAGGCGCGGCGAAAACCGCATCAGCTCGAAAGGCGACACGTCCTTGATGAGGGCGATATCGGCCGGGGATTCGACCGGGACGAAGGTCCAATATTGCGGATCGTCGCCATCCTCCCAGTCAACCAATTCATAGAACTCGTAGAAATAGAGCTGGCCGCATTCCTTGCAGCGCAGAAGCTGGCGTCCGAGATGGATCTCGTCCTCGAAAACTTCGACACATTCGAAAAGATCCGAGGTATCGCCGTCGATCAGCTCGGGCTTCGTCCACAGGATGCAGCCGGTCGGCTCTTTAAACCTATGAAAGCCGGCTTCATCTTCATCGTCTGCGGCCATTTCGGTCCCGCGGCCATGGCTGTATCGGGCAATTACAGGACGTATTGGTGGGAGGCTGGACAGAGACCCGCCCGGTCTCGTTAGGGCTGCTTCCTTCCGGACCTGACCCGGTTGGCGAGTGGTGCGTCCACCGCCAACCTCCCGGCCCTATTTGGGCCTAGCGGAGGGAATTTGCAACTGGTCTCCGGCAGGTGCAAAAGCGCCCTGGCGCAGCCTGTGGGGGAACCGGGAATGGGCCATGCGATGCTCCGTCGGACGATGCGATTTCGGCCCTTTTTGGCGCTCCACCTCGTGCTCCTTGGCGCTCTCTCGCTCCTGCCCGCCGATGCCATGGCCAAGCCGGTAACGCGGCATGCGGCCAAGCCGGGCACCGGCATTTTGCGTATCCTGCCCTTTGCCGCCGCGGCTTTTCCCTATGACGGGGACATTCCCGACCAGCAGAAGCCCTTTCTCGACGTGACCCAGGGTGATCGTCGCGGCCACACCTCGCCGCGCGGCGGAATCTTATGGGCCGATCAGACCTATGACGACAAGCGCGTCCTGCTCTATGTGCCCCCTGGCTTCGATCCGCGCCGGCCGGCAATGATCGTCGTCTATTTCCACGGCAATCAGGCGACGCTCGCCCGCGATGTGTATGGGCGCCAGCAAGTGCCGCAGCAATTGCGCGCTTCCGGCCTCAATGCCGTGCTCGTCGCGCCGCAGCTCGCCGTCGATGCGCTCGATTCCAGCGCCGGGCATTTTTGGGAGCGGAATTTCTTCGCCAAATTCATGGACGAAGCAGCCTTGCATCTGGCCGAGATCAGCGGCCTGCCGGCGAGCCGCTTCCGCAGCCTGCCGATCGTGATCGTCGCCTATAGCGGCGGCTATCTGCCGGCGATCTATGCGGCGCAAATCGGCGGCGCCGGCGAGCGGCTGCGCGGCATTGTCCTCCTCGATGCGCTCTTCGGCGAAACCGACAAATATGCCGATTGGGTCGCCCGCAATCAGACGCGCGGCTTCTTCCTCAGCGCCTCGTCCAAGGCCACGCAGGCCGAGAACGAGACTTTGCGCGGACTGCTCGAAGCGCAAGGCCTGCGGACGCGCACCGATCTGCCGGCCTCGCTCGATCCCGGCAGCATCGCCTTCATAAGCGCGCCCGACGCGGTCCATAATGACTTCGTCACCAGCGCCTGGACCAGCCATCCGCTGCGCGCAATCCTGTCGCGCATCAAACGCTTTTCACGCTAGATATCCTTAGCCACCGTCATGCGCGGGCTTGACCCGCGCATCCAGGGGCCATGGTCCGCAAGAAAAGGTCCGAGAAGGGGTCCGAGAGTGCGCCGCCTCTTTAATCCTAATCGTTTGTGTCTGGATGCGCGGGTCAAGCCCGCGTATGACGGATCGGAGAGGCTAAGACAATGACCACGGCCTTGGTGCTTCTTTCGGGCGGCCAGGATTCGACCACCTGCCTCGCCTGGGCGCTTGCCCGCTTCACCCACGTCGAGACGATCGGCTTCGATTATCGCCAGCGGCATCGGATCGAGCTCGAACAGCGCGACAAAATCCGCCGCGCGATCGTGAAGATCGATCCGCAATGGGAGAGCCGGCTGGGCGAGGATCATCTCCTCGATCTCGGTGTGCTCGGCGCGATCTCGTCGACCGCGATGACGCGCGACATCGCAATCGTCGCCGACGAAAAGGGCCTGCCGAACACTTTCGTGCCAGGCCGCAATCTCATGTTCTTCACGCTTGCCGCCGCGGTCGCCTTTCGCCGGGGGCTACGCCATCTCGTCGGCGGCATGTGCGAGACGGATTATTCCGGCTATCCCGATTGCCGCGACGACACGCTGAAGGCGATGCAGGTCGCACTCAATCTCGGCATGGAGAAGAACTTCATCGTCGAGACGCCGCTGATGTGGCTCGACAAGGCGCAGACCTGGCGGCTCGCCGAAGCGCTCGGCGACAAAGCCTTCATCGATCTCATCATCGAAGAGACGCACAGCTGCTATCTCGGCGACCGCAGCAAGAAATGGGATTGGGGCTATGGCTGCGGCGAATGTCCGGCGTGTCGGCTAAGGGCTGATGGGTGGGAGAGGTGGCGCGAGGCCTAGAGCATTATCCTTATGTTGGATTTACGGCCCGAAGATTAGATGAAGATCGCCTTCCGACCACCCGGCCTCCATTCCCCAGCTATCCACAGGAATGGCACCATTGGTCTTGTACCATTCGATCGAATCACCCATTCATAGCCTCTCCCCGTCGGAGGAATTGCTTTTGCGCGACATATCCAGCGATCTTCGGGAACGCCTTGCCGCTAATTCAGCTCGCTACGCTGACGAAATGGCCCGTTTCGACGAAGCATCGTCCAAACTTCGAGAAGAGCACCGAGCAATCCTCGATGCGCTGGAACGTGAAAGGGCCGCCGTGGAGCAATTGCTCGCCATCGAAATGGAGCGCAGCGACGAGCCGATGAGCGTCCACAACGAGCGGATTAAAGCGCATCGCATGCAGCTTAGCGACTTTATGATCACTATTGTTTATGCGAGCGGGCCGCTGACCAAAGACGAGATTAGATCCGCCAC
>JBKQRA010000090.1:0-44179 GCA_052144065.1 Methylovirgula sp. | reverse complement strand
CAGCCTCAATCAGTTCGTCACGTAATTTCATTTCGACTGCTGCCAACGGAAATGGCGCTATGGTGGGCAGCGGAGGGGAGATTATCGTGGACGTCATGGCTGTGTCTTTCTAGGACCTAGTGCCAATATAATGTCTGATTTTCAGACATGCAAGCGCGTTAAAATGATTGCGGGGGTCGTTGTGAAACAGGTGGTGCAAGACTGGGGAGGCCCGCAGGAGCCGTGGCTCAACATCCGTGAGGGACACATCGAAGGGAAGTTTGAGGCCCTACCCGAAAATTCTCGGTGGAACCTGCCGAAATCGATCCGCTTGCTGACTATGTGCTGACTCGTGCCGATCGAGGCGATAGAAATGCCGAAGCTCAAAAATAATATTGTTCTGAATCAGTGCCTTGGATGGTACCGCCACCCCGGCTCGAACGGGGGACCTCTAGATCCACAATCTAGCGCTCTAACCAACTGAGCTATGGCGGCCTGCAGCGGGGCGAACCTAAGTGCGTCGCAAATTGATTGCAAGGCCTTGGTGCCGTCAGGTGGTCGCATGCCGAAAAGGCGCGCCAAGGCGCATTTTGTCCTTCAGCCGGCCCTCTGTGCCGCGATTTGGCGAAGAAGCCGGCTCTTGGCGCATCCGCTTTGGATTTGCGCATGGGCGGTCACGCGGCTTCGAAGTCGATGAGCGCAGCATCCGAGCTGTGGACGAAAACGGATCGAAATACCTAATCGAGAGGCTGCGGGAATGCGCCTTTGCGCGTGCGGGCTTGGGTGAAATCCTTTCGTCTTTTCAAGCAAATGGCCGAGTCGCAGCTGGCGGCGTTTGGGCCGCGTCATTTGCCGCAATCGTTAATTTCCATTAAGGATGATTCGATCAAATTGCTTGGATAAGTCCGCAGCTTATGGACTCATCTCTACGGCTGCCGTTAGGTATTCATTAAGGCTATCCGTGGCGGCGGAGGACGCCTTTTTTGGTGCGACGAGAAGAAAGCCTCTGCCGCTATGAATGCCTATTCTTCCGAGTCCGGCTTCGGCCGACAGGACATTGAAGCTGCGCTCACCGCGCTGTCCCTCTCCAAGACCGAAATCGTGCCGCTTCTGGCTGTGCGCGCGGATGCCGTCGGCGAGGCGAGCCGCGTGGTCTACGCCAATGCGCCTATGCTGGAGCTTTTCCGCGCCAAGGATCTCGAGCAGATCTCGGCGCGGCTGTTTCAATCGCGTGATCCTGGGGCCCGACGGCTTGCCGATCTGACCCAAAATCTGCCGATGGACACGGGCCCGCGCCTCGAACGGCTGCGATTCTTCTTCGGGCCGCTCGTCGAGACGGTCACCTTCCTCTGCCGCAAATGCAGCGTCGGGCAGGAGGGACCGCTCCTGATTGCCGCAGCGCTCGGTACCCGCGCGCCGCGCCAGCCTGTCGAGCCAGCGGCCGTTGTCACAGCTCCAGTGGCGCGCCCTGTCGCACCTATCGTGCCTCCGGCACCGATTGTAGCTGCGCCTGTCGTGCCTTCAGCGCCCCCCACTTCCGTCGCGCTTCCTGCCGAGCCGTCCGTCGAGCCTGCTGCTACTGTTGCTGCTACCGTTCCCGTGGCCGCCGCGCTCTCACTCGATGAGGTGAAGCGGCAGCTTGCCGGCCGGCTCTCCGAATCGAAGAGCGTGCGGTTTCTCTGGCGCACGGACGCACAGGATAAGATCACCGAGATCACGCCGCCGCTCGCCGAAGTCGTCGGCGCCGCTGCCGCCGATCTTCTCGGCCGCGATTTTGGCGACGTCGCCAAATATCTTGAACGCGAGCCGGAGGGTCCGCTCGCCCGCGCCATTATCAAGCGCGAGACCTTTAGTGGCATTGAGGTCTTGTGGCCGATTGCGGGTGCCGCCGCTGCCGTGCCGGTGAGCCTCGGCGCGCTGCCGGCTTTCACGGCCGATCACCAGTTCGACGGCTATAGGGGATTCGGGGTCATCAGGATCGACAGGCTGACCGAGGCGGAGCCGCGCGTCTTCGTCAATGCCGCCGCGGTCGAAGCGCCGGTCTTCCCCGACAATGTCGTGCATTTGCGCCCGCTCTTGAAGACGGCGCCCGAAACGGAGCGTCCGCCGCTCGTCGAACGCGCCGCGACCGAGGCGCCCCTCAGCAATGAGGAGGAGACGGCGTTCCGCGAGATCGCCGCCGTTCTCGCCGACGAATCGGCACCGGTCACCGCGCCCCACCATGACGACACGTCGATTGCGGCTAGTCTCGGCCGCAATGCCGCGCTGATCTTCGACCGTCTTGGCGTCGGCCTGTTGATCAGCCGCGATGACGTGCCGATCTATGCCAATCGCTATCTGCTCGATCTCCTCGGCTATGCCGATGAGGATGCGGTCCACGAAGCGGGCGGCCTCACGCGCATTTTCGACGAGACGCGCACCGGCACCGATGCCTTTGCGCTGCGCACCGCATCGGGCCAGCTTGCCGCCGTGCGCGGTCGGCTGCAGACGATCGATTGGGACGGTCTGCCAGCGACGCTGTTCACCATCCGTCAGGATGACGAGCGGGAATTGCGCGGCAAGCTCGAGGCCGAGATGCGGGTGCTGAAATCGCAGGCCGACGAACTCACCGCCATTCTCGATACGGCGACCGACGGGCTGGCGCTCATCGATGCGCAGGGCCGGATCTTGACGCTCAATCGCTCGGCGGAGGCGTTGTTCGGCTACGATCAAAGCGATGTCGTCAACCAGCCTTTCACAATGCTGATCGCGCCGGACAGCCAGGCGAAGGCGCAAGCCTATCTTGACGGGCTGCAATCGGGCGGCGTCGCGAGCCTGTTGAACGACGGGCGCGAAATCATCGGCAAGGCGCGGCAAGGCGGCGCCATCCCGATCTTTCTGACGCTGGGTCGGATCGGCTCCGGATCGGAGCGCAAATATTGCGCGCTCTTCCGCGACATGACGCATTGGAAGAAGGTCGAGCAGGAACTCGATGCGGCACGCCGCGAAGCCGAACGGGCGAGCGCCTTGAAATCGGACTTTTTGGCCAAGGTCAGTCATGAGATCCGCACGCCGCTCAATGCGATCATCGGCTTTGCCGAGGTCATCATGGAGGAGCGCTTCGGCCCGATCAGCAATGACCGCTATCGCGATTATCTGAAGGACATCCATAGCTCGGGCGAGCATGTCATGAGCCTCGTCAACGATCTCCTCGATCTCTCCAAGATCGAGGCGGGCCGGATGGATCTCGATTTCGTCGCGGTCGATCCCAATCGCGTCATCAGCGAATGCGTCGCGATCATGCAGCCGCAGGCCAATCGCGAGCGGGTGATCATGCGCTTGGCGCTCGCCGCCAATCTGCCGAAGATTCTCGCCGATGAGCGCTCGCTGAAGCAGATCATCCTCAATCTTCTGTCGAATGCGGTGAAGTTCAACGAGCCCGGCGGGCAGGTGATCGTTGCGACCGCGCTTGGCGACGACGGGCAGGCGATCATCCGCATTCGCGACACCGGCATCGGCATGTCGGATGATGATATCGAGACCGCGCTCGAACCCTTCCGTCAGCTTGCGACCTCGCGGCAGACGGCGGGCACGGGTCTCGGTCTGCCGCTCACCAAAGCGCTGGTTGAGGCCAATCGCGCCTCTTTCTCGATCAAGAGCAAGAAGAACGAAGGCACGCTCGTCGAGGTGGCCTTCCCGCCGGCACGGCTTTTGTCGCGCGATCCGCTGAGCGCGTGAGATCGAGAGCGCGCACCCTCTCCCCTTGTGGGAGAGGGTGGTCGGCGAAGCCGACCGGGTGAGGGGTCGCGCTAACCCTTCAACGTTTGAACTCAGCTTAGAACCTTTGCGTGCCAACGGCCTAGCGCAGAAGCGGACGCGGCGGGAATGGAATCCGGCCAGCCGAAGTTTTCACACGGTCTGAAGGAGCTTTGCGCCACGCGAGATATCCTGCAATCTCAGCGACGCATCATTGTGATAAAGACAAGGATAATGAATAATAAAATTATCACGCCCCAGATAACCCAAAAAATATTGAACGAGAACTTACGCAAAAGTGATGGATATTTTAGTTCCTTTATCGCGTCTTTGGCGAACCGGTTAAAGGTTCTAGCTGTTGGCCGTACTAACTCGCTTGTATTAATGCCGTCCTGGGCGGCCGGCCATATTTCCATAAATTTTGTATAAGATTCGATAGTATTTGCGGCACGTGCAGCCAACCACGCATCCACTACTGGGACGGCGATTCTCTCGGACGCATATTTGTTTGGTTCGTACTGTTTTCCGTATCGATCATGGAGTATGCGCACCATATCCGGCTGAAATACGACGCCGCAAGCAGGACAAGGTACTGGCTCAATCGCTTCTTCAAGCGTGCGGTTGAGATTAACGCGCGCACGCTCTTTGGCTCTCTCCGCTGCTCCCACGTTATTCAGGAGATAGGGGCTGTCACCTCTGCCTGCAACTTTGCGCGTAATCACATATTCAAAAACGCACGAACAGCCGACACATTGTTCTCGCCTCGTTATCGAGCCGGATACTGTTGCCGAATATGATCGCCAAAAATATACGAATCCTAACACTGGGTTCTCCGGATGACCCCGAACGGACACGAATAATAGCGCTGGGCGGGACTCCGGAAAGCCCGAAGGTGACGAAGGGGCGTGCTATGTTCGAAAACACGGCTATTTTTCACTCGGTCTACAAGAGTTTCGCAAGAAAACCATGGACAATCCCGGCCTTCCCCCTGTGTTGTGGGCAATTCTCGACGGCAGGCTTTGGCACGCCACTGGCCCCACGGAATTGACGGGTATTATTGCGGATGGCGAGATCAAGGTGTTCAAAAACCGCTATAATAATTCTCTGTGCAAGGCTCATGGTGCGGTTAGCCTTATGGATTTCGGGCCATCCGCCACTGACAGCTCAAATCAATTTTGCAATTGGGTGGGATGGATGGGTCACCAGCAAGATAGCAGGATTGCAGTTTGGCTTGAAATAGACCGAGCGCGTGTCTTAGCTAATCTTAGCGATGCTGCAGAGACTTTGGCTTTGTGGCAACGAAATGTATCCCAAAGGATAATTCCGGGAGTGGAGGCTTGTCACAGAGGCGCGATATCTATTGACGCCATTGCGTCGGTCTTGCTGATTGATCGATACTATGATCACACCAGATTCCAAGAGTGCGTCATGAGTGAAGATATCATCGCTGGTTCGCTGGCTAACTTCGAACAAGGTCTCCGGCCTGCCCCGTCAGAAAGCGACTTTGGTGCAGCATTAAACGCGGCAATCGAGAGAAGGACGCACCGTGAATAGTTTCGCACCGAGCGGAGCAGGCATCGCCAGTGCAACAATCAAGACCTTCCCCAACCCCTCATCCGCCTCGCATTCGCTCGGCACCTTCTCCCGCAAGGGGAGAAGGAGGCGCGTCACGCATCGAGCGCTTCACTGATCCGACGGATGGCCAAATCCGTCGCTCCAATCACAAAATCATTGGAAAGGCGCAAGACACAAAAGCCTTCACGTCGAAACCAAGCATCGCGCGCGACATCATGAATTCTCTGCTCATCACTGGCATGCGTGGGTCCATCGATCTCGATCACGAGCCGTTTTTCGAAACAGATGAAGTCGGCGATATAAGCGCCCATCGGCACTTGTCTTCGGAATTTGAAATCGCCGCATCTTCTATCTCGCAAGGCGCGCCAGATGACGGTTTCCGCATTGACGGACGACTTTCGAAGTCGTCGTGCCAAGTTGGTCATCACGCGGCGTGGGATTTGGCTGGCCATGCAGGCAGCATGGCAAATGTTAAAAGATAAGGCGACTCCCTTCTCCTCTTGCGGGAGAGGGTTAGCCGCCCTTACCTCTCCCCTGTCACCACAATAATATGCAGCGTGCGTGGCCCATGCGCGCCAAGCAGCAGCGAATGGCCGATGTCGGCCGAGCGCGACGGGCCGGTGACGAAATTCACGGCGCGGGGCATCAGGCCTTTGCCATAGCTCGCGCGCAGCCGCTCCCAGATCGTCTCATAATCGCCGGCAACGTCCTTGGCCTCGATGACAACGATATGAGTGTCCGGCAGAAAATTGAGCGTCGTCGGATTGTCCTGGCCGGAGGTCAGGACCAGCGTGCCGGTTTCGGCGACACCGCCGAAGGCATGGCTGAGGCAGACGAGATCGCTGGCGATCGCGCGGCCGTGGCCGACGTCGAGTCCGGCGGACTCGAAAGGCACTGCCGCGAGATAGGGATCCGCGCCGATCCGTATTTGCGCAGGCAGATTGCGGTCGCGTAGATAGGTCGCGACCTCGGCGGGGATTTGCGCGGCGGAATCGACTTCGATGACGGTTGCGGAGACGCGCTCGGCTTCATCGCGAAAGGTCGCGACACGTTCGGCCGTGTCGCCTGCGCCGCGTGCCGGCACAACGCCTTTCGGCGCATTCGCCAAGCGGTCGGAGACCGCGCGCTGGCGCGGCGCCTCTGTGCCCGTCACGCCGAGTGAGCGCCTGATGTCGGTAAAAATCGTGTCCCGCGCGCTCATGCCTGATCCTTTGTGCGATCTGCCGGCTGATCCGCGCTCGGATCAACGGACGGCGGGGGAGCGGCAAATGTATTTGCGGCGGGCCTTGGGCGGCGGCTCCATTGTGCTTGAAAGGTCGAGCCCTGCGGCGCCGGGAA
This sequence comes from Methylovirgula sp., assembly GCA_052144065.1. GTDB lineage: Bacteria > Pseudomonadota > Alphaproteobacteria > Rhizobiales > Beijerinckiaceae > Methylovirgula. Next base: position 37,552 of record JBKQRA010000090.1, on the reverse strand, counting down.
ATCGCGGCTGTCGGTCCAGCCATGCGCCAGCAGCAGAGATGCGAACCGGCCTTCCCTTCGGCCGAGCCAGGCAAGCACCGGCATCGCGAGGCGTGTCGCGAGCTGATAAAGGCTTGGGTTCTTCGCAAAGACGCTCCAGAAGGCGAGGCCGAGCCGCTGCGACAGCGAGGTGAGGCCGCGATCGTTCTGGCGTTCGCGCCAATGCCGCATCAGCTTCGGCAGCGGAATGCGGACGGGGCAGACGCTCTCGCAGGCGCCGCAGAAGGTCGAGGCATTCGGCAGCGGCGCGCTCTTGTCGATGCCGATGAGGCTCGGCGTCAGCACGGCGCCCATCGGACCCGGATAGACCCAGCCATAAGCATGGCCGCCGACCGCCTGATAGACCGGGCAATGGTTCATGCAGGCGCCGCAGCGGATACAGCGCAGCATCTCGGAGAAATCGGTTCCGAGCATCGATGAGCGGCCGTTGTCGAGAATGACGACATGATATTCTTGCGGGCCGTCCGGATCTTCAGGACGCCGCGGGCCGGTCGAGAAGGTCGTATAGACCGACAGCTCCTGGCCAGTCGCCGAACGCGCCAGCACGCGCAGGAACTGCGATACGTCTTCGAGCGTCGGCACCACCTTCTCGATCGAGGCGAGCACGATATGGACGGGCGGCAGCGTCTGGGTCAGATCGCCATTGCCCTCATTCGTCACGATGATCGATGTGCCGGTCTCGGCAACGAGAAAATTCGCGCCTGTGATGCCGATGTCGGCGGCGAGGAATTTCTCGCGCAGAATGGCGCGCGCTTCGGCGAGCAAAGCGGTCGGCTCGCTCAGATCGCGCGACGCCGGCAGTTCATCGTGGGTGCGTCGGAAATCGACCTCGATCTGCTCCTTGGTCAGATGCACGGCGGGCGCGATGATATGCGAGGGCATCTCATGGCGGAGCTGAATGATATATTCGCCGAGATCGGTTTCGACCGGCGAAATGCCATGCGCCGCGAGCGTGTCGTTGAGGCCGATCTCCTCGGCGATCATCGATTTGCCCTTGGTGACGCTTTTGGCGCCATGGCTCTGGCAGATGTCGAGGACGATCTGGTTCGCCTCTTCGGCGGTGCGCGCCCAATGGACGATGCCGCCGGCTGCCGTCACCTTCTTCTCATAGGCTTCGAGATAGAGGTCGAGATAGGCGAGCGTATGGTTTTTGATATCGCGGGCGCTGTCGCGCAGCGCCTCGAATTCGGGCAGGCGCGCGGCGGCGGCGGCGCGATTGTTGACGAAACCTTCGCGGACGAAGTGCAGCGCCTTTTGCAGCTGCGCATCTTCGAAGGCGTGATGCGCATTGAGGGTGAATTGCGCGGAGGTCGGCGAAGCGGTCATCGGGGACCTCAGGCTTTCGGCTGTTGCGGGCCGGCGCAGATCGCCGGCGTATCGGTCATGCCGGCGAGGACTTCGGCGAAATGCCGGACTTCGACGGGGCTGCCCTCGCGCGCCAATTTGCCGGCCATATTCATGAGGCAGCCGAGATCGCCGGCAAGGATGACCGGTGCGCCGGTCGCTTCGATGTTCTCGACCTTGCGCGCGGCGATGGCGGCGGAGATCTCGCCGAATTTCAGCGCGAAAGTGCCGCCGAAGCCGCAGCAAGCGGTGGATTCATCCATTTCGATCAGCTCCAGCCCGCTGACGCTCGCCAGCAATTTGCGCGGTTGAGCGGCAACGCCCAATTCGCGCAGGCCCGAGCAGGAATCATGAAAGGTGACGCGCCGTTCGAAGGTGGCTACGACCTTTTCGAGGCCCAGCACATCGGTGAGGAAGCTCGAAAGCTCATGCACCTTGCCAGCGAAGTCATTGGCTTTGCCCGCGAGGTTCGGATCGGTGGCGAAGAGCCCGGGATAATGTTTGGCGAGCATGGCCGCGCAGGAGCCGGATGGCGCCACTATATAATCGTAGGAGGAAAAGGCATCGATCACCTGCTGGGCGAGCGCCTTGGCCAGCGCCCGGTCGCCGGAATTATAGGCCGGCTGGCCGCAGCAGGTCTGGCTCGGCACGAAGACATCGCATCCCGCATCTTCGAGGAGCTTGACCGCCGCAAAGCCGACGGAAGGTCGAAAAAGGTCGACCAGGCAAGTGACGAAAAGCGCGACACGCGGCTTTTCACGCGGCGATGCAGTCATTTAGGTATTTCCTCCGCGGCAACTATCGCTAAGGGGCGGGGCGCGTCAATTCGGGAAAAAGAGGGCGCTTTTGGCGCCTTGCGACCTGTCGTTGGGCCCATAGACCTATTTCGCCCATTGGCGAAAGGTGGGATAATGCGTTATTGATATATCAGATCATAAGCAGACGGATAGGGAGCGAAATGAGCGGCATTGTGTTTCCAGCCCCGGACGAATCGATCATCGCCCGCCGGGCCGAGATCATCGCGGGTCTCTCCAAGCTCGTGCCATTCGAATGTCTCATCACCACGACCGATGAGCGGCGCGCCTTCGAGACGGATGGGCTGATGGCCTATCGCCGGCTGCCGCTCGCCGTCGTGCTGCCGCGCTCGACCGAGGAGGTCTCGGCCGTGATGCGCTATCTGCATCAGGAGGGGGTGAAGGTCGTGGCGCGCGGCGCCGGGACCTCGCTTGCCGGCGGCGCCATTCCGCTCGAAGATTCCGTCGTCGTTGGCGTCGGCAAGATGCGGAAAATTCTCGACGTCGACTATCCCAATCGCACGATCAAGGTCGAAACCGGCTGCACCAATCTGTCGATCACCGATTCCGTTGCGGCGGACGGCTTCTTCTACGCGCCCGATCCTTCGTCGCAGCTTGCCTGCACCATCGCCGGCAATATCGGCATGAATTCCGGCGGCGCGCATTGCCTGAAATACGGCGTCACCACCAATAATGTGTTGGGCGTCAAAATGGTGCTGGTCGACGGCACGATTGTCGAGATCGGCGGCGGCCATCTCGATGCGGAAGGCCTCGATCTGCTGGGCGTCGTCATCGGCTCGGAAGGCCAGCTCGGTATCGTCACAGAGGCGACCTTGCGGCTGTTGCGCTCCGCCGAATCGGCGCGTCCCGTGCTCTTCGGCTTTCCGACGAGCGAAGAGGCGGGTGCCTGCGTCGCTGCTATCATTGGCGCCGGCATCGTGCCCGTCGCGATCGAATTCATGGACAAGCCGGCGATCGAAATCTGCGAGGCCTTTGCCCATGCCGGCTATCCGCTCGATGCCGGCGCGCTGCTGATCATCGAGGTCGAAGGGTCGGCCGCGGAAATCGACGCCGAACTCGCGCTCATTATCGATATCGCCCGCAAGCATGGCGTGACGACGATCAAGGAATCGAAATCGGCGATGGAGACGGCGGCGATCTGGAAAGGCCGCAAATCCGCTTTCGGCGCCACCGGCCGCATTGCGGATTATATCTGCATGGACGGCGTCATTCCGACGAGCCAGCTCGCTTATGTGCTGCACCGGCTCGAGGAGATCATCGCTTCCTATGGGTTGCGCGTCGCGAATGTCTTCCATGCCGGCGACGGCAATCTGCATCCGCTCATCCTCTATAATTGCAACGATCCAGAAGATCAGCGCAAGGCCGAGGCGGCGGGCGATGATATCTTGAAGCTCTGTGTCGAGGTCGGCGGTTGCCTCACCGGCGAGCACGGCGTCGGCATCGAAAAGCGCGAGCTGATGACGGTGCAATTCTCGTCCGAGGACATCGCCCAGCAGATGCGCGTGCGCGCCGCCTTCGATGAAGGGTGGCTGCTCAATCGCGGCAAAGTGTTCCCGCTTGCCGCCTACAAGGCGGCTTAATATCTGTTGAATAAGCCCCTCGCGCTTCGAGACGCGGTAAATTCAATTTGGCATTGAATAACCGCTCCTCAGCATGAGGGCTTATTCGGCGCCCATCTAGCCCTCACCCTGAGGAGCCCCTGGGCTTTGACCGGGGGCGTCTCGAAGGGGCGAGGGCTATAGTTCTCGTAATGAAAATGGCTCGGCAAAGCTGCGCCGATCGGGAAGAAAACCCCAAGCTGAAATGATCGAAATCCTCTCTCCTACGACCGAATCCGAAGCTGCCGAGGTGATCCGCGCCGCGCGTGCGGAAAAGCGTCCGATCGTCGTCCAGGGCGGCGGGACGCGTGCGGGCCTCGGCCGGCCCGTCGCGGCCGATCGTCTTCTGTCGACGCGCGGGCTTGCCGGCATCACGCTCTACGAACCAGCGGAACTCGTGATCTCGGCCCGTGCCGGTACGCCGCTCGCCGAGATCGAAGCGACATTAGTCAAGAACAAGCAGCGCCTTGCTTTCGAGCCGATGGATCATCAGGCGCTCTTGAACACTGATGGCGCGCCGACGATCGGTGCCATCGCCGCGTGTAATATCTCCGGGCCGCGGCGCATCCATATGGGCGCGGCGCGCGATCATCTGATCGGCATCCGCCTCGTCAATGGCTTTGGCGAGGTGATCAAATCGGGCGGCCGGGTGAAGAAGAATGTGACGGGCCTCGATCTCGTCAAATTGAGTTGCGGCGCCTATGGGACTCTCGGATTGCTGACCGAAGTCACCTTCAAGCTTCTGCCGGAGCCGGAGACGACAGCGACCGTGGCCTTCCATGGCCTTGATGACGCCCAGGCCATCGCAGCGCTCTCGGCGGGGCTCACTTCGCCTTTCCAGATTACCGGCGCGGCGCATCTGCCGGCAGGTATCGCGTCGCCCACGTCCGAAGCGCTGACGCTGTTGCGCATCGAAGGCGCGCCGGCCTCGGTCGCGTATCGCGCCACGGCGCTGATCAATCTTCTCGCCGGCTTCGGGACCGCCGAAGTGTTGTCGCAAGATCAGGCGCAAGAGCTCTGGCGTGACGTGCGCGATGTGCTGCCGCTTGCCGAACCGCGCGCCCCTGCAATCTGGCGGCTGTCCGTTGCGCCGACGCGCGGGCCGGCCGTTGTCGCGGCGATCAAGCAAAGACTGTCCGCGCGCTATTTCTATGATTGGGGGGGCGGGCTCATCTGGCTTGCGGTAGAGGCCAATGGCGATGCCGCTGCCGCGAGCGTGCGCGAGGCTCTGGCGGAAGCCGCTGGCCCCGAAAGCGGCCACGCCACTTTGATTCGCGCGCCGGAAGACGTGCGCCGCCGCGTCAATGTCTTCCAGCCGCTCGCGGCGCCCCTGATGCAGATCAGCGAGACCATCAAGGCGAGCTTCGATCCGGACCATATCGTCAATCCCGGCCGCATGTACGCCGGGGTCTGACCAGTAGATACAGATGTCGCGCGTCATTGCGAGGAGTGAAACGACGAAGCAATCCAGCATCCGGGCAAGAGACTGGATTGTTTCGCTGCGCTCGCAATGACGGCGACCACCATCGCACGTCGTCGGAAAGAACAGGCTTAAAGCCGTCGCTTTGGAAATTGTGAAAAATGCAGACTTCCTTCGCCGAAGAGCAGCTCGCCGACGGCCATATGGCGGCTTCAGAAAAGATCCTGCGGAGCTGCGTCCACTGCGGCTTTTGCACCGCGACCTGCCCGACCTATCTGCTCGAAGGCGATGAGCTCGATAGCCCGCGCGGCCGCATCTATCTCATCAAGGACATGCTGGAGAAGAACCGGCCGGCAACAGCGGAGGTCGTCAAACATATCGACCGCTGCCTGTCTTGTCTGTCCTGCATGACGACGTGCCCGTCGGGCGTCAATTACATGCATCTCGTCGATCACGCGCGCGCCTATGTGAACAAGACCTATAAGCGTCCCTTCGCCGACCGCATGCTGCGCAATCTGCTCGCCAATCTTCTGCCCTATCCGGAGCGGTTCCGCTTCGCGCTGAAGAGCGCAGTCTTGGTGCGGCCGATCGCGGGCAAACTCTTCGATGCGGTGCCGAAGGTGAAACGGGCGGTGCCCTCGCTCTTCGAACGGATGGGCGCGATGCTGGCGCTGGCGCCCGCCAAGCTGCCGAGCGCGGAAGAGACCGTCAAAGCGGGCGTCTATCCGGCGGAAGGTCCGCGGCGCGGGCGCGTCGCGCTGCTCGCCGGTTGCGCGCAGCCGGTGCTCAATTCCTCGATCAATGCGGCGACGATCCGGCTGCTGACGCGGCTCGGCGTCGAAGTCCTCCTGCCGAAGGATGAGGGCTGCTGCGGCGCCATCGTGCTGCATATGGGCCGCGAGGACGATGCGCTGCAATTTGCCCGCAACAATGTCGATGTCTGGACGCGCGAGATCGAGAGCCAGGGCCTTGATGCGATCGTGATCAATACGTCTGGCTGCGGTACGACGATCAAGGATTACGGTTTTCTTCTGCGCGAAGACAAAGCCTATGCGGAGAAGGCGGCGCGTGTCGCGGGCCTCGCCAAGGATATTTCCGAATATCTTTCGACGCTCGATCTGCCGGCTGCGACGTCGAAGCAGATGAGCGTCGCCTATCATTCAGCCTGCTCGCTGCAGCATGGCCAGCGGGTCACCGATCTGCCGAAGCGCTTGCTGACGCAGATGGGCTTTGCGGTACGCGATGTGCCGGAAGGTCATATCTGCTGCGGATCGGCCGGCACTTACAATTTGCTGCAGCCGTTCTTCGCGCGGCGGCTGCGCCAGCGCAAAGTCGTCAATATCGAGCGCATGGCGCCCGATGTCGTCGCTTGTGGCAATATCGGCTGCCTGATGCAGATCGCGAGCGGCACCAAGCTGCCGGTGGTGCATACGGTCGAACTGCTCGATTGGGCGACGGGGGGCCCCAAGCCCGAAGCCATGCAGCCTTAGTCTCTTTGCCCGGATTATTTCACGTCGACCTGTTCGAGCTTGCCCTTGGTCATGCCGATGGCGAAGCTCGCGACCGGGCTGACGTCTTTGCCCTGGCGCTGCAGCAGTTTTACGTTCCAATCCGAATAGCTGCGCCAGCCGATGGTGAAATGACCGATCTGCGCGAGATAGAGCTGATCGCCGCCGACGAGAGGTACGCAGAGCGGACTCTGATCGGTGAGATCAGCGGGATCTTGCAACTTTTCCGGCTCTGTTGCCTGCGCGTCTTTCATCATGGCGAGATAGGCGGCGCGCTGCGTGTCATTGAGTTTGGCGGGCAGGCTCTTCGCCGCTGCGGCCGGATCGGCCTGAACCGTTTCGGCAAGGTGCAACGATGCTTGCCTTAGGGCATCGCAGTCCTTGCCCGTGCAGCTTTGGTCCCACTCATTATAATGCTCATTGGCGGCAAAGCGCGGCGCAAAGCGAAAGCCGATTTTGCAGGCCGGCGCGAAATGGCCGCTGTCCCAGGCGCTGACCGAAAGCGACGATGTCAGCGCCGATCCGTAATCGTAATTCTCTTCATAGGCGACGGGCTGCGCGCCGACGCTTCCGAAGGTGCGATACATGCCGCAGCTGTCGCCGTCGTCCTCGCTCCAATTGACGGGGCCTTGTGCCGGCGCGGCGCGATTGGCTTTCACCGTGAAATAGCTGCTCGCATAGCAGCTCATCGTGCCTTCGATCCGGCTTGCCGCGTAATAGTCGGAGCCGGGCAGGCGGTCGAGAAAATCGCTGGTGTCGAGCGCTTCATGGAGCTCTGCGGACAGGGCAATCGGCGGCTTCTGGCTCTGCGCCCATTGCAGTGGCGTCTGCTGCTTGCCGGTTTCGGCGATATGGGGGGCGATGCTGATGCCGCTGTCGGATTGCGCGCCGAGCCGCGACAAAGGGCTGTCCGGATAGAAGCCGCGCGAGGGCGAGTTGGGGTCGAGCGCGAGAAGCGCCCGGTAGCTAGCGACGATCTTGGTGCAGAGAGTTTGCGCTGGGGCCTGCGCCGCGGCAGGGGCGGCAAAACCCCAGGGCGAGACCGAAACGCTGGCCAGCAAAATAGTGGCTGCGAAGAAACGACTCATTTTTTGGCGCACATGCGCTCCTTAGGATCGCTTGGAGAGCGGCACTCTAGCCGGTGGGGGCCTCTCCCAGAGAGCGGCAAAGCACAGACAGACACAGGATCTCGCAAGGACCCGTTAACCTTAACGATTTCAAATGGGAAGACTGATTCACCCTGTGAGTCTCCCCTGTGCGTGGGGCGCTCGCCCAGATTGACCCCCATATTTTCCCATGATATCCCATTTCATCCCGTCAGCCGGCCGAGGGCGATCTCGCGCTCTCATGGCCTCCCAAACGGGGCGTGTATGTCGCCTCGCGCGTGGGGCGGCGGCGTGTGGGGCCGAGGGGCGCAGAGGCGGGGGACCAGACCTTGGACCGGTTCGTCTCGCAATTTCGGAATCGGCTCGACGCCAAGGGCAGGGTGTCGATCCCGGCGAGTTTCCGGGCGGTGTTGGCGCGCGACGGTTTCGATGGGCTGTTCGTCCATCCGTCTCTCGATGCGGAGGCGGTCGAGTGCGGCGGCCATGCGTTGTTGCGGGAGATCGATCAGCTCTTGGCGGGGCATCCGCCCTATTCGGAAGAGCGCCATCTTCTCTCGACGGCTTTGTTTGGTGCGAGCGAGATCCTGAAGGTCGATTCGGAAGGTCGCGTGATCCTGACGGATTCGATCAAGGCCTACGCGGGCATCACCTCGGAAGTGAGTTTCGTCGGACAGGGGGACAAGTTTCAGATTTGGGAACCGGGCCGTTTTCAGGCGCATTTCGAGGAGGCCAGAAATCGAGTGCGCGATATTCGCAAACAGCCCAATTCCCTTTACACGGCGCCAGGCGCGCCGCGGTCGCATGGAGCACGGGAATGACAGCGGGCCGCGGCGGAGGAGAAATTCTCGCCGCTGGCGGACCGGCCCGCCACCTTCCCGTGCTTCGTGACGAAGTTCTGGCTGCGCTGGCTCCCAAACCGTCCGAAATTTTTCTCGATGCGACCTTCGGCGCCGGCGGCTATTCGCAAGCCATTCTCGCGACGCCCGACACGAAGGTACTCGCCATCGATCGCGATCCGACCGCCATTGCCGGCGGCCAAGACCTCGTTGCCGCCTCGCAAGGCCGGCTGACGCTGGCGCAAGGCGTGTTCTCCGATCTCGAGACGATCGCGCAAGCCCATGGCATCGCGCGCTTCGACGGCATCGTCTTCGATATCGGCGTATCCTCGATGCAGCTCGATGAAGCCGGGCGCGGCTTTTCTTTCAGACTCGAAGGCCCGCTCGACATGCGCATGGGCGGCGAAGGCGCAAGTGCGGCCGATCTCGTGAATGCGGGGGATGAAGCCTATCTCGCCGATATTTTTTATCATTTCGGCGAAGAGCGTTTTGCCCGGCGCATCGCCAAGGCGATTGTCGCTGCCCGCGCGGAAAAGCCTTTTACGACGACCTTGCAGCTGGCCGAGACGATTGCCCGTGTGGTGCCGTCGAAGCCGCAAGCGATCCATCCGGCGACCCGCAGCTTTCAGGCGCTGCGCATCGCCGTCAACGACGAGCTCGGCGAGTTGGTGAAAGCGCTTCTCGCGGCCGAACGCATGCTGGGCGAGGGCGGACGGCTTGCGGTCGTCAGCTTTCATTCGCTCGAAGATCGGATCGCCAAGCAATTTCTGGCAAGTCGCTCGGGCCATGGCGAAGCGCGCTCGCGCCTCTTGCCGGGCGAAGCGGCGCGTGCGGAGCCGAGTTTCATCGTGCCGGGCAAACAGCCGATCACGGCGAGTGAAGCGGAGATGCAGAGAAATCCGCGCGCCCGCTCGGCGAAATTGCGCTTTGCGACGCGCACGGCGGCCGCAGCGCATCCGGAAGATTCTGCGCTCAGCCAGCTTGCGCGCTTGCCGGAGCAGACAAAGCCTCAGAAGCCACGCGCGCCATCGAAGCGGAAGGGGAACTGACAATGATCCGTTTGCTGAATGTGGCGGCGATCGCGGCGCTCATCGGCTCGGCGATCTATGCCTATTCCGTCAAATATCAGACGATCTTCTTCGCCGAGGAAATCGTCCGCCTGCAGCACGAGATCAAGACGGAGAGGGATGCCATCGGCATGTTGCGCGCCGACTTCGTGCATCTGTCGCGCCCTGAGCGCGTGTCGGCTTTGGCCGATCGTTTCCTCAACATGCAGGAGCCGAGCCTGTTGCAGATCGTGCATGTCGACGGTCTGCCCGACAAGGTTGCAAAGGACGATGTGATCGCGCGCAAGCTCGAGGCGCTGGGCCTCGCCGAACCGACGAACACGCCGCACGATACCAATAGCGTCGAGCCGACGACGCCTTCGGCCAAGCCACGGTGAGCGCGCCATGAAGGTTGAGCTTGATCCCACACTGCCGGAAGGCGCCTCGGGCGCCGGTGAGCGCCCGCCCGCGCCAAAAAAGCCGGGTCTGCTCAAACGGATGTTCTCGACCAAGCTCGATAAGAGCACGCGGCGGGCGAAGTTCATCGCCTTCGTGTTCGTGCTCGTCTATGCGGCCATCGCGGCAAAACTCGTCTATTTCGCACTGCTGCCGCCGCAGCAGCCAAACAATGGCGGCGGAAGCTCCGACACTGTGGCCGCCGCGCGTCCCGATATTTTGGATCGCAACGGCGAGATTCTCGCGACCGACATCAAGGTGACTTCGGTCTTCGCCGATCCGCGGCTCATCATCGACAAGGATGATGCGGTCGATCAGCTGACGTCCGTTTTGCCGGATGTCGATGCGAAGAAATTGCGCGAGAAACTTGGCTCGCGCAAAGGCTTCATCTGGGTGAAGCGCGCCGTCACTCCGGCGCAGCAGCAGGCCATCTATCATCTCGGCCTGCCGGGCGTCGGCTTCATGCAGGAGAATAAGCGCGTCTATCCCGGCGGCCCGATTGCCGCGCATGTCCTGGGCTACGCCAATATCAACGGCATCGGCATCTCGGGCCTCGAAGAATATATCGACAGCCAGGGCTTGGCCGATTTGCATGTGGCCGGGTTCAAGCTGACCCGCGATGATTTGAAGCCCGTCGTGACATCGCTCGATCTGCGCGCAACCTATGCGGTGCGCGATGAGCTGGCCAAAGGCATTGCGAAATATAAGGCAAAGGGCGGCGCAACCGCCATTCTCGACGTCAATACAGGCGAAATCATCGCCATGGCGTCGCTACCGGATTTCGATCCGAACGAGCCGGCGCAGGCGCTCGACCCCGACCATATCAACCGCTTGACCGTCGGCGTCTATGAGATGGGCTCGACATTCAAGGCTTTGACGATCGCGATGGCGCTCGATTCCGGCAAAGTGACCTTAAATTCAAAGCTCGATGCCCGCCAGTCGCTGCGCTACGGCCGCTTCACGATCCATGATTTTCACGCAACCCATAGGATCTTGACGGTGCCGGAGGTGTTTGTCCATTCCTCCAACATCGGCACTGCCAAAATGGCGTTGATGTGCGGCGTTGACGCCCATAAGGCATTCCTGCGCAAAATGGGGCAATTGACCCGTCTGCGGACGGAATTGCCGGAATCCGCCGAACCGCTCGTGCCGAAGAATTGGGGCGAATTGAACACAATGACGATCGCTTTCGGTCAAGGTCTCAATGTCGCACCACTACAGGCGCTGATGGCGGTCGGCGCCCTTGTCAATGGCGGCATATTGATCAAGCCAACCTTCTTGAAGCGCAGCGAAGAGGATGCGAAGAAGAATGCGCCGCAGATCGTGAAGCCCGAGACCTCCGAGGCGCTGCGCTATCTGATGCGGATCAATGCCGAGATCGGCTCCGCGCGCAAAGCCGATATCAAAGGCTATTTCGTCGGCGGCAAGACCGGCACCGCGGATAAGATCATCCACGGCCGTTATTCGCAGGATAAGGTGTTCACGACATTCATGGCGATCGTGCCGGCCGACAAGCCCAAATATCTCTATCTGACGCTTCTCGACGAGCCGCAAGGCTTGCCGGAGACGAGCGGCTATCATACGGCGGCGTGGAACGCCGGCGAGATCACCGGCAAGGAGATCGAACGCACGGCGCCCTTGCTTGATCTTCCGCCGCGCCAGACGATTCCATCGGAGCCCTTTCCCCTGCTTGGCAAGGCCGGTTATGCCTTCGCCAATGTTCCTGCGACGCCGGGAGGCCATTGATGCGGCTTGGCGACCTTATGCCTGATGTCGGTCTCGATGCGGCTTTGGCCGATCGGACGATTGCGGGCATAAGCGCGGACAGCCGCGCAGTCGCGCAGGATTTTGTTTTTTTCGCCGTGCCCGGCAACAAGGCCGATGGGCTCTCCTATGCGCAAGATGCGATCGCGCGCGGCGCTTGCGTGATCGTTGCCGACCGCGTTCCGGAGCCTGCACTTGCCGGCGCCACCGTTATCAAAGTCGCCGATGTGCGCCGCGCCTTGGCGCTTGCCGCGGCGCGCTTTTTTCCCGCGCAACCGAAAATTCTTGCCGCCGTCACAGGCACGAGCGGCAAGACCTCCGTCACCGTGTTTCTGCGGCAGATCTGGCAGGCGCTGGGACATGCCGCGGCATCGCTCGGCACGATCGGTCTCGTCGCGCCGTCGAATGTCGCCTATGGCGCGCTGACGACGCCCGATCCTGTGACGCTGCATCAGACGCTCGATGCGCTGGCGAAAGATGGCGTCACCCATCTCGCGCTCGAAGCTTCGTCGCATGGCTTGGATCAACGCCGTCTCGACGGGCTGCATCTGAGCGCTGCGGCCTTCACCAATCTGTCGCGCGATCATCTCGATTATCACGCCGATCTCGATTCTTATCTCGCCGCCAAGATGCGGCTCTTCGAAGTTCTATTGCCGAAGGGACGGCCGGCCGTCATCGATGCTGACAGCGATGTTGCAGCGCGTGTCGAAGCGGTCTGCCGCGCCAGCGGCCATGATGTCATGACGGTCGGCCGCAATGGTGCTGCACTGCGGCTTCTCGATGTGCAGCCGCAAGCGCTTGCGAGCGATTTGCTTCTCGATTATGCCGGTCGGCGCGTGAGTGTGCGCCTGCCGCTCGCCGGTGCATTCCAGGTTCAGAACGCGCTTGTCGCGGCGGGGCTCGCGCTTGCGAGCAGTGGTGCGCCGGATGCCGTTTTCAAGGCGCTCGAACATCTCCAAGGCGTGCCGGGCCGGCTCGAATTTATCGGCCGTCATAAGGATGCATCGATCTTCGTCGATTATGCCCATAAGCCCGATGCGCTCGAGAAAGTGCTGACGACTCTTCGACCCTTGACGACGGGACGCCTGATAGCCGTTTTTGGCTGCGGCGGCGATCGCGACAAGGGCAAACGGCCGATCATGGGCGAGGTGGCGGGGCGGCTTGCGGATGTCGTCATTGTCACCGATGACAATCCGCGAACAGAGGATGCTGCGCTCATTCGTCTTGAAATTCTGGCCGGATTGCCGGCGAAAAGCGCTACATCCTTGCGTGAGATCGGGGATCGCGGCACGGCGATTGCCGAAGGCGTCGCCATGCTCGCGCCGGGGGACGTGTTGCTGATTGCCGGCAAAGGCCATGAAACCGGCCAGATCGTTGGCGACAGAGTGCTGCCTTTCTCCGATCAACAAAGCATCCGCGCCGCCTTGAGGGAATTTGCGGCATGAGCTCCGAAGTGTCGCTGACCCAAGCTTGGCCCGAACCGCTTTGGACCAATCTCAGCCTGATCAACGGGCTGAATGCGCGCGTCAGTGGAGAGCTGCCGCGCTCGGCCGAAGGCATTTCGATCGATACGCGGACGCTGGCGGAAGGCGATTTGTTCTTCGCCATCACCGGCGATAAATCCGACGGGCATGATTATGTCGCGACCGCCTTCGATAAAGGCGCGGTCGCCGCCGTCGTCGATGAAGCCCATGCCGATGCGTTGAAAGGCCTTGGGCCGCTCTATGTCGTGCATGATGTCTTGGACTCGCTCGAACGTCTCGGCCGCGCGGCGCGGGCGCGGACGCGGGCGCGCATCGTCGCGGTGACGGGGTCCGTCGGCAAGACTTCGACCAAGGAAGCGCTGCGCCTGGTACTCGGCGAAGTCGGGCCGACGCATGCCTCTGTTGCCTCCTATAATAATCATTGGGGCGTTCCGTTGACGCTTGCGCGCATGCCACGCGACACCGCTTTCGGCGTCATCGAGATCGGCATGAATCACGCGGGCGAGATCACGCCGCTGACCGCGATGGCGCGGCCGCATATCGCGATCATCACGACGGTCGCGCCCGTCCATCTCGAATTCTTCTCCGGCGTCGCCGCCATCGCCGACGCGAAGGCCGAGATCTTTTCCGGTCTCGTGCCGGGCGGCGTCGCGATCCTCAATCGCGACAATGATCAATATGCACGGCTTGCCGCGGCGGCCCGCGCCTCGAAGGCCGGCCATATCGCGACCTTCGGCGCCGATCCCAATGCCGATGCGCGTCTTATCGATGTGCGGCTCGGTGAAGAGACGAGCTTCGTCAAGGCCGAGATCTACGGGCGGGCGATCGATTACAAGATCGGCGCGCCGGGGCGCCATCTTGCGATGAACTCGCTTGCCGTGCTTCTCGCCGCGTTGGCCTGCGGCTGCGATCTCGCTACGGCGGCGGAGACGCTTGCCCGCTACGAGGTGCCGGAAGGGCGCGGCCGCCGCTTCACTCTGACGACGCCGGAAGGATCTTTCACGCTGCTCGATGAAAGCTACAATGCCAATCCGGCCTCCATGCGCGCCGCCTTTGCGCTCGTCGGCGGCTTGCCGCATCCGCTGAACGGGGGACGACGCATCGCCGTGCTGGGCGATATGCGCGAACTCGGACAAGAGAGCGCGGCGCTGCATGCCGAGCTTGCAGAGGACATCGCGCTCAATCATATCGACCTGGTCTATGCCGCCGGACCGCTGATGAAGCATCTCTTCGACGCGCTGCCGGAGGAGACGCAAGGCGCGTGGTGTGCCGACGCCGCCGAGCTCGAACCGATTGTCTGTGATGCCATCCAGGAAAATGATCTGATTGTTGTGAAGGGGTCGAATGCGAGTGGGATGCACGTGATCGTCAAAGCGTTGAAGTCACGCTTTTCCGGCATCCGCGCCGACTCTTAGGAATTGTTAAATGCTCACTTGGCTCGCGGATTTTTCGCATCTTTTCTCGCCGCTCAATCTGTTCCGCTACATCACCTTTCGGACCGGCGGGGCCACTGCGACCGCTTTGTTCTTCGTCTTTTTCTTTGGGCCGCGGACCATTGCCGCTCTGCGGTTGAAGCAGGGCAAGGGCCAGCCGATTCGCACCGATGGCCCACAATCGCATCTTTTGACGAAGAAGGGCACGCCGACCATGGGCGGGCTGATGATCCTCGCCGGCCTCATTGTCTCGACCTTGCTGTGGGCCAATCTCGCCAGCCGCTATGTCTGGATCGTGCTTCTCGTCATGATCGGCTTCGGCCTGATCGGATTTTACGACGACTATCTCAAAGTGACGAAGCAGACGCATAACGGCGTCTCCGGCAAGCTGCGGCTCGTTCTCGAAGCAGCGATCGCGCTGATCGCCTGCTATGCGATGACGGTTGTCGGCTCGCAGCATGCGACCGCCCTCGCTTTGCCGGCGATCAACGGCTATGTCATCGATCTCGGCATTTTTTACGTCGTGTTCGGCGCCTTCGTGATCACGGCGGCGGGCAATGCGGTCAACCTGACCGATGGCCTCGACGGCCTCGCGATCGTTCCGGTGATGATCGCGGCGACGGCTTTCGGCATCATCGCTTATCTCGCCGGCAATGCGATCTTCTCGGCCTATCTCGGCATCAATTTCGTGTCGGGCGCGGGCGAACTTGCCGTCGTCTGCGGCGCGGTGATCGGCGCCGGCCTCGGCTTTCTCTGGTTCAATGCGCCGCCGGCGCAGATTTTTATGGGCGATACCGGCTCGCTGGCGCTTGGCGGCCTGCTTGGCACGATCGCGGTTGCCGTCAAGCATGAGATCGTGCTTGCCATCGTCGGCGGTCTTTTCGTGCTTGAGGCGCTGTCCGTCATCGTGCAGGTCGTGTCATTCAAGCTGACCGGCAAGCGCGTGTTTCGCATGGCGCCGATCCATCACCATTTCGAACAGCTCGGCTGGTCGGAGCCGCAAGTGGTCGTCCGTTTCTGGATCATCGCTTTCGTGCTCGCTCTGATCGGCCTCTCGACCCTGAAGTTGAGGTGACATGATTCCGCTGACCTCCTGCGCCGGCCAAAAATTTGCGGTCTTCGGTCTGGGCGCCTCCGGGCGCGCAAGCGCCGAGGCGTTGCGGGCCGGCGGTGCCGAAGTCGAGGTTTGGGACGATCTTGAGGCCTCGCGCGACAAGGCCGCGGCGCTCGGCTTGACGATCACCGATTTTTCGACGACGGATCTGCGCGGTTTTCAATCGCTGGTGCTCGCGCCCGGTGTGCCGCTGACCCATCCGAAGCCGCATTGGATCGTGACCAAGGCGAAGGAGGCCGGCGTCGAGATCATCGGCGACATCGAGCTTTTCTGCCGCGAGCGCCGCAAGATCGCGCCGAAATCGCCCTTCGTCGCGATCACCGGCACGAACGGCAAATCGACGACGACGGCGCTCATCGCCCATCTCTTCGCGACCTTTGGCTATAAGGTCGAAGTCGGCGGCAATATCGGCACGCCGATCCTGTCACTGTCGCCGCCGTCGCCTGCGATCGTGCATGTGATCGAATGCTCATCCTTCCAGATCGATCTGACGCCGTCGCTCGATCCCTGGGTCGGCGTGCTGTTGAACGTCACGCCGGACCATCTCGACCGGCATGGGACGATGGAGAATTACGCGGCGGTGAAGGAGCGCCTCGTCGGGCGCGCCGATGCCGCCGTCATCGCGATCGACGATCCGATCACTTTGGCGATTGCCGAACGGCTGCGGCAAAGGGGCAAGGTCGGCACCTCGGTGACCGTCACGCGGCCGCAGATCGATGATGGAATCATCCTCTCCGGCACCAAGCTCGTGCGCAAGGTCCAGGGCCGCTCGATCGCCATTGTGATCTCGACGGCATTCCGTCGCTGCGCGGCACCCATAACGGCCAGAATGCCGCCGCGGCCGTCGCGGCGCTCGGACCACATGGCTTCGATCTCGAGACGGTTCAAAAGGGTCTGAAGACGTTTCCCGGCCTGCCGCATCGGCTCGAAGAGCTTGGCCGGCGCGGCAAGGTGCTCTTCATCAATGATTCGAAGGCGACCAATGCCGATGCTGCGGAAAAGGCGCTGCTCAGCCTGAGCGATCTCTATTGGATCATCGGTGGCCGCGCCAAAGAGGGCGGGATCGAGCCGCTCAAGCCGCTCTTTTCCAAGGTCGTGAAGGCCTATTTGATCGGCGAAGCCTCCGATCTCTTCGCCAAGACGATCGGTGAAGCCATTCCTTATGAATTTTGCGGCACGCTCGATGTGGCGGTCGATCGGGCGACTCGTGATGCCGAGCAATCGGCGACGCCAGCCCCGATCGTCCTTTTGTCGCCGGCCTGCGCCTCCTTCGACCAGTTTCCGGACTTCGAGAAGCGCGGCGACAAGTTCCGTGAGCTTGTTCGCGCCAAGCTCACCGAGCCGAAGGCGGGTTGACGGCTGCTTGAGAGACGCTTGAGGAGAGGGCCATGGTTTCGCGGGTGGAACGTTCGGCTTTGGCCAATTGGTGGTGGACCGTCGACCGCTGGCTCCTCGGCGCGCTCGGCGTCTTGATTGTCCTCGGCCTCGTCCTGACGCTCGCCGCGAGTCCGCCGGTCGCCGAACGCCTTGGCTATGCGCCCTTCCATTTCGTCAATCGCCAGATGGCCTTTCTCGTCCCCGCGATCGCGGTCCTGTTCGTGACCTCCTTTCTCTCGCCGCGGCATGTGCGGCGCACGGCCCTGATCATTTTCATCGTGTCGATGGCGCTGATCATCGTCGCGCTCCTATTTGGCCATGAGGTCAAAGGCGCGAAGCGCTGGATTTTTGGCGTTCAGCCCTCGGAGTTTCTAAAACCCGCTTTCGTCGTTCTTGCCGCCTGGGCCTTTGCGGAAGGCGGCAAACGCGCCGATGTGCCGGGCAATCTCCTGGCCGTGCTGCTTCTGCCTTTGGCGATCGTGCCGCTGATCCTGCAGCCGGACTTCGGCCAGACCATGCTTCTGTCGCTCGTCTGGGCGGCGCTGTTCTTCATGGCGGGCCTGCATTGGTTCTGGGTCGCCGGCATCGGCGGCATCGGCATCACCGGCATGATGGTCGCCTATAAATTCGTGCCGCATGTCCGCGCCCGCGTGATCAAATTCATCGATCCAAGCTCGGCGCATGGCGTCATCGACACTTTCCAGATCGATACGGCGATCGACAGTTTTCATGCCGGCGGCTGGTTCGGCAAAGGGCCGGGCGAAGGCACGATCAAGCGCATCCTGCCCGACGCGCATACGGACTTCATCTTCGCCGTCACGGCGGAGGAATTCGGCATTATTACTTGTCTGCTGCTGGTGACGATCTTCGCCTTCATCGTGATGCGCGGTCTGCTTTCCGCATCGCGCAATGAGGATCCGTTCTGCCGTTTCGCGGCGGCGGGATTGACCATGCTCTTCGGCATTCAGAGCGCCATCAACATGTCGGTCAATCTGCATCTCATTCCGGCCAAAGGCATGACACTGCCCTTCGTGTCCTACGGCGGCTCGTCGCTGATCTCGTTGGCGCTCGGCATGGGCTTCCTCATCGCGGTGATGCGCAAGCGTCCGCGCGCGGAAATCGTGTTCACCGAGATCGGGGCGCTGCCGCATGAGGCGTGAGCTGCTGGTTCTTCTTGCGGCGGGCGGCACGGGCGGCCATCTGTTTCCGGCGGAGGCCTTGGCGAGCGTCCTTGGCGCGCGCGGTGTCGCCGTCGAGCTTGTCACCGATGAGCGGGCGCAACGCTACGGCAGTGCCTTTCCGGCGCTCGAGATCCATCAGATCCCAGCGGCGACGCCGAGCGGCGTGTCGCCTTTGGCGCGCGTTCAAGCGATCGCGACTTTAGGCATCGGCACTCTTGCAGCCTTGCACCTGCTGCGGCGATTGAAGCCGCAGGTGCTCGTCGGCTTCGGCGGCTATCCAACCGTGCCGCCCGTCTTCGCGGCCAGCCTTCTCGGCATCAAGACGGTGCTGCAGGAACAGAATGCCGTGATGGGACGGGCCAATCGCTTTCTCGCTGGACGTGTCAACGCGATCGCTTGCGGTTTGCCGTCGCCGAAGGGCGGCCCGTTCGAAGGCAAATCCATCCTCACCGGCAATCCGGTGCGTCCGAATGTGATTGAGGCCGCGAAAGTGCCTTATCCTGCTGTGGGCGGGCCGTTCCATCTTCTCGTGACCGGCGGCTCGCAGGGCGCCCGCATCATGTCGGATATCGTGCCGGAGGCGATCGCGCTCCTTCCCGAGCCGATGCGGCAAAATCTCATCATCGTCCAGCAGGCGCGCGGCGAAGATGAAGAGCGCGTCCGCCGCGCCTATGATGCACTCGGCGTCAACGCCGAGATCGCGCCTTTCTTTCGCGATTTGCCGCAGCGCATGGCGGCGTCGCATCTCGTGATCGCCCGTGCCGGGGCTTCGACCGTCGCCGAGCTCTCGGTGATCGGGCGGCCGTCGATTCTGGTTCCCTTTCCGCATGCGATCGATCAGGATCAGGCGGCGAATGCCGCGCATCTTTCCGCCGAGGGCGGGGCGATCCTCGTCGCGCAGACGGATTTTACGCCGCAATGGCTCGCCGCGGTTTTGCAGGCTGCAATCGGCGATCCTGCGGCGCTTGCGGCGCGTGCTGATGCGGCAAAGCGCAGCGGCATCGCTGATGCCGCCGAGCGTCTGGCCGATCTCGTATTGCGCGTTGCTGATTTGGAGACTCAAAAATGAAACTGCCGCGCGAACTCGGTCCCATTCATTTCGTCGGGATCGGCGGCATCGGCATGTCGGGCATTGCCGAAGTCCTGATGAATCTCGGCTATAAGGTCCAGGGCTCGGATCAATCCGAAAACGCCAATGTGCAGCGCCTGCGCAGCAAGGGCGCGACGATTCATATCGGCCATGATGCCGTCAATCTCGGCGCCGCCGCCGTGGTCGTCGTCTCGACCGCGATCAAGCGCGACAATCCGGAACTCGTTGCTGCGCGCGAGCAGCGCCTGCCGGTCGTACGCCGCGCCGAAATGCTTGCGGAGTTGATGCGCTTGAAGCAATGCGTCGCCATCGCCGGCACGCATGGCAAGACGACGACGACATCGCTTGTCGCGACCCTGCTCGACGCCGGCAAATTCGATCCGACCGTCATCAATGGCGGTATCATCAATGCCTATGGCACCAATGCGCGGCTGGGTCTCGGCGATTGGATGGTCGTCGAAGCGGACGAAAGCGACGGTACTTTCTTGAAGCTGCCGGCCGATGTCGCGATCATCACCAATATCGATCCCGAGCATCTCGATCATTTCAAGACCTTCGATGCCATCAAGGATGCCTTCCTGAGCTTCGTCGAGAATCTGCCCTTTTACGGCTTCGCGGTAATGTGCCTCGATCATCCGGTGGTGCAGGAGCTCGTCGGCCGCATTGAGGATCGCCGCGTCTTCACCTATGGCGAAAATCCGCAGGCCGATGCGCGGCTCGTCGACGTCGATCTGACGGATGGGCGCTCGCGCTTTGCCGTCGTCTTCCGCGAATGGAAGACGGGCAAGGAGATCCGCTTCGACAATCTCGAACTGCCCATGCCCGGCCATCACAATGCGCTCAATGCGACGGCGGCGCTCACCGTCGCGCATCAGCTCGGCATGAGCGCCGATGCGATCCGCGGCGCGCTGGCGAATTTCGGCGGCGTCAAGCGCCGCTTCACCCCGACAGGCGAATGGAAGGGCGTGCGCATCTTCGACGATTACGGCCATCATCCGGTCGAGATCGCTGCCGTGCTGCGCGCGGCGCGGGCCTCGACCAAGGCGCAAGTCATCGCCATCGTGCAGCCGCATCGCTATACGCGCCTATCGTCGCTCTTCAACGAGTTTGCGAGCTGCTTCAACGATGCCGATGTCGTCATCGTCGCCGATGTCTATCCGGCCGGCGAGGCGCCGATCGAGGGCGCCGATCGCGACAGTCTCGTTGCCGCGTTGAAAGCGCGCGGCCATCGGCAAGCGCTTGCCATGCTGCGGCCGGAGGATCTGCCGCAAATGATCGCAGCGATCGCCAAGGCCGGCGATTACGTCATCTTCCTTGGTGCCGGCAACATCACCCAATGGGCCTATGCGCTGCCGGGACAGCTTGCGGCGACCGCCTGAGTGTGAGAGGGGAGGGCATGAGCTTTCCCGACCTCACTGCCGATTTGAAGCGGGCCATGCCCGATCTGCGCGGCAATCTTCTGACCAATGTACCGCTCGCGGCCTGGACCTGGTTCAAGACCGGTGGTCCCGCGCAAGCCGTCTTTCAGCCTGAGGACGCCGATGATCTCGGCTATTTTCTCGCGCGGCTTGATCCCGCGATTCCGGTTCTGCCGCTCGGACAAGGCTCGAACCTTCTGGTGCGCGATCGCGGCGTTGAAGGCGTCGTCATTGCGCTTGGACCGTTCTTCAACACAACGACCATCGAAGGCGAGGTCGTGACCGTCGGTGCCGGCGTTTCGGATGTGAAGCTCGCGAACGCGGCCGCGCTGGCGTCGCTTGCCGGCTTTTCGTTTTTGCGCGGCATTCCGGGATCGGTCGGCGGCGCGCTGCGCATGAATGCCGGCGCCTTTGGCGGCGAGATCAAGGACATTCTGATTTCCTGCGAGGGCGTTGACCGCACCGGTGCGCTGCGCAGATTTACGCTTGCCGATATGGGCTTCACCTATCGCCACAGTGCGGTGAGCGAGGTGATCTTCACCAAGGCCGATTTCATCGGCAAGCCCGGCGATCAGGAGAAGATCCGCGCCGAAATGAATGAGATCGCGCAGGCGCGCAGCGCGACGCAGCCGGTCAATACCAAGACGGGCGGCTCGACCTTCCGCAATCCGCCCGGCCGCAAGGCGTGGGAGCTGATCGAGCAGGCGGGCTGCCGCGGCCTCGTCGTCGGCGATGCGCAAGTCTCCGAACTGCACTGCAATTTTCTCGTCAATCGCGGCAAGGCGACCTCCGCCGATCTCGAAGATCTGGGCGAGGAAGTGCGCCGTCGCGTGCTGGGTTCCTGCGGCGTGATGCTCCAATGGGAAATCGAGCGGGTCGGGATCAGGTGACGAATTGGAGCTTAGCGGCCCCAAGAGGCTCATGGGCCGGTATGCATCACCGGCCTAGGCTGTAATCGGGAGAGACCTGTCTTGGTTCGCAAAGCGCGGCCAGACTTGATTGCGGCCGCCGCGCTTTGCCGCATAGAGCGCTGCATCCGCAGCCGCGACGAGTTCCCCGAAGGCATAAGCGTCTTTCGGTCCAGCCATGACGCCGAAGCTCGCCGTGATGATGCCTTGTGGCCCAAGCCCCTCATGTGGAATGGCGAGTCCTTCGACACGGTGCCGCATACGTTCGGCAATATGAACGGCTTGCTCGAGATCGGTTTGCGGCATCACGACGACGAATTCCTCGCCGCCATAACGCACGAGCAAATCCTCTTTATCGCGCAACTCTGATGCGATCGCAGCGCTGACGCGTTTGAGGCAGCTGTCGCCAGCGATATGGCCGTAGCGATCGTTGAAGCCTTTGAACCGATCGATATCGATCATGACGATTGCGATGGGCGATTTGTCCGTACCATCATGCCAGATCATGGGTATCAGCTCATCGAGCTTCCGGCGGTTATAGATACCCGTCAGGACGTCACGCTTGGCGACGGATGCGGCACCCTCATAACGCAATTGCTCGCGCAGGCGCGCCAAAAAGATCAGGCGCACATCCTGTTCCATCCGCCAATTAGCTCGAAGGCTCAGATAGCCCGCTATCAGCACCAGGACGGTGCCTATGAATTTCGCGTCCTCGGAGGCAGGGGCCGGCAGCAGCACGGTCAGATAGATCAGTGTCATGATCAATGTTGAACTCAACGCAATATGAAAACCGGGACGCTGGTTCACATTGCAAAAAATGATCACCATGATCGCGAGATACTGATAATGGTCCGCAGCTTCGCCGCGATTCAGTGCAAAGATCCACATGA
This sequence comes from Methylovirgula sp., assembly GCA_052144065.1. GTDB lineage: Bacteria > Pseudomonadota > Alphaproteobacteria > Rhizobiales > Beijerinckiaceae > Methylovirgula. The sequence continues at coordinate 14,725 of JBKQRA010000090.1, read as the reverse complement.
TCTGAAGCAGCATCATGATGGGGATGAGGGCGGAGACCATCTGGCGCAGACGATGGCTCGACGTCTTTCCATAAAACCAGCCGACAATGAAAATCGTCGGCGTGACCAAGAGGAAATGCAGGGCCGTTGCGACGGCGGCCGTGTGGGGCAGGAGCGTGAAGTCGACGAACAAGAAAAGATTGTAGAAGAAGGCGGTCTGCAGAACGCCGCTGTGCATGCGCACCAGGCGGTTGCGCGCTATTTCCTCTTGATAGGCGGCCTCGATGGCGGGCGGAAACTGGTGGCGTGACTGATCCGACGCCAGATAGGCGTCGAGCGTCTGCAGGGTCAATTTTGGGAAAGACACGCCGAAAATCCCCGTATTCAAAATGGGGAAAAACGAGATATCTGGAAAGCTAAGCCACCAATTTTTAAAGGCTTCATAGTGCAGATCGCTAAAATTCTACCGATCTGAAAAACGATCCTATTCGGCTTGGGACCTCGCCGATCCGGGCCGAAATTATCCCCGGATTTTTGCGAGAAAGGTTGCGATGAACGGCCGGCCGGGCAACCAAGGCTCCTTACGTGCCTCCCTAAAATGCCTTGTTGACATGGCTCGTTGACATGGCTCGCGTAACGCTGCCTAGTCTAGCTTGACAGGAGGCGTTCATGACATTTGCGATACCGCGACTTCGGGCTGTTCTGGCCGTCATTCTTTTGGGCCTCGCCGTTTCGGGCTGCGGCTACAATAAAATTCCGACGTTGGAGGAGCAGGCCAAGGCGAAATGGGCTGATGTGCAAAACAACTATCAGCGCCGCGCCGACCTCATTCCCAATCTCGTTGCCACCGTTCAAGGCTATGCCAAGCAGGAAAAGGACGTGCTGACCTCCGTGGTCGAAGCGCGCGCCAAGGCGACGCAGGTCAAGATCGATGCCTCGCAGCTGACCGATCCTGAGAAACTCAAGCAGTTTCAGGATGCACAGGCGCAACTTTCCGGCGCGCTCGGCCGCTTGCTCGCGGTCAGCGAGAATTATCCGGACCTGAAGTCGAACCAGAACTTCCTCGCGCTGCAATCGCAGCTCGAAGGCACGGAGAACCGCATTGCCGTCGCGCGGCGCGACTATATCGAAGCGGTCCGCGCCTATAACACCGAACTCAAGACCTTCCCCGGTGTGTTGTGGGTGGCGCTGTTCTTCCACAATGCCAAGCCGATGGCGGAGTTCACCGCGAATGACAATGCGCAGGCCCCGCCGCAGGTGAAGTTCTGATAGGTGCGTTCTGATCAACGGGCTTGCGAAGGCGCTGACATGAGCTTGGGCCGCTCCTCCTTCATCGTTTCGGCGGGAGCGGCGCAGCGCGCGACATTGGTCTTTGTCGCGCTGCTTTTTGTCGGTTTCAGCGCCTTCGCCGCCAATTTTCCGGCGCTCACGGGCCGGATCGTCGATCAAGCCAATGTCATTCCGGCGGATACCCGAGCGGCGATCCAGCAGAAGCTCGTCAGTCTCGAACAGAAGTCCGGCATCCAGCTCGTCGTCGCGACAGTGAACTCGCTCGACGGCGAGGAAATCGAGCCTTACGCCAACGAACTTTTCCGGACTTGGCAGCTTGGCGAAAAAGCCAAGAATAACGGCGTCCTGCTGCTCGTCGCGCCGAAGGAGCATAAGGTCCGCATCGAGGTCGGCTATGGCCTCGAAGGCACGCTCACCGATGCGCTGTCGAAGGTCATCATCACCAATGCGATGGCGCCGCGTTTCAAGACCGGCGATTTCGGCGGCGGCATCTCGCGCGGCGTCGACGACATCATCACCGTCCTGACGACCGATTCATCCGAATGGCAGCAAAAGCCTTCGCTTCGTCTCGATCATCAGCAGAGTCCCGATCCGGTGATCTGGTGGCTGCTCGGCATCGGCGTCGTTGTCATCGGGCTCTCGATTGTGTCACCCGGCTTTCGCTGGTTCTTCTTCAATATCGTTTTGAACATGCTGCTCAGTTCCGGCTCGAGCGGATCTTCAAGCAGCGGTTCCTCGGATAGCTTTTCCGGAGGCGGCGGGTCTTCGGGCGGCGGCGGAGCGTCGGGAAGCTGGTAATGACCATTTCGGACCAAGATCGAGAAAAGATCTCGGTGGCGATCCAGGCCGCCGAAGCCAAGACGTCGGGCGAGATCGTCTGCGTCTTGGCGCGGAGCTCTTCGGATGCGACGGCGCTCCCGATCTTTGTCGCGGCGGTCGTCGCGCTTCTGGTGCCGTGGCTGCTACTTGCGCTCACGGAATTTTCTGTCGAGCGCATGCTGCTTTTGCAGATCCTCGCCTTTCTCGTGGTCGCCGCGGTGCTCTGCCTCCCGCAGGTTCGCGTTGCGCTGCTGCCGCGCCGGGCCCGCCAGCATGCGGCGCATCGCGCGGCGATGGAGCAATTCGTGATGCGCGGCATCGCCGGCAAGAAAGACCGCTGTGGGATTTTGATCTTCGTTTCGCTCGCGGAACGCTATGCGCGCATCATTGCCGATGAGGGGATCGCCGCGCGCGTGCCGCAATCGGACTGGCAGGCCGCCGTCGATGCGCTGACTTCACATATGAGCACCGGCCGCATCGCCGAAGGATTCCTCGGCGCCATAGACAGCTGCGGCGCCGTGCTCGCAACCCATTTTCCGCGCAGCGAGACAGGCCGCGACGAGCTGCCCGACAAGATCTATCTGATCTGATCGCGTCGGGCCTTGATGCCTTTGCTTTAGCCAAACATTGGCGGAGTGGGTTCCCGGGCCCGGAACGTCATTGCTCAAAAAGACAGTCAAACTGATAAGTAAAACTTGTAAGTTGAACTGTCTTTTGTTATTTAGCTGGTGCAATGTCGCGAAAGTCTCTCGATCCCGCCGTCACCGATCTCATCCAGGCGATCAGTCTGTTGGTCCGCCGCGTCCGCGCCGAAGGCGATTCGGATGAGCTCTCTTGGACGCAGCTCATCGTTTTGAAGCGTCTCGATACCGAGGGGCCCGCGACCGCCGCGGAGCTCGCGCGGGCCGAAGGCATGAAGCCGCAATCGATGGGCACGATCATCGCGGCGCTCGAAGAGAACGGCATGGTGGAGCGCCGGCCGCATCCAACCGATGGGCGGCAAATGAATATCGTGCTGACCGCCAAAGGCGCGGCGCTGCGCAAGCGTCTGGGCGACGCGAAGAAGGCCTGGCTGGCGCAAGCGATCGAGAAGCTCGACGACAAGGATCAGGACATTTTGTTCGCGGCCGGCGCGATTCTGAAACGTCTCGCCGAGAGGTGACGCGTCATGCGTCAAGCACCGAGACGCGTGTGTTTCGCGTGTTATCCAAGGAGATGTGCATGGCTGTCACGGCGCTCGATCCGAAGACCGCTTTGATTGTGATCGATCTGCAGAAGGGCCTTGCGGGCCTTCCGACGGTTCATCCTTTCGCGCACATCGTTGCGCAGGCCGGCGCGTTGGCCGACTCCTTTCGGCGTCATAGCCTGCCGGTCGTACTCGTCAATGTGGCAGGCGGCGCGCCAGGCCGCACGGGCCGTGTGCCGAACTTCGGCACGCTGCCGCCGGACTGGACGGAGCTTGTGCCTGAGCTGAACCGTCAGCCGCAAGATCATACGGTGACGAAGCGTACGTGGGGGGCTTTCACCAACACCGATCTCGAATCATATCTGAAGCAGCTCAGCGTCACGCAGCTCGTGATCGTCGGCGTCGCGACCAGCATCGGCGTCGAGTCAACGGCGCGCAACGCCTATGAGCTTGGCTTCAACGTCACGATAGCGGTGGACGCGATCACGGATCTCAACGCCGATGCGCATGAGAACAGTGTCACGCGCATTTTTCCACGCTTGAGCGAAATGGGCACGACGCAGGAGATCCTCGATCTTCTCGAAACGGCGCATGCGTGAGATCCAAGGAGCGCTGACGATGGCATGGTTGCATTTTCTTTCTTATTTCTTTGGTGGCGCGGTTCTCACCAATGCCGTGCCGCATTTCGTGAGCGGCGTCATGGGCCGGCCATTTCAAAGCCCGTTTGCCTCGCCGCCGGGCCAAGGTCTCTCGTCCTCCACGGTGAATGTGCTTTGGGGCTTCTTCAATCTCGTCGTCGCCTATCTGCTGATCTGCCGCGTCGGCAATTTTGATCTGCGCGTGACGCCGCATGCCGTCGCTTTGGGCCTCGGCGTAGCGCTTACAGGCGTCGCGTCGGCGCGCGGCTTCGGCCGCTTTCACGGCGGCAATTTCCCGGAAGGATAGGAGCTTCGATGGCAGGCACTTTCCGTTCGCTGAACGGCTTCAACTATCGCCTTTGGGCGGTCGGCGCGCTGATTTCCAATATCGGCACATGGATGCAGCGCACGGCGCAGGATTGGCTCGTGCTCACCGGCCTGACGCATAACAATGCGACGGCGGTTGGCATCGTCATGGCGCTGCAGTTCGGCCCCATGCTTCTGCTTTTGCCCTGGACCGGCTTTGCCGCCGATCATCTCGACCGTCGCAAGCTGCTCTTTATCACCCAGGGCGCGATGGGACTGCTGGCGCTCGGCCTTGGCCTTCTCACCGTCACCGGTCTCGTGCAGCTCTGGCATGTCTATGTCTTCGCCTTTCTGCTCGGCTGCGTGACCGCTTTCGATGCGCCGGCCCGGCAGACCTTCGTCGCGGAGCTCGTCGGCGAAGACCATCTGTCGAATGCCGTTGCGCTGAATTCCACCTCCTTCAACGCCGCGCAGATGATCGGTCCGGCCGTCGCCGGCGTTCTCATCGCGGCGGTCGGATCTGGCATCGTCTTTCTCATCAATGCCGCGTCCTTTGCCGCGGTCCTCTGCGCGCTTCTGCTGCTGCGTCCGCATGAACTCCATCCGACCCATAGGGCCGTTCGAGCGCCCGGCAATTTGGTTGAAGGCTTCCGCTATGTCTGGGATCGCCCGGATCTGAAGGCGGCGATGCTGATGTTCTTCTTGATCGGCACCTTCGGCGCGAATTTCCCGATCTTCATCTCGACCATGTCGGTTTCGGTATTTCATGCGGGCGCGAGCCAATATGGGCTTCTGGCCTCGATGATGGCGATCGGCTCGGTGATCGGCGCGCTGTTGGCCGCCACACGCGGACGACCGAACATGGCCTTGCTCATGGTCGGCGTCGCCGCCTTCGGATTTGGCTGCGCGCTCGCGGCTTCGATGCCGAATTATGCGCTCTTTGGTCTGGCGCTCGTTCCGCTCGGCATAGCGGCGCAGACTTTCACCACTTCGGCGAACAGCCTCATCCAGCTCTCGACCGAGCCGGCCATGCGCGGACGCGTGATGGCGATCTTGCTCGCGATCGCGCTCGGCGGCACACCGGTCGGCGCGCCGGTCGTCGGCTGGGTCGCGGATAATTTCGGGCCGCGCTGGGCGCTCGGCGTCGGCGCCGCCGCGGGCCTCGGCGCGGCTTTGGTCGCGCTACATTATCTTGCGACCTATTGTCAGCTGCGCTTCTGGATCGATGCCGGCCGTCTGCGCGTGAGCATCGGGATGGGCGACGAGACCCTCTGAAGAGACGCTTTGAAAGGGCCAAGCGCGGCGGGGCTTTCCGCGGATTGTGCCGCGCGCCATCGCTTGACAGATCGCCGAGGAGGGCCGACAAGCGCAGAAATTCCAATATTCTAGGAAATACAGCAGTGTTGCAAATCACGCCGGAAGAATGGACCGCCATTCTTCTCACTTTGCGGATTGCCATCGTCGCTACCCTCGTCGCGCTTCCCTTCGGCATTTTCGTAGCCTTTGCGCTGGCGCGCTGGGAGTTTCCCGGCAAGACGCTGATCGACGGCATCATTCATCTGCCCCTCGTGCTGCCGCCGGTCGTCACCGGCTATCTGCTGCTCCTGACCTTCGGTCGCAGGGGCGCGATCGGCGCCTATCTCGCGCAGCATTTCAACATTGTCTTCGCCTTTCACTGGACCGGCGCGGCGCTCGCCTGCGCGGTCATGGGCTTTCCGCTGATGGTTCGGGCGATGCGGCTGTCGTTTGAATCGATCGATCATCGGCTCGAGCAGGCGGCCGGTACGCTCGGCTCCGGACCGTTCGTCACTTTCTTGATCGTGAGCCTGCCGCTCGCGCTGCCGGGCATCATCGCCGGCGGGATCCTCGCCTTTGCCCGCTCGCTTGGCGAATTCGGCGCGACGATCACCTTCGTCTCGAATATTCCAGGCGAGACCCAAACCATTTCGGCGGCAATCTATACTTATACGCAAGTGCCGGACGGCGATGCCAGCGCTTTGCGCTTGACGGCCGTTTCGATCATCATAGCCCTCGTGGCGCTGATCGGCTCGGAACTCGTCCAGAAGCGCGCCGAGCAGAGGTTTGCGAGACTCGGATGATCGATGTCGCTTTGCGCCGGCACTTCGGCAAATTCGAACTCGACATCGCTTTCAAAAACAATGAAGGCATCACCGCGCTCTTCGGCCGGTCGGGCTCGGGCAAATCGACCTCGATCAGCCTGATCGCCGGGCTGCAGCGGCCGGACGCCGGCCATGTGATCATTGATGATTGCGTGTTGACGGATGTCGATGCCGGCACCTTCGTGCCGCCCTATCGGCGCCGCATCGGCCTCGTCTTTCAGGACTCGCATCTCTTTCCGCATCTCGACGTCACCCAGAATTTGCGTTTCGGCCGCTGGTTTGCGCCGGGCCATGCGCGTCGCGTCAGCTTCGAATCCGTCGTCGAGACCTTAGGGATTGGTCATTTGCTGAAGCGCTGGCCGAACAAGCTTTCGGGCGGCGAGCGTCAGCGCGTCGCCATCGGCCGCGCGCTTCTCTCATGCCCGCGGCTTTTGCTGTTCGACGAGCCTTTCGCGGCGCTCGATGTGCAGCGCCGCCTCGAAATCCTGCCGCTCATCGAGACCTTGCGCGACGAGTTCAAGATCCCGATCGTCTATGTGTCTCATGCAATCGAGGAGGTTGCGAGGTTGGCCGCGTGCGTCGTCGTTTTGGAGAACGGCTGCGTCAAGGCGATCGGCGCGCCGGAGGATGTTTTGAGCGCGACCGCGAGTGCGGCGGATGATCCACGCTTTGGCCGCTCCAGCGTGCTGACGATGCGGATCGGTCCTACGGACACGTCCTATGGCCTGACTGAGCTCATCCATCCGGCCGGAAAAATCTGGCTGGCCGGACCGGCGGGGCCCGAAGGCATCAAGGCGCGGATCATTGTGAGGGCAACCGACGTTACTTTGTCCAAGGCGCCGCCCGTGCAAATGAGCACGCAGGGCATGCTCGCCGGCAAGGTGGAGTCGGTCGCGATCGAAGGCCCGTTGGCGATCGTCGACATCGCGCTCGATGGCGACGGCAAGCTCTATGCAATGGCGACGCATCGCTCTGTCGCGGAGCTTGGCCTGGCGCCCGGCGATCCGGTCTTCGCCCTGGTCAAGACCGTGGCGCTTGACGAACGCACGGTCTCGCACGCCGCGTCGCCAAGATCACTTTAAAATCCAGCACATTGAAATCATTTGATTTTATGAATATGTGGACAAGCCGCGAGGCGACGTCCGGCACCGGCTTTTGAAGTGATCGAAACGCTTGGCCGTTCATGCTAAATCTTGAGGCCTTAGATCTTGGCCATGATCTTGGGGCCGAGGCAGGTTTGATCCCCCATGAATGACACGCCGTCCACGCCCGTCAAATCCGTGACCGCCGCGCTTCTGGTGATCGGCGACGAGATCCTGTCGGGCCGGACCAAGGACAAGAACATCGGCTTCGTCGCCGATTATCTGACCGAGATCGGCATCGATCTGCGCGAGGTCCGCGTCGTTCCCGATATCATCGCCGAGATCGTTGACGCGCTGAACGCGATGCGCGCGCGCTACACTTATGTCTTCACGACGGGCGGTATCGGGCCGACACATGACGACATGACGGCCGATGCCGTTGCTGCGGCCTTCAATGTCGAAATCGCCGAAGACCCGCGGATCATCGCGCTGCTGCTGCAATGGATCAAGCCGGAGGAGCTGAACGAGGCGCGCCGGCGCATGGCGCGGGTGCCGAAGGGCGCCGCTCTCGTCGAGAATGCGGTCTCCAAAATTCCGGGCTTCTGGATCGGCAATGTCATCGTCATGGCCGGCGTGCCGACCATTATGCAGGCGATGCTGACCGCCGTGGGTCCCAAGCTCGAGACGGGGGCGCTGACGGTGTCGACGACGATCGTCGCCGGCAATGTGGCGGAAGGCGCCTATGCGGCCGATCTCTCCGCTGTCGCCGATCTCTATCCTTCACTCACCATCGGCTCATATCCGTCGATGGCGGATGGGCGCTACAACAATGAGATCGTCGTGCGCGGCAAGAATGCCGAAGAGGTCGCGCAGGCGGTAGCGAAGATCGAAGCCTTTCTGGCGCGGCTTCAGACCGAAAAAGTCTGACGATGCACGATCCTTCCGCCGACAAGGCGTTCCATGTGTCCTGGGATCAATTCCATCGCGATGCGCGGGCGCTCGCCTGGCGGCTTGCCGAGCTCGAGCGCTTTACGGCGATCGTCGCGATCACCCGCGGCGGTCTCGTGCCGGCGGCGATCATCGCCCGCGAGCTCGAGCTGCGGGTGCTCGAGACCATCTGCATCGCAAGCTATGATGCCGACAACAGACAGGGAAAGCTCGAGGTCCTGAAGCCGATCGCGCCGGAGATCGCGGCGGGCGGCGGTGCCCGCATTCTGGTCGTCGATGATCTCGCCGACACGGGCGCGACGGTGCGGATCGTCCGCAAGCTTTTGCCCAAGGCGCATGTGGCGACCGTTTACGCTAAGCCGCAAGGGCGCCCCTATGTGGACAGCTTCATGACCGAGGTCTCGCAGGACACTTGGATCTATTTTCCCTGGGATCTCGGGCTTGCCTTTCAGGCGCCGATCGCGGAGGGCCGGTGAGCCATTTCCCTCATCGACAAAGCGCCGCGCAGCTTCTATTCAGTGAACGCTGCGTGACACTGCGGGCGTGGCGAAACTGGTAGACGCAACGGACTTAAAATCCGTAGGGCCGAAAGGCCTGTGCCGGTTCGATTCCGGCCGCCCGCACCATTCTGCTTTCCCATTCATAGCGGACGAATCTGGCCTGCGAGATTGAGCGCTTCGCGCAGCGCGACGATATGGGGCGCTGGTGGCGTCGTCGCTGGATCGTAATCGCGCGGTTGCCACCAATATTTCGTATGGGTGAAGCCCCATGATTTGCGGCCGCGCCGTTCGGCGAGATTGATTTCTTCCACGCCGTCGCCGAACAGCTTTTTGAGTGACCCGGAAACGAAATCGCCGCCGAAGATGAAATGCGATGGATCGTAGATATTCGTCCAAGTCGTCGCCGCGAAGACCGCCGCATGATGCATCTGCCAATGCAGCTCTTGGCTGTCCTTAGGGACGAAAGGGAATGACAGAAGCTCGGGCTTGCTGGCCGGCCTCAGCGGAAGATTTGCAAGGCGCGCATGAGCGATATTCTCCGGATCTAAAACTTCCGGGATCGGCGGCGCGGCTGAATAGTCCCGTGTCGCGATGCGGTCTTTGAAGTCCGAGAGTTTCGAGGTGAGCAGGAAATCGGCGTGCGTCAACGGACTTCCGAGGGTGACGAGATCCGTGATAAGCCAGCGCCCGTCATGAGCGCGATCGATGCTGCCGTCGTCTTTTGTCGGTCTGACGCGCCGACGCAAGAGACTGCTATAGGTGCGTTGCGCCTCACGGAAAGCGTCTAGCTTCGCGTCGGATGAATCGGCACGGTAAGCGGCAAGCGCCGCTTCGACACGCTTAAAAGTTTCGAACTCGGCGGAGGATTCGGCGATCGTGTAGGCGGTGGCGTGATCGGCCCAGAAGTAGTTGATCAGATCATAGGCGAGAATGGATCCCAGGCTATGGCCGACGAGAATGATGCGCTCATAATTATCGTCATGCAGAGCAGCCAATAGCTTGAGGCCGCGTTCTCTGATCGCTTTTCGGGCCGCGATATTTTCCGGTGTCGCACGCGTATAGCGCACGACGCGACCGACATAGGGAATGAGATAGTGGTTCGCGACATAGGCGAGCACTGCGCCCAGCATTGTTCCGAACCATGACGGCAGATGGCTCTCCCAGCCGTAAGGATGGAAGCAGAAGATCGAATCTGTTGGCTTGAACATCGGCGCGCCGAGGAGATACAGAATGCCAAGCGACAGCAGCCAAAGTAAAATCCATGCGCCGCGAACTTCGCGCGGTACTTCTTTGCAGGGATTGCGAAACAACAGGCCAAAAATCCAATTTTCAATGGCGCCGAGCGTCGATCCCGCCGACAGATCGGCCCAGTAAAGCTCGTAGAAATCGGTGCGCACACCGCGTGGCCGCCAATGTTTGGAAGTGCTTTGCCGCGTCGTGATGGGGCGCAATTCAAGCGAGCCGGTGCGTAGATCGGGTTTACTCCAGACCTCCGCGTGATCCGGCATGCCGTTTTGCGTGATGACAGTGTCGGTTTCCCAGGCCGCGCGGACAAAGGCTTTGATCGTGTCCATCGGCACTTGTTCGCCGATGCCATGAATGACGACGACAGCCTGCTTCGGAAAATGCGCCGGCGGCTGCATGCCGCCGTCAGCCGTCTCTTGAGCCATGGCAGTGCTTCCAGAGATCAAGATGTTTGAAAATGTACGATGAAAATGCGAATGCGGCCGAGGCTATAGGAATTCCTCGGCCGCACAAGCGGCAGGCGGCAGGTGGGCCGCGCAAGCGGCAGGCGGCAAGTGTCGGAAGGTAAGCCAACGCGCCAAGCTCAATCCCGGCGCGCTTAAAGCACCACGCTAGTGGCCGCTATAGCGGTATCCCGAAGAAATGGTCGTCGTCGCCGCCCCAGGCCTTATGCAGCCCATAGGCGCTGTACCATTTGGCGTTCTCGGTCTCATCGGCTTCCCGATAGGTGACCTTGCCCTCGGGCTTGTCCGCCAGCAGATAGCTCTTGGCGTTGCGGATGAAACGGTCGAGCGCCTTCTTGTCCGTGGGACGCACGACACAACGCGGCAATTCATCGACCAATATTGTCGTTGGAAGCATTTCCTATCTCCCTCGCCGAGAAAGGTCATGGCAGTCGTGCCTCAAGAAAGCAGAATTTATGCCAATGCCGGACTTGGTGCCCGGCGTCGCCTTTACTGCTCCAAGCACGACAATTGCTTTTGAAATGGTGGATCATGATTGGGGCCGGCCATGCCGAAGGCGCAAAAATCCGCTGCTGAACTCGAAGCGCTCGTGCTCGACGGGCTTCGCGAAAAGGGCATCGATGCCGCCTCGATCGAGGTTTATCGAATTGATGAACCCAATCTTGCGATGAATTGGACGGTGCGTCGGCTGCGTCTCAACAAGACCTCCGAGATCAAGGTCGAAGGCACGTTGAAGAAGGTCCTGTTCGCGCTCATCGAGCAATATGATCTCGCAACGGACAGCGCGACGGCGGAGGGGGTGTGATGATTGCGGATACGGATGAGGCGCTGCAGCCGATCACCATTGAAGGCATGCTGATCGAACCGGGCGAGACGATCTGGGAGGCTTTGACCGATTCTGAACTCATCGCGCAATGGTTCATGCCGAATGATTTTTCGCCGGAAGTCGGCCATAAATTCACCTTCCAGACGCAGGCGGTCGGGTCCTGGGACGGAGTCTCGGAAGGCGAGGTTCTGGCGGCCGAACCTTTCTGGCGCCTGCAATATTCCTGGCGCGGCGGCTCGCATGAGCTCGAAGGCTTCGGTCACTACATCGATACGGTTTTGACCTGGACGCTCTCGCCCTTGCCCAACGGCACGCATGTGCGGCTCGAACATTCGGGCTTCACCAAGGACGGTGCCGCTGTGCATGCGATCATGGCGAGCGAGAATGGCTGGGCGTCCGTCATCAATCGCCTGGCGAAAGTCGTGACCGATCTCGCGCAAGGCGGGTGAGCCTCACGCGCCGGTCTCATGCACTCATGCCGAGATCGCGATAATAGCGGGCGATCCGCTCATACCATTCGTGCCGGGCTTGAAGATGCGCGAGGCCGCGGCTGCGCTCCGGCAATTGCAGCGTCTTGACGAGGCTTTCGATCTCCGTGCGCGCCGCCAATTGCGAGGCGGACAGCGTGCCGCTGCGCATCGCCTCTTGAATCGGATCGAGTGCGGTCAGGCCGATCGGAAACAGCTCACGGAAGATCACCCGGTCATGCAGGCCTTCGGTCGGGCGGAACTGCAGCTCGACCGCGAGGCGCGACAGGCTGGCGCTAATCTGCTTTGCATTGTTGGATTGGATCGACGACATGCGGTTGCGCACCAGCACCCAATCGATGATTCCCTGATCGACGAGCCGGCGCTTGCGCCGCGCCTCGAGCACGAGATCGGCATAATGGGCGACCTGACCGCGCTGGCTGCGGTCATGGTGGACGCGCGAGAACACGTCGACGTCGATGAAGGAATCGTTCACTGGCGACACAAGCGTGTCGGCGAGCGAATGGGCCAGCCGCATCAGGTAGGAGTCGGAGGCCGGCGTGTCGATGACGACGAATTCATAGGAATGCTCGACCTCCGCGACTGCCGCGGCGAAGGCGCCGAATTCCGCCGTCTCATTGTCCTGCAGATTGGCGGATGTCCCACGCTCCAGCGCGCGGTGAAAGGGCAGCTCGACCTCCCAAGGCGCATTGGCGGCCCAGGAGTGGCGGTTTTCCAGAAAGCGGGTGAGCGTGCGCTGGCGCGTGTCGAGATCGATGGAAGCGACGCTGAAGCCTGCTTTCAACAGCGCGATGGCGATGTGAATCGAAAGCGTCGATTTGCCGGTGCCGCCCTTTTCATTGGCAACGACAATGACATGCGCCGTGCGGAGATCCGGCCGCTCAAGCTCGGGCTCAGCCATTTTGGTTCGTGCGCTCATTCGCCCGTCTCAGCATGCTGTGGAAACGCAAAATCGATTCCTGCGCCGGAGCGGGCTAAATTAGGGGTGTTTGCTTACGCAAGGAATGCGTCGCGAAGATTTTCTGCTGGACTATCTTCAGAAAAATTGCGGCCTGCAATATGCCATGTTTGGGTTTAGCTCCCGCCGACCGGCAGCGTAATCCGTAAAAATGCTATTTTACATCGGGTCTTACGCGATAGAGCCAATCATATTGGCCAAGCAATTGGCCTTGGCTCATTGCGCGCAGCGCAATGTCGCGGAAAAAAGCAGCGGGCTCGCCGAGATGATAGATTTTGGCCTGCCGGCGTGAGCCGGACTGCACGCGATTGGCGCGCGGCCGGCGTGCTGCCGCATAGGCAGCGAGACAGGGCTCGATCGGCGATTGCGGCGACAGCATGGCCCCAAGCATGGCCGCATCTTCGATCGCCTGCGCCGCGCCTTGCGCGAGAAAAGGCAGCATCGGATGCGCCGCGTCGCCGAGCAGCGCGACGCGGCCAGACGTCCATTCGGGCAAGGGATCGAGATCGACCAGTGGCCATGTGCGCCAATCACGCGCCGCGCCGATGAGATCGCGGACCTCGCGGCTCCAATCGCAAAAACGCGCCGCGATCGTTTCCGCTGCGCCGTTTTGCGACCAGATATCGACGTTCCAGTCGATGGCGACGGGCGCTTCGACGACGGCGATGACATTGATCACGCTGCCTTCGCGCAGAGGATAGTTGACGATATGCGCTTTGGAGCCGAGCCAAAGGGTGCTTTCGGGCCGTCGGAACGCCGGCGCGACATCATTGGCATCGATGAGGGTGCGCCAGGCGAGGTGGCGGGCATGATCGGGGAGCGGTGGCCAGCCGGCGCCGCGCGTCTTGAGCCGCCGCGCGCTCAATTCCCGCCGGACGGCGGAGCGCAGACCGTCGGCGCCGATCAGACAGTCGCCTTTGACGCGTTGCGTGCTGCCATTCGCGCGTGTTTCGACGTCGATTGAGTCTTTGCCAGGGAAGAAGCCGGCGATCTCGGTGTCCGCCGTGATGCTGATCGCCGGATTGCGTCGAACGGTTTCGAGCAAAGCATTGTGCAGATCGGCGCGGTGAATGAAGAGGTAGGGCGCCCCCCAGCGGCGCTCGGCATCCTGTAGCGGCAGGCTCTGCAAAAGGTCGCCGTCGCGGCCGCGCCTTATGTTGAGCGCTTGCGGTGCGAGCGCACCGGACACATGCGGCAGGACACCAAGATCGCGCAGGATGCTACTTGCATTGGGCGAGATCTGCAGCCCGGCGCCGACCTCTTGCAGGACTTTGGCGCGTTCGAAGAGGCTGACGCGAAAGCCCGCACGGGCAAGGCACAAAGCGGCGGTGAGCCCGCCGATTCCGGCTCCGGCGATCAGCGCATGCGGCGCGTCGCTCATGCCCGGGCGTCGCTCACTTTTATCTAAACGTGTTCTGCTGGCTCATAGGCGCATTCCGGCGGTTCGCAGCCGCCGTGCAGCGTGGCGTCATAGATGAAATGCGTCGAGCAATAGGGGCAGATCGCATCCTTGTCGTCGCCCATGTCGATGAAAATATGCGGATGATCGAAAGGCGGAAGGGCGCCGACGCACATGAACTCTTTCGCCCCGATCCGTATCTGGGGGACACCGGGCTGATTGTGGAAATGCGGCGTGACGTGATCGGCCATGATAAACGTCCGAAAGTTGGAAACCGAAAGGTTCCAGGCCCTTGCTTTGCGGCAGCTTAGAGCATGGCGGGACGGGCCAAGTCCAGAGCCTTTTGGTCCGGCGCCCTTTCGTCCAGATTCCTCTGCTCCAGCGCCTTTTGCCGCAATCCCTGTGCCCCTCGGCGGATTGAAACGCGAGCATGCGCCTCTATAGTGCCGCAGCGCAACAGGAAGGCCATGGAAGACT
>JBKQRA010000089.1:0-2614 GCA_052144065.1 Methylovirgula sp. | reverse complement strand
CGGAGGCAATCCGCGACGGCGAGATCCGCCGGCAACCTCATCAGCAGGTGAACGTGATCCGCCGTGCCGCCAATGATAATGTCGTCGCGCGCAGTTCACGCAGAATCCCGCCTAGATAGCCATGCAGGTCGGCCCTGATTCCGTCAGCAATCAACGGCGCACGGTCGCGGGTGGAAAAGATGACGTGCATAAGCAGACTAGTGAAGGTGTGCGCCATTCTTACGCCCCTCCGGGGCTGTCGCTCCAGACCTAACCTTACCCCAGGCTCGCGCCTGGGGCTACCATCTCTTGCCCGCTATGCGGGCTGGGGCCTTTCAGGCTCACTCCTCGAATCTCCGTCTAGACGGTATGGACCGTTCTTCCCTTCCTAACCGTCTATAATCAAAGGTTACCCATTCGCTCGGATTCATTTCTGTGGGCGGGGGAGTCGCGCTATGCAGTTCAAGCTGGAGTCGAGGTATCAGCCGCAAGGCGATCAAATTACGGCAATTGAGCAACTCTCGCGTGGCCTCTTCGAGGGCGAGAAGCACCAGGTTCTGCTCGGCGTGACCGGCTCTGGCAAGACCTTTACCATGGCCAAGATCATCGCCGAGGTCAACCGTCCGGCGCTCATTCTGGCGCACAACAAGACTCTGGCGGCGCAGCTTTATCACGAGTTCAAGAGCTTCTTTCCGCACAATGCGGTCGAGTACTTCGTCTCTTATTACGACTACTACCAGCCTGAGGCTTACATTCCGGCCGGCGACGTTTACATCGAGAAAGAGGCAACCGTCAACGACGAGCTCGACAAGCTGCGGCTCTCGGCCACCAAGTCTCTGTTCGAGCGCCGCGACTGCATCATTGTCGCCTCGGTGAGCTGCATTTACGGCCTGGGGTCGCCGGAGGCTTATTACGGCATGCTGCTCTTCCTCGAGCGCGGCCAGAAAATCCGCCGGCAGGACATCACCAGCAAGCTCGTAGAGATCCTCTCCGAGCGCACCGACGCCGACTTCCGCCGCGGCACTTTCCGGGTGCGCGGCGACGTCATCGAAGTCTTCCCCACCTACGACGACAACGCCTACCGCATAGAGCTGTGGGGAGACGAGATCGAATCGCTGTCTCAAATTGATCCGCTCTTCGGCACCGTCAAGCAGAAGTACGCTCGCCTGCCCATCTATCCCAAGACCCATTACGTGATGAAGCCGGAGTCGAAGAGCGCCGCCGTCGAGTCCATCCTGCAAGAGCTTGCCTGGTGGGAGGCTGAACTGGAAAAGCAGGGCCGCATCGTCGAAGCGCAGCGCGTCCACCAGCGCACCCGCTTCGACCTGGAGATGATCAAGGAGATGGGCTACTGCCACGGCATCGAGAATTACTCGCGGCACTTTACCGGCCGTCTGCCCGGCGAGCCGCCCCCCACCCTGCTCGACTACGTTCCCCGCGACTTCCTGGTTTTTATCGACGAGTCGCACCAGACCGTGCCCCAACTGCATGGCATGTGGCACGGCGACCGCTCGCGCAAACAGACGCTGATCGAGTATGGATTTCGCCTGCCGAGCGCCCTGGACAATCGTCCGCTGACTTTTGAAGAGTTCGAGAATCGCGTGAACCAAGCCATCTATGTTTCTGCAACGCCAGGGCCTTATGAGTTGACCAAATCGGCCGGCGTGGTCGTCGAGCAGATCATTCGCCCGACCGGCCTAGTCGATCCCGAGGTCGAGGTTCGTCCGGTCAAGGGGCAGATCGACGACCTTCTGCACGAGATCCGCGAGCGGGTGAACAAGGGTCAGAGGGTGCTGGTAACAACCTTGACCAAGCGCATGGCCGAGGACCTCGCCGAATACTACAGCGAGGTTGGGGTGCGCTGCCGCTACCTGCACTCGGAGATCGAAACCCTGGAGCGCATTAATATTCTGCGCGATCTGCGCAAGGGCGCTTTCGACGTGCTGATTGGGATTAACTTAGTGCGCGAAGGTCTTGATTTGCCGGAGGTTTCGCTGGTCGCCATCCTCGATGCCGACAAGGAGGGATTTCTCCGTTCGGCGGGCTCGCTGATTCAGACCATCGGGCGCTGCGCGCGCAACGTAGAGGGACGGGCTGTCCTCTACGCCGATCGCATGACGGATTCCATGCGCAAGGCCATCGGCGAAACCGAGCGCCGCCGGGCAATTCAGCGGGCCTACAACGATGAAAACGGGATTACGCCGCAGAGTATCGTGCGCCCGGTCGACATGGCGCTGGCACAGATTGTCGAGGCCGACTACGCCGACATAACTCAATCGGTGGAAGGCCTGCCGGAACTTAAATCACAGGATGAACTTAACGCTTTTATCTCTAAGCTGGAAAACGACATGCGCGAGGCCGCCAAGCGCTTCGAATTCGAACTGGCCGCCAAGCTCCGCGACCAGGTCCGCGAATTGAAAACCAAGGAATTTATCTTTACGTAAGGTAGGGTCGCGGAGTCTCTCGGCGGTGGAAACAAAAGCGGGCGCGACTGCGCTCGCTACGACAGTTTGAGTTTTGCCGGGTGCCTTCGGTGGAACCGCCCTAATCACCAACCAGTCCATGGGATTGGGCTTCGGATCCTGAGCGATTTTGGTTGGCATGGCGCGGCTTGACAGCCCTGGGGGCGTTCAAC
>JBKQRA010000088.1:0-8839 GCA_052144065.1 Methylovirgula sp. | reverse complement strand
GAAGGCTTGCTCGATACGCCGCAGCGTGTCGCGAAAGCCTATGAGGAGTTCTTCGCCGGCTATCGCGACGATGCAAGCGACGTGCTCGCCCGCGTCTTTGAAGAGGTGCAGGGCTACGACGATCTGGTTCTCGTGCGCGACATATCCTTTTCGTCGCATTGCGAACACCACATGGTGCCTTTCGTCGGAAAAGCACATATCGCCTATTATCCGAGCGAACATGGCGTCGTCGGCCTGTCGAAGCTCGCCCGCCTCGTCGACATCTTCGCCAAGCGCCTGCAGACGCAGGAAGCGCTGACCGCGCAGATTATCGGAGCGATCGAGCATTATCTGCATCCGCGCGGCTGCGCGGTGATGATCGAAGCCGAGCATATGTGCATGTCGATGCGTGGCGTCCTGAAACAGGGCGCGACGACGATCACCAACCAGTTCACCGGCGTCTTTCGCGACGACCCGGCCGAGCAGGTGCGGTTCCTGTCGCTGGTGCGCAACAAGTAAACGAAGGCCGCGATTGCGGCCTTCGCTCCCTGTCACGGCGCGCAAGAAGGGTAACCGGCCCATGAGCAATGCCAGATGAGCAATGGCAGCGAGACCCTGCCCTTCGACAGCCCCGGCGATAAGCACGATCTCGAGGAAGGCGTCCGCTTCACCCCGCGCTTCGATCGCGACGGGCTGATTGCCTGCATCACCCTCGATGCCCGCGACGGCGCGATCTTAATGTTCGCCTTCATGAATGCCGACGCCCTGCGTCTCACGCTGGAGACGGGGATCGCGCATTATTGGTCGCGCTCGCGACAGAACCTTTGGCGCAAGGGCGACACCTCCGGCCAAGTTCAGAAGGTCACGGAGCTCCGCACCGATTGCGATCAGGACGTGCTTTTGATGAAGGTCGAGCCGGGCGGCGACGGCGGCGCCTGCCACACAGGGCGGCGCTCCTGCTTCTACCGCCAGATCGTTACCGATGCCGGCGGCGTTCATCTCGTCAAAGACGACACCTGAGACTGCGCGCCAATCCTTCACCGTGCCGAAAGCTCATCACGATCGGCTGGCCCCGCCCGGCGGGCGTCGCCGATATTGCCGAATATATATTTCCGCGCCGCGCCCGACGGCAGATGCGGAACAGTCCTAGACCGAAGCGATATATTCGCGCATCGCCGACTGCTCGTGCTCCATCTCCTCGAGACGGAATTTCACGACATCGCCGATCGAGATGATGCCGGCGAGCTTGCCATTGCTGAGCACTGGCAAATGCCGGAAGCGGCCGATATTCATCTTCTCGACGGTTGCAAGCACAGTATCTTCTTCTGCGGCAGTGATGACTTTCGTCGTCATATGCATGGACACGGCGTCATCGAGCGCCATGACACCGCGCGTGCCGATGGCGCGCACAATGTCCCGCTCCGACAGAATGCCCAAGACGGAGCCTTGAACATCAGAGACCACTACGGCGCCGATGTTGCGCGCCGCAAGAAGGTCGACCACCTCTTTCAAAGTGCGATGCGGCTGCGTTGTTGCAACCTCACGACCTTTCGTTGACAAAATCCGCGCGACTGTCATGGAAAGCCTCTCCCTGTTTCGCTGCAGCTATGCGTAGCGCCTCCCTCCATCGCTCTTAAGCCGGCGATTGGAGCCACAAAGAATGCGCTGGTTCTCAAGCGCGCGCAAGAAACAAGAATTATCCAATATCGAAAGGCAGAGATTTTCATCCGCGTCCGCACTGCAAAAAAACATTGCCGAAAGCGGTGCGACCCGCCGCAAAGATTTGATGCAATCGCACCATTAACCAGAAGCGACGACGAGGCATACAACATGCCTTCTTACGCTGCGCTGCGGCCGAGCCAAAATCGAGTGATTCAAGACGACGTCGAAAGCACTACGAAATCAAAGCGGCTCAGTATAGGTGGGAAGCTCGGGCGCGGCGCGATCGAAAAACGGAAATGCAAAGAGCCCGACGATGAAACCGCCGAGATGCGCCTCCCAGGCGATCGACGCACCGCCAAAGCCCGCAAGCTGCGGCGCCAAGCCGAAAAGCAGATTGGCGAAGAACCAAGCGATCAAAAAACCCATCGCGCGGCGGTCCGTGATGATCGCGCGCAATGGTAAAGCCGGCTGCCGGTAAGCGATTCCACTTAGGCGCGGATCAAGCTCGCCTTCACCAAGCGGCGCGCCCGGCTGGAAGACGAAGCGCACAGAGGCCGCCATCGTCCCCGACACGATCGCGGAGGCGCCGATGACCGGCTGCAGATCGGTGATGTGCGTCAGATAATGGGTGAGCGCGCCGGCGAGCGCCGTCGCGACGCAAAACAAGAGGAAGCGCAGATTGCCGAAGCGGCGCGCGACCGCCGCGCCGAAGGCCACAAGCCACAGGCAGTTGAAGCCCACATGCGTATAGCTCGCGTGCAGAAAGGCGTAAGTGAGCGGCGTCCACCAGAGCGGCCTGCCATTGCCGAGAAAAAATTGCGCGACTTCGCCATTCGCCGCGCCCTTGGCCTGCGCGGCAGCGAGCGTTTCGGCAATCTGGTTCGGCGCAAACATCGCGGTGAAGCGGCCGGGCACGAAGCTGAAATATTGTAGGATTGCAAGATTCTGTTCGAGCGGCAGAAGATTGCGCAGCACATGAATGCCCAGCAGCAAAGCCGCGAGAGCGAGCACGATGCCGGGAAGATTGAAGATCCTCTGCCGTTGCGGGCGGGCCTCGTCCGGCTCGGAATTATTCGACATCTTCGACCGCGATCGGGCCGCCGCCATTGACCTTCTGCGCGAGCGACGCCTCCATGAAATTGTCGAGGTCGCCGTCGAGCACTTCGCCCGGCGTTCCAGACGTCATGCCGGTGCGCAGATCCTTCACGAGCTGATAGGGCTGCAGGACATAAGAGCGGATCTGGTGTCCCCAGCCGATCTCGCTCTTGGATGCCTCCGTCGCATCGGCCGCGGCTTCGCGGATTTCCATCTCGCGCTCATAGAGCCGCGCCCGCAGCATGTTCCAGGCGGTCGCGCGGTTCTTATGCTGCGAGCGCTCTTGCTGACAGGCAACGACGATGCCGGTCGGAATATGGGTGATGCGGACGGCGGAATCGGTCGTGTTGACGTGCTGGCCGCCGGCGCCGGAGGAGCGATAGGTATCGATCCGGCAGTCGCTCTCCTTCACATCGATCTCGATGCGGTCGTCGATGACCGGGTAGACCCATACGGAGGCAAAGCTCGTATGCCGCCGCGCATTGGAATCAAACGGTGAGATGCGTACAAGGCGATGCACGCCCGATTCCGTCTTCGCCCAGCCATGCGCGTTGTGGCCTTTGACGAGCAGCGTGCCGGATTTGATCCCAGCTTCGTCGCCCACCGTCTCTTCAATGATCTCGACCTTGAATTTGTGCCGCTCGGCCCAGCGCGCATACATGCGAAACAGCATGCGCGCCCAATCGCAGCTCTCGGTGCCGCCGGCCCCCGCATGCACTTCGATATAGGTGTCGTTGGCGTCGGCTTCGCCCGACAGCAGCGCCTCGATCTGGCGACGCTCGGCCTCGGTCTTCAGGCGTCGCAGCTCCGCAAGCCCCTCCTCCTCGGAGGCGGCATCGCCTTCGGCCTCGGCCAGTTCGACAAGCGTCAGGGCATCGTCGAGCTCGGATTCGAAACGGCTCAGCGATCCGAGCCTTTCCTCAAGCTCGGTGCGCTCGCGCATGATCTTTTGCGCGGCCTCAGCATCGTTCCAGAGATTGGGGTCTTCGACCTTGGCGTTCAGTTCGGCAAGGCGGCGTGTGGCGACATCAACGTCAAAGATGCCTCCTCAGCAATCCCAAGGATTGCTTGATCGATTCGCGGAGCGCTTCGGCTTCGGCGCGCATGAGCTCTCAGGTCCTTCGGGGTAGCACGCGTTCGGGCGCGCGGTCGGTTGGTGCGGCATAGATAGTGAGCCGGGCGGGCGCTGTAAACAGTGCCACCTCGGCGAAGCGCCTGCGAAAGGCTTAGTAAAGCCCGCCAGTGCCGGTGCCGGCCGATTGGTCGGCGTTGGGATCGACCGTCGCCGGATGCTGCGCCGTCAGGTCGGTGGTGCCGTACATGAAGCTGTCCGGCGGCTGCGTGCCGGGCTTGAAGGCTTCGAGAATGGCGCCGGCGCCGGTCGCGCGCAGACCGGTCTTGGCATCGACGGTGACGAGCTTGATGCCCGGCGGCACGCGGAACGGCACATCGGGCTTATCCGCCAGCGCCGCCTTCATAAAGTCGCGGAAGATCGGCGCGGTATAGAGCGCCGCCTGGGCGGAGTTGCCAAGCGAGCGCGGCCGGTCATAGCCCATGAACACGCCGACGGTGAGATCGGGTGAATAGCCGACGAACCAAAGGTCCTTCGCGTCATTCGTCGTGCCGGTCTTGCCGGCGAGATGCTTGCCGACGGCGCGGATCGCCTGGCCGGTGCCATATTGAATGACACCTTCCATCATCGAGGTAAGCTGATAGGCCGTCAGCGGATCGATGACCTGCTCGCGCTGATCGATGATCGTCGGCTCGGACTGATTGTCCCATTTGGCCGCGTCGCAGCCCTCGCAGATGCGCTTGTCGTGCCGGTAGATCGTATGGCCCCAGCGATCCTGGATGCGGTCGATCAGGCTCGCGGTGATCCGTTTGCCGCCGTTCGCCAGCATGGAATAGGCGGTGGTCATGCGCATCAAGGTCGTCTCGCCCGAGCCGAGCGACATGGCGAGATAGTTCGGCAGATCGTCATAGACGCCGAACTTCTTGGCATAGGCGGCGATCAGCGGCATGCCGATGTCGCGCGCGAGCCGCACCGTCATCTGGTTGATCGAGTGCTCGAGGCCATAGCGCAACGTATGCGGGCCGCTCGACTTGCCCTCAAAGTTTTCCGGCCGCCACACGCCGAGGCCCGGTCCCTGATCGATCTCGATCGGCTCGTCGAGCTCTATGGTCGAAGGCGTATAGCCGTTGTCGATCGCAGCCGCATAGACGATCGGCTTGAACGACGAGCCCGGCTGCCGCCACGCCTGCGTCGCGCGGTTGAATTCGGATTGATCGAAGGAAAATCCGCCGACCATCGCGAGCACACGGCCGGTGAAGGGGTCCATCACGACGATGGCGCCGCTGACTTCCGGAATCTGGCGCAGCCGATATTGCCCAGGCTTGCCGTCGAGCGCCTCGACATAGACCACATCGCCCGGCGCCAGCGAGCTGCGCTCGTTCGGCTTCTTGGCCCATTTGAGTCCGACTGGGGAGAGATAGCCCGTCTCGCGCTCAGGCCGGATCTCGCCCGACGCCTCGCGTTTCGGCTGCAGGCCGATATGCGGCTGGCCCTCGGCCGTATCGAGAACCACGGCGAGGCGCCAAGGCGCGACATCGCCGAGCGCCGGCACGGCGGCGAGCGAGACGCCCCAATCCGCACCCAGATCGATGTGCCGCATGGGACCGCGGAAGCCATGCGCTTCGTCATAGCGCACGAGACCGTCGATCAGAGCGCGGCGCGCCATGATCTGCGCCTTCGGATCGAGCGTCGTGCGCACCGACAGGCCGCCTTCATAGAGCTTCTTTTCGCCATAGCGCTCGAGCAGCTCGCGCCGCACTTCCTCGGCGAAATAACCGGCGGCATAGGTATTCGGCGACAGCACCCGCGGGGTGATGGTGAGCGGGTCAAGCTTCGCCTTCTCGCCCGCGGCGCGGCTCACATAGCCGTTCTCGACCATGCGATCGATGACCCAATTGCGCCGGTCGATCGCCCGTTCGCGCTTGGTGAAGGGATTGTAATTGTTCGGCGCTTTCGGCAGCGCGGCCAGATAGGCGGCTTCCGCGACGGTCAGCTCATAGACCGATTTGTCGAAATAGTTCAGCGCCGCGGCGGCGACACCATAGTTGCCGAGGCCGAGGTAGATCTCGTTCAGATAGAGCTCGAGGATCTTTTCCTTCGAATAGGCGCCTTCGATGCGCAGCGACAGAAGCGCCTCGCGAATTTTGCGCTGGAACGAACGCTCGTTCGTCAGAAGGAAGTTCTTCGCCACCTGCTGGGTGATGGTCGAGGCGCCCTGCACATGCTTGCCGCCTTCGACAAGAACGAGAACGGCGCGGGCAATACCTTCCATATCGACGCCGTGATGCGTGTAGAAGTTCTTGTCCTCGGCCGAGATGAAGGCGTCCTTGACCAGCGGCGGGATCGACGAACTCGGCAGATAGAGGCGGCGCTCACGCGAATATTCGGCAAGCACCGAACCGTCAGAGCCATGCACGCGCGTCATCACCGGCGGCTCATAATTCTTGAGCTGCGTATAGTCCGGCAGATCCTGCTCGAACTTCCAGATAACGATCGCCGCCGCAGCGATGCCGACGACAAAGAGCATCGTCGCGCTCGCGAAAACGAAGCCGAGAAACCGGACGATCATCCGCATGTCGAGATATGGCCTTTTCGTCCGCGCCGGCGCTGCGGCCTGTGGTTCGGCGCAAGGGAATCGGATCGATGCGGAGCTGCCGCGGTTTTAGCGAAATCCGGCGCGCGCGCAATCGGCGGCATGGGTAAATTGCACATTTGACGGCCCGCTCGCGCGAATTCCGGATGGAAGTCCCGCGGCAATCGCGTCATGCGCGATAGCGCCGCAAAGATCTCCGAAACGGCCCTGTTCAATCGGACCGCTTGGCGTCGAAGCAAGGATCAACGCCGCGTAAAGTCAGGTCTTTAGGTGCGGTGCGTTTGTGTTGATAGTGAGGCGCCAAGGTTCCGCCTCAAGCCGGCGCGTCAAAGCCGCCGCCAGCACCCAAATCGGCTTATTTCGATACCGTCGTTGCGGCTGCCGCGTCAACGCGCGCCGGCGCGGTGCTGCCGGTCACGGCGGGCTCGATCGGCGCGGCCTGCCCGGTCGTCGGGCCGCGCGAGTCGAAGAAGGCATTGATCGCCGCGACGACCTTGCCGGAGGTCTCGTCGCGCCATTCCGGCGAAACCAGGGATTTCGCGTCCTTGACGTTGGAAAGATAGCCGAGTTCGAGGAGGACCGAGGGCACGTCCGGCGCCGTCAGCACCCGAAATCCCGCGGCCCGCTCGGGGTTTTTGTTGAGCCGCCCCGCGACCCGCCAATAGTTGACGAGAGTCCGGGCAAAGACATGGCTGTAGGCGCGCGTCTCGCGCCGCGTCAGGTCGAACAATATGTCGGAGACGCCGCTCGGCTCCTCCTTGCCTTCGACGCCGGCGGTCGCATCGGCCTGATTTTCCTTCTCCGCCGTGCGCGCAGCCTCGGCGTCGCTGGCGCGATCGGACATCGTGTAGATGGTGGCGCCAGAAACGCTGGTCGTGTCCGACGAGATCGTGTCGGCGTGGATCGAGACGAACAGCGCCGCATGCGCCTCGCGGGCGATCTTCACCCTTCCGCCGAGCGGAATATAGACATCGCTGTCGCGCGTCATGACAACCTTGTAGCGCCCCGTCGCTTCAAGCTTGGACGCCAGCTCTTTGGCGAATTCGAAGACGATATTCTTCTCAACGAGACCATCGACCATCGCGCCGCTGTCGACGCCGCCATGGCCGGGATCGACGACGACGATGGGCAGCGCGCTTTCGGCTTCGGCTGCCTTGCCGGACGGCATTTCCGCGCCTTTCGGCGCCGGCTCCGCCGCAGCGGTCATGAGCGCCTTGTTCGCGGCCGCCTGGAAGGCGGCGCGGTCGGTCTTGGCGAGTTCGATCGTCAACCGTGCCTTGCCACCTTGCGACAATGGCTCGGAACTAGCGCGGAGAATGCGGGCCGGGCCGGTCAGATCGATGACGATCCGCGACTTGCCGGGGGCAAAGAGCCCGAAGCGATAGGAGGCGATGAGCCCGGCGGCCGGCGTATCCACAGGCTTTTGGGCATGTCGGCCGGGGCGCGGTTTGGTCGGGCCGCTGCCGATCTGCGGGTTGAGCTGAAAATCGACCGCCGGCAGGTCGATGACCACGCGGTTCGGCTTGGCGAGCACGAAGGCGTCGGCGTCGACCGGATGCGAAAGATCGAAGGTCAGGGTCGCACGGTCGCTGCCATCCTCAAGATGGGCGGCATCGGCGATCGCCGGCTGTGTCTGCGGCGCGGCTTGCGCCGCCATGGCCAAGACAAGAGCCCGGCCGCCCGGAATGCTGCGGCCTCCGGCGTTCGCCCGCCCTGCCCCGAAGCCTGCGGCCAGCGCGATCACCAAAAAAGCCAAGCTCAAGCAAGTGCGGCGCGGCGCACGCCAGCTGCCCGGGTCCGAGCCGGTCCGGCGTTTCGCGATTGATTCGCGCCCCATACCCATCATCGACCGAGCCGGAATTTGGATCACCCTGCCCCAGACGGCTTGATCGCTCACGCCAAAAGGCAAGATGAATCTATGCGGTTAACGAAGTATTAGGATGCCAGAAGCGAGGCCGCCACGCCGTTGCGTAAGCGCAACAGTAAGCCGAAAACTTGCCAAAGCACCCAGTAACCCGATATTAGAGAAATGTTCCGCGGCGGCTTCGAATCCGTTCGAGACCGGCCGGACATGGATGTTCGGCATCCCCTTCTGTCGTGGCGCATAGCGCCTTTGGGCAGATGAATGCAGGACGCGGTTGCAAGTTCGCTCGCGCGCCCTTTCGACTCGTCAATCAGAACATCCCGCTGGAAACTGAATTTCGCCGCTTCCGCTTATGGAAGCCCCCAATTGGTGGCGAGGACATGGTCTGCCCTCCGAAGGGTACTTATCCGACCTTCAAGCTTAACGCTTGCAGCATGCGCCTATATGTCGGCGCGCCCATGCTGGTCCGCGTGACGTCAACTTTTGGCCGCCGAGGCGGCCTGGCGAAGGCCGGGCCTCGGCAAATGCACAAGGCCCGGTTCGCCGGCCGCCCCTCCGATCCCGTTCAGCCTTT
>JBKQRA010000087.1:0-24323 GCA_052144065.1 Methylovirgula sp. | reverse complement strand
GCGCCAAAGTGATAAGCTGATGGGCTCGATCGCCACCGCCATGGCGGAGCAGCAGGCGGCGATCTCGGAGATCAATGCGAGCCTCAACGAGTTGACCCGCATCGGCCAGTCCAATGCCACGGCGGCGGAGGAGATCACGGCGACCATGCTCGATCTGAGCAAGCTCGCCGAACATTCTCGCGCCGAACTCGACAAATTCAAAGAAATCTGGGTCTGATGCTTGCCAGTGTGATGCTTGGCTGAGTGAGGTCGATGGCGCACCCGATTGATACGACGCTGGCGCTTTTGCAGGATGCGATGGCCGCGCATCGGCAAGCGCTGACGCGCGGGCCGCTTCCGTCGGCCGCAGCCGAGCTGTCTCTGCCGCAAAACCGCCGGGCCGAACTCGCATTGCGCATTCTCGTCGGCGTCGAGGCGCGGGCGGGGATCGAAGTCGCGCAGGCGCCGGCCGAAAAGCTCTTGCGCAATCTCGCGGCCATCGGAATTGCCGAACTTGAAGACTGGGTTTGCCGGCTGGAGCCCTTGCCGGCGCATCATCCGGACTGGCTGTCGCTCATCGAAAGCCTGACGGTCCATGAAACCTATGTGATGCGCGATCCGGCGCAGCTACAGTTTTTTGCCGGTCATCTGCCGCCGATGATTGCGGCCGCCCGCAACGGATCGAATAGTCTGCGCTTTTGTTCGGTCGGATGCGCGACAGGCGAGGAGGCCTATTCGATCGCGGCGCTTGTCTATGATGCGCTCCTTGCGGGTGGCGATGCCGTCGCGACGGAAACGGGCGTCGACTTTCTGCATCCCTGGCAGATCGATGTTCTGGGCTCCGATATTTCCCGAACGGTGCTCAGCGAAGCGCGCGCCGGAATCTATGACACGGGGCCGCTCTCATCGTTCCGTGCCGAATCCACGGTTCTACTGCCGCATTTTCCGCCGCTGCGTGATCGCAATGCGCGCGCTGCCGCGCCCTATCTGAAGACGGCGACGCGTTTCGCCCATTTTAATCTCGTCGAAGATCCGTTGCCCGAAGCGGAATTCGACGCCGTGTTTTGCCGGAATGTGCTGATCTATTTCAGCATAAGGGCGCGCCGCCTTGCCCAGGAGACGCTCTGCCGCGCCATCCGCCCGGGCGGCTATCTCGTGCTCGGCCCCACCGATACGCTGATCGATCCCCGCGGGTTCGAAGCGCTGTGGGGCCCGGACGCCGTCATCTATCGTCGGAGAGCCGATCATGGATGAGAACGAGCGTCACGGCGCGGCGCCGTCGAGCTTCATGCTTTTCATGCTGGGCAGCATATGCTTCGCCATGCCAACCGAGAGCATTCTTCGCGTGGTCGGTTCGCAGCCGCTGATGGGCCTGCCACATCTGCCGACGTTTTTGATGGGTGTCGTCGCGATTGCTGGCAAAGTCGTGCCTGTCCTCGATCTGCGCCGGCTGCTCGATCTGCCGGAAGAGACGGAGGCGGCCGAGCTGCTCCTGATCGCCGTCGGCGCCGACCATTATGCGATGCGTGTCGATCGGATCTTACGGATCGCCAACGCCTCCTTCGACGAGCTGCAAGCCGCCGATGAACAGATTTGCGGTATCGATATCGCGGCGCTGATCGCCGCACATGTACGCGACGTCCCGCGGGGCCCGGCTTTATCGGCCGCGACACTGGCTGCCGCACCATCCGCGGCATCCGGTGCTCTACGCGCAGAGCAGCGCAGCCGCTATTTGGCGGTCGAAACGGCGAGCGGGCAAGAGTTCCTGCTGCTCGATCAAGTCGCCGAGCTTTGCGAGACGCTTGCCATCGTAGCGCTTCCCGATCCGAGCGGCCTCTTCATGGGCGGCGCCTTCTATCGCGGTGTGCTTTTGCCAGCGCTTGCACTCGATATTCTGCTCGGCCGACCCGCTGGTGATGCCGCGCCAGGCGGCTTCGTCATGGTCAATGTCGAAGGGCGCCGCTGTGCCCTGGCCGTCAAGCGCGTCATAGGAATGGTGCCTGACACGCAAGACCATCTTGATCTCAGGACGCCGCTCGTCGCGCTGCTGCCGCAGAATAACGATCAAGGTTTGGCAGCGCAAGTCAGTGCGCAGGCCTTGCGCACTGATGACACCGACTATCTGCTCGCCACCATCGGCACGCGGATCTGCGCCTTTGCCTTGGCATCCGTTGCGCATCTGCATGAGAGCAATCTCATCAGCCGCGTTCCGCGCGGCGCAGGCGAGGCGGTCATGGGTGCGACGGCGATCGGCGGACGGGTTGTGCCGGTCCTCGATCTGGCCTCGCAAATCGGCCTGCCGAAGCCCGCCGCCGAAAGTCCGATGATCGAGTTCAAATCTGCGGGCGGAACATTTGTTGTGCTGGTGGACCGCATCCTCCGCATTGCGTCGATCGCACCCGAAGCGCTGATGGCTTCGCCCGAAAACATGATGGTCCAGGCCGTTGTCCGACGCGATGACGATCTTCTATGGATCATCGACGCCGCGGCCGTCGTCGAGATGAGGCAGAGCAGCTATGCCGCTTGATCCGACGATCAATGATCTGAAGAGCGACGGGCCACCGATCCGAGTCCTCGTTGTCGACGATCAGAGCTTTATGCGCATCGCGCTACGGCAGATGATCGAAGCCGATGGTGACATCTGCGTCGTCGGCGAAGCGCGCAATGGCATCGAGGCCGTGGCTATGGCGCAGGACCTCAAGCCAGACGCGATCACGCTCGATGTTGAAATGCCGGAAATGGACGGCCTCAAGGCCTGCGACGAGATCATGCGCGGTGTTGCGCCCGCACCGGCCATTATCATGGTGAGCGCCCATACCCAGGCCGGGGCAGAGGCGGCCGTGCAGGCGCTGCGTCTGGGCGCCGTCGACTTCGTGTCGAAGTCGTCGATGTTCGCCAAGACCGATCTGGCCCATATCGACTCGCAGCTGCGGCCGAAGGTGCGCGCCTGGGCCAAACGGCGGGCAATCGCGCCGACCGAACGGCCCGTGCCCCTGGCGGCGCAGACGCGGCGTTGGCACCCTGATCTTGTCGTCATCGCCGCCTCGACCGGCGGTCCGCAGGCGCTGACCAAGCTGCTAACCGCCGCTGGCCCGATACGGCCGCCGATCGTCATCGCTCAGCATATGCCGGAATTTTTTACCGTCAGCCTCGCGCATATGCTCGCCTATGACACGGGCTGCAATGTCCGCGAAGGCGAACATCGCGGCGCGCTGCCCCATTACAGCGTCACTCTGATCCCAGGTGGCAGCGACGGAATTATCGGGCCGCATCGCGAGGGCGGCTATGAACTGCGCTTGACCAAGGTCGATGCCAATGTGCACCCTTGCGCCGACTCTTTGTTTGAATCCGCGGCGCTCGTCAGCACCGCGCCGCTCGGCATCGTCTTGACCGGAATGGGCGAAGACGGCGCGGTCGGCGCAGTAGCTCTGCGCCGCAAGGACGTGCCGGTCTTTGTGCAGGATCCGGCGAGCTGCATCGTCGATGGCATGCCGCAGGCGGCATTCGCCGCAGCGCCCGGCTGTGACATGCTGTCGATCGAGGAGATGGCGCGGCGCCTCGGCAGTTGGGGTGCCGCGGATGATCGCGGTCCGCAGAAGGCGTCGAAGCCGTGAGTGAGAGCTGAAGTTTCTTATACGAAATTAGGTCATTGCATGTCTGCCGAACTCGATGCCCTCTGGAACGAATTTGCCGCCGAGACGGAAGAGCATCTCGATGCGCTCGAACGGATTCTGTCCGACCAGCGCGGCGCCGAATGGACTCGCGACGAGATCGCCGCCCTGTTCCGCTATTTCCATTCCTTGAAGGGTACCTTCCTGGCGATGGGATTCGTCAATGTCGAAGCCGTCGCGCATCGCTGCGAGGACGTCCTCAGCCTGGTGCGCAACGGCAGCACGGCGCTTGATCGCGATCTCACGCAGACGCTGCTGCGTGCCGTCGATTGCCTGAAGGGCATGCGCGAGGAGGTGATTGCGACGCGGGACGACGCCAAGCCCGCGACGGAGATTCTGCGCGACCTCGAACGGCACGGCGCGGAACCCGCGGTGAAGGACGCAGCGCCCCTTGTTGAAGCCGTGGTCGAAGCACCGTTGAGCGATGATGCCGAAATGCTGGCGATCTACAGCGAGCTTTTGGACCAGCGTCTGCCGCAACTGGCGCTTGCTCTATCGAATGCGCCGGAAGACCGTGCCGCTGCGGCCGAGACCGCTGGCGAATTGGCCTATGGCGCCGAGATGATGACATTCGATGCCCTGGCGGAGCGCCTACATACGGTGGCCGCTGCCGCTACAGCGGGCGAAGACCGCGGCCAAGCGATGGAGCTGTTCTGCGACATTCGCGATCAGGTGAAGATCATAGAAGAGGTGACCGGTAATCCGTCGGGCGCCGTTGCATTGGCCGCCGCCTTGGCGCCGCAGCTCGGTCAAGATTATCGGGCAGGATTTGCGGCGCTGGAGCAGGCACTGTCGCGCGGCGAAACCGACAGCGGTGTCGAGAGTCTTCCCGACATTGCGAAGGCTGCGACTACGCTACGCGTGATCGCCAATTGTCTCGGCTTCGAGCAAAGCGCGCGGCTGCTTCTCTTTATCGAGGAACGGTTTCGCGGCCTCGCC
The DNA here is from genome assembly GCA_052144065.1 of Methylovirgula sp. GTDB lineage: Bacteria > Pseudomonadota > Alphaproteobacteria > Rhizobiales > Beijerinckiaceae > Methylovirgula. The sequence goes on along the minus strand of JBKQRA010000087.1, from coordinate 19,734 downwards.
GAGCCGAACGCGGCGGCGATATCCTTTGAGCTCAGCGGCGACACGATGGATGCCTTGCATCCTTGCGTTGACGCGATCGCCGATATCGACGCAGCCGGCGCTGAGGCGCTCGCCGAGCAATGGGAAATGAGCTTCCATGCGCCGCTGTCCGTCAACTTCGCAGAAACTGCGGCGCGGCAAGGGCTTCGCGAAGACGTTCTCGCCACGCTCTCCGGCGAGCAGCGCGCCCATCTCGAGCTGGCGTTAGCCGAAGGCCGGCGCGCCTATGAGATCTTGTTTGAGCTCGAAGCCAACCCGGATATTGCCGGCGATCTGATCGCCTGGCTGTCGTCCGCGGTCGAAACCATCACCAGCCGCACCGTCTATCGCAACGGCACGAATTGCTTTGAATTTCTGATCTTCTCCGAACATGGCCTGGATTGGATCCAGGCGCAGCTGACGGCGCGCGATCCTGAACATGCCTGTTTGCACGGCATCACCGAATTGGGCGGCTCTTCGGAGGCGGGCGCCACGGGGCGGCCCGCCGAGGCCACCCCGGCAATCCGGGCGCCGCTCATTCGCGTCCGCAGCGAGACGATCGACGAGCTGATGGCTGAGATAGGCGAAATGCGCACGAGCTTGGCGCGCTTTGCCGATATTGTGCAGCGTGGCCGGATGGCAAGCGCGGTTCGGGAGGCGCATCGCGCCGGCAGCGAGGCGCTGCGGCAAAATCCGGAGCTGCGCCGACAGCTCGATGCGATGGAAGCCGATTTGCGCGATCTCAAGGCGCTGGAGCAGGGGCTCGAGACGGCGCATCGGCGGCTTTGGACGGCCGGCCTGCAGCTGCGCGTCATCCCGGTTGAAGGCCTGTTCGGCCGACTGTCGCGCGCCGCCCGTGATCTCGCACAAAAGCTCGGCAAAGACATCGATGTCGAGATCGAAGGCCGCGAAGTGCGGGTCGACAAGAGCATGGTCGACGGTCTCATCGATCCGTTGATGCATATGGTGCGCAACGCTGTCGATCATGGCGTCGAGCCGCGCGAGCGGCGTCTGGCGCTCGGGAAGGCAGCGCGCGCACGTTTGTCGATCTCCGCCGTCGAACAAGGCAATCGCGTCGATATTCAAATCGCCGACGACGGGCGCGGGCTCGACCGCTCGAAGATTCTCGAAAAGGCCCTGAGCCTCGGCATCATCGCGCCGCAACAGTCTGAGCAGATGAGCGAGCGCGAAATCAATGCGCTCATTTTCCAGCCGGGCTTTTCGACCGCCGATGCTATTACCGAAATTTCCGGCCGAGGCGTCGGCCTCGATGTCGTTGCCGCAACCTTGCAGCGGCTCGGCGGCACGATCGACATGGAGACCTGGCCGGGCTCCGGCACACGCTTCACGCTCAAGCTGCCGATCTCCGCCGCTTTGCTGCGGGCGCTGCTGGTCGAAGTCGACACGCAGATTTTCGCGCTGCCCGAGCGCCAGGTCGTCAGTGTTTTGGAACTTGAACGATCGGCGATCGAATTGGTCGCCGGTCAGCCGATCGTCCTGCATCGCGGCTGCGCCATACCGGTGCATGATCTCGGAGCGGTTTTGGGCTTCGAAGAGGCCGACAGCCACAACGAATTTATCCATGTCGCGATCGTGAGCGCAGGCACGCAGGTCTTCGGTCTGCGCGTTGATCGCGTGCTGCGTTTTCAGGATCTCTTCCTGAAAGAGCTGCATCCGATGCTCGCGGCTTCGCCGTTGATTTCCGGCGCCTCGGTCCTCGGCGACGGCCGGCCGATCCTGGTGCTTGAGATGCGCGGTTTCTTGGGGCTTACCGCTGCCGTGCCGGCGCAACCGGCAGAACCCGCGTGACCGCCCGCTATCTCTTGGGCCGCGCAGGGGCCTTTCCCTTGGCCATTCCGGCCGACCGGATGCTGCGGATTTGGCCCGCAAGCGCCAAAACGCCCGAGGCTTTTACCTATGCGGACACGATGGATCTGCGCTGTCTCCTCGGATCCGAGACGGACGGCGAGGGCGTTGCGATCGCGATCGAGACATCGATTGCCACTGTGCTGATCGTCGACAAAATCGGCACTTTCGCGAGCTTTGCCGACGACGATTTCATCGCTCTGCCGGCTGTCTTCGATTTTGCTCTGCAATTTCTCGATGCCGCGTGCCGGAGACCGGTCGATGGCGGCTATCCGTTGCGTGTGCGGCTTTCGCCGCGCACTGCTTAGTTCACGCCATTGTAGCGGATAACCAGAAGCGTCACATCATCCGCCATCGGTGCGATCGACATATAGCTGTCGACCTCGGCGATGATGGTGGCGAAGAGTTCGGTCGGATGCGCCGCCATTTGACCGTCGATCAGCGTGACAAGCCGTGCCTCGCCGAACAGCGCGCCGGCGGCATTCGTCGCCTCGGTCACGCCGTCACTGAAGCAGATGAGGCTTTCGCCCGGCGCCAGCCGGCATTGCTGCGTCTGGTAGCGCATCTCTTCCATAATGCCGAGCGCCATGCCGCCTGTGCCGGTCAGCGTGTCGATGGTGCCGTCACGGCGCAGCACATAGGGCGGATTGTGGCCGGCATTGGCATAGAGGATCTCGCCGGTCTCGGTGTCGAGAATGCCGTAGAAGGCAGTGGTGAACATCAGCGTCGGATTGTCGATGCAGAGCAGGGCATTGACATGGGTAAGGCAGTCGCTCGGGCTCTCGAGCTTCTGCGCGGCGGCGCGCAGCAATGTCCGCGTCAAGGTGATGAAGATGGCGGCCGGCAGCCCCTTGCCGGCGGCATCGGCCACGACAAAACCCAGCCGATGCGGCGCCAGCAGGAAGAAGTCGTAGAGATCGCCGCCGACCTCTTTGGCGGTGACCATTCCGGCGTGGATGTCGAAATCGCTGCGATCGGGAAAGGGCGGGAAATCCTGCGGCAGGCCGGAGAGCTGGAGATCGGTGGCGAAATCCCATTCCGCTTGTTCGGCCGCAACACGATCGCGCGTGCGCAACACATCGAGCACGAGTTCCAGCTGAAATGCCCGCTCGCAGAGCAGAGCATCGCGTCGCGCCTGATGCGCATGAAGATGTTCGAGGAGGCGGCTGACGCCGAGACCCGCATCGGACTGGGCTTCGAATTCGCGTAGCGCGGTCCGTCGCGCGCCCTCGTCCAGCAGTTTGGCGAGGCCGAAGCCGATTTGGCGCAATGGATCTTGATCACTCATGCGGGAGCCGGGCGCTTTGAACGGAAAACGGCCAAAGCTCTACCCCCCCTCATTGCGGGCCTGGGCGCGGCGCGCGACGGCCGCGACATCGAAGGGCGGTAGGCCGATCGCGGCCCGCACGGTTTTCAAAATTTCATGCCCGCGCTTGGCCTTCAGATCGAGGCTGATCGCACCAGAGGGTTTGGCGATGACATCGAAGGCGCCGAGCCGGCGCGCTTCGAGTGCGGCCGGAGAGCCGAGCTGCGCCAGCGAGGAGAGGATCACGACCTTCGCCTTGCTTGTCAGCTTCAGCCGTTTCAGCGCCGAGAGGCCGTCGAGCCGGGGCATTTCGATATCGAGCAGGATCACCTCCGGCTTGAGCGCCTTTTCCTTTTCAAGCGCGACCTGCCCGTCTTCGGCTTCGCCGGCGATCTCAAGCTCGTCATCGACCGCCAAAATCTGCTTGATGATGTTGCGCATGAAACCGGAGTCGTCGACGATGAGGACCGGGTGTGGCATGATCTCTAACCTCGAATGTCATCAATTGGCCGGCTCGACCGACACTTTCTTCATCATCTTTAGGTGATTTCGTCCATCCGCGCGGCGATAATCGACGGCGTCCATCACGCTGCGGACGAAATGGATTCCAAGCCCTCCGATTTTGCGGTCTTCGAGCGGCGCATCGACGTCCGGGCCGAGCCCTGCCAGCGGATCGAAGGCAATACCGTCGTCGACGATTTCCGCCTCGAGTCGATCGCCGGCAAGCGCCATGGAGGCGGTGATCCTGTGGGCGCCGCCGTCTAGAAATCCATAGGAGATGATGTTCGTCAATAATTCGTCGAAGGCGAGGACGAACTGATAGACAATTGGCTCTGGCAATCGATGCCTCTTGCCAAAGTCTTCGATGCGCGAGGTCACCTGGGCGATCTCGGCGATATCGTTAGCGATCTCAGCGACCCATGTTTCGGCCAAAGTCGAGCCCTGTTGCGGCGCCGGCCACCGGAGCGCCATGCGATGGGAGAGCGGGCTCGCAGAGGCAGAATTGCCGAATATTCGGCGCTTGTCCACCTGTCCCACCCGCATTCCAGCGACGACAGAGTGGGCATTTCTCGCCACCTCTGTCCCGCTGATATAAAACTGTCATATCATTCATGAAAATGTCAGTGTTGCTATAACGGATTGTCGTGAAACGACTCGTCAGCCTGCAAGACGCGGTCGCGATCTGGGGAGAGAAAAAATTATGGAAATGATTGTCGACGATCTGGATGGCGTGACCAATGTTGCTCTGCGTGGCCGCTTCGATACGCAGGGCGCCGAAGCTGTGGATCTTCGTTTCAGCGTGATCGCGGGCTCCAAAACTGCCGTCGTCGTCGATCTGTCCGATGTGGATTTCCTCGCGTCTCTCGGCATTCGCGTGCTCGTCACCAGCGCCAAGGCGGTCCAACGCAAGGGCGGCAAACTGGTGATTGTCGTGCCGGACGGCAATGTGCTGATGGTGCTGAAGACGGCGGGGATGGACACGCTGATTCCGATCTTTCCCGAGCGCGCCGCGGCGATCGCCGTCTTTGCCGCTTAATCTCTCGATGGCGCCGCAGACCACATCCGAAAGCGCGCGCCAGCTGCGATTGCGCGTTGATTTGGCGGAGCTCGATCGCCTCGGCGCCTTCATTCGCGCGATCGGCGAGACGGAAGGACTTGGCACCGATCAGCGCTTCGCTCTGGAGCTTTGTCTCGAGGAAGCTGTCGTCAACATCATCACCCATGGCGGCCTGACTAACCGTCAGGAACCGCATATCTGCGTGACGCTGCTATCCGGCGCGCCCGATCTGACGATTAGCCTCGAAGACGACGGGCAGGCTTTCGATCCGACCCATGCGCCGGAACCGCCGAAAGCCGCATCGCTTGAAGACGTTCCGATCGGCGGCGCCGGCATTCCGCTTATGCGCAAGCTTTCGACCAGCATGCGCTATGACCGCAGCAATGGCCGCAATCGGCTCATTCTCGGCTTTGGCCCGCGGCCAGAGGCGGCCGAGAGCTAGCCGGCGCCGCTTCGGTCTCTTCGTTCATCGTTTTTGGTTCCATAATATTGATTATGCGAATCGTGGATGGCCGCTCTGATGTCTCATAGTCTCTCCCTGGGCGTGGGAATCCTCGGCCATGCCGCTTGCGATCAGCAAGCTGCAGATTGGCGATCGTCAGCTCGAGGTTTTCGCGGCTCGCGCGGATTTCGAACACATCTCCGGCGTCATCGATGATGTGGATCGTAAAGGTGGTCCCATCGCTCGCGCCGGCAAAGCACGCAAGCTTGCGGCCTGCAGCGGTTTCTGTGGCTTGTTTGGCTGGCACAATGGGCGGGTTTGGGAACGAGAGACTCTCCTGCGATCGGCGTGTCGCGCGGAGAAATCTGTTGGCGGCCCAGGGGTTCCAGCAAGACCAGCCGATCAGGCGTCGGCGCGGCTGCGTGATGAGGGTGCGTAATCTTTCGACGAAGATCCGCTCCTTCGGCTCAGGTATGCCAGGCTTTGCGATAATCCTGAAACTGCGGAGGTTTCGACCGTCCTATATCACCGCAATATCACGACCAAATCACGCCTATTCAATCTCTTATGGCAGCAGAATTCTAACGTCCCTTCAAGTCAAATCCGACGCGTTGCGGCGGTCAAGGAATCCACGCTACACAGCCATTTACCGCCGAAATCTCGCTTTGGGACAGCCTCGGCCAGGCTTTGCGCGAAATGAGACAAGTCCGTTATAGAAACGAGCAAAATCGGTAGCCAAGTGGCGTGATCTTCTGCTATCAATAGTGCAAGCGCGGGACTTTCGGCAATTCTTATTAGATACGATCGCGATACGGTTCAGGTCGACCATCCCTGGGAGAACTCCCTCGGCTGCTCGACCGAAACGCACGCCTATGGAACCGTTCAACGTTGTCGCTTCATCGAGAGCGCACGGTTCCCTGGAGGTCATGGCGGGCGCTTTGTGAAGGCATATAAGCAGGCGAAACATGAGCAAAGGTAAGGATTTTCGGGGACCGAAAAAGCGCGGCTTTGACGATGATGGTCCCTCTCCCTATGACGCACCCCGTCCGCGTGGCGGCGGCCATACATCAAGGCCGGCATTTGGCGGCGGCGGTGGGTTCGGCGGCGGTCCTGAGATGGCGCCCCCGGTGACTGGCACCCCAGTCGACGCCATCGTCAAATGGTTCAAGGGCGACAAGGGCTTCGGCTTCGTCGAATTGAGCAATGGCACGGGCGACGCGTTTCTCCACATCGGCGCGCTTCAGGCCGCCGGCTATGAGACGGTTCCTCCAGGTGCCAAGCTGAAGGTCTATGTGGGTAATGGCGCCAAGGGTGCGCAGGTTACGCGCGTGCTTGAGGTCGATACCGCCGGCGCCGCCGAGCGGGCTCCGCCGCCACGGTTCGGCAGCGATCAGCCGCGCGCGCCGCGTCGTCACCCTGATCCTGCGACCGCGGTGCAGGTCACCGGCACGGTCAAATGGTTCGACGACAATAAGGGCTTCGGCTTCGTTCAGTCGAACGACGGCGGGAAGGACGTTTTCGTCCATATCTCGATCCTCGGCCCATCCGGCGTCCAGCATTTGGCAGAAGGCCAGCCCGTCACCATGCGGGTTGTCGATACGCCGAAGGGCCGGGAAGCGCTGTCGATCTCCCTCGCCTAATTGATTTAAGTCTTGCCCGGCCCGCTTTGGCGGGCCGGTTCGGGCGCCGCCCGCACTGTCGTGCTCCCGCCGGCGGCTCCTGATGGAAAAATCCTCCGACATCGCGAAGCTTATCGAGATCATGGCGGCGCTACGCACGCCCGTGACCGGCTGCCCCTGGGATCTTGAGCAGGATTTCGCGTCAATCGCCCCTTACACGATCGAGGAAGCCTATGAGGTCGCCGATGCGATCCACCGCGGCGATCTCCTCGATCTCAAGGACGAATTGGGCGATCTCCTGCTACAAGTCGTCTATCACGCGCGTCTCGCCGAGGAGCAGGCGGCCTTCGACTTCGGCAGCGTCGTCGAAGCGATCACAGCGAAGATGATCCGCCGCCACCCGCATGTCTTTGCTACGCAGGAGGACCGCTCAACCGGGGCCATCAAGGCCCGCTGGGAGGAGATCAAGGCGGCCGAAAAGGCGGCGCGGCGGCAAGCGCGGGCGGCCTTGCCCAACCCGCCGGAAGAAGCGACCGGTCTTCTCTCCGATGTTCCCGTCGGCCTTCCCGGCCTCACCCGCGCGGTGAAACTGCAAAACAAAGCCTCGACCGTCGGCTTCGATTGGAACGACCCGCATGCGGTGCTCGCCAAGATCCGCGAAGAGACGGAGGAAATCGAAAGCGCGCTCGCCAAGGGCGACACGGCCGATGCGCGCGCCGAGATCGGCGATCTCCTCTTTGCCGTCGCCAATCTCGCGCGCCATCTCGACGGCGATCCGGAAGCGGCGATCCGCGCGACCAATGCGAAGTTTCAGCGCCGCTTCGCTTTCATCGAAGCGGAACTAGCGCGGCGCGGCATCGATTTAGGCGATGCGAGCCTCGAAGACATGGACGCGCTTTGGGATCAGGCGAAGCTGCAAGAAAACGAAGCGAAGCAGAAGACGTAAGCCGCTTCAGTGCCGCGCCCGGCGCTTCGGCGGCGTCTTGACTTCGACGAAACGCCGCCGCAACCCGTCGAGGATTGCCGGTGTCGCCCGCACGGTGAAGCGCTCCTTGCCGTCGGCATTGGCGACGCGATCCAGCACTTCCGTATGCTCATAGAGCCAGTGGCGGCCCTGCCCATCGGCCGGATCGAGATCGAGATCGATGACGCGGCGCTCGGCGGCAAGCGTCGTTTCGATGCGGGCAAGCAGTTCGTCGACACCCTGCCCGGTCAGCGCCGACAGAATCTGCGGACGCTCCTTCGCCGGCCGCAGCCGCGCCGCATTGGTCAGCGCGAGGCTTTGCGCGGCATCGAGAAGATCGACCTTGTTCCAGACTTCGATGACAGGCTTCGTGCCGTTGGCTTTGACGCCGAGGTCGGCAAGCACGGCTTCGACATCGGCGCGCTGCGCCTCGCTGTCTTCATGCGCCATGTCGCGCACATGCAGAATGATATCCGCCTCGATGACCTCTTCGAGAGTCGCCTTGAATGCCTCGACGAGCATTGTCGGCAGGTCCGAAATGAAGCCGACAGTGTCCGACAAAATGATGTCGCTGCCACGCGGCAGATGCACAACCCGCAAGGTCGGATCGAGCGTCGCGAAGAGCATATTTTCCGCCAGCACTTCCGCCTTGGTCAGCCTATTGAACAAAGTCGATTTGCCAGCATTGGTGTAGCCGACGAGTGCGACGACCGGATAGGGCACGGCGCGCCGGCTCTTGCGATGCAGGCCGCGCGTCTTTTTGACATTGGCGAGATCGCGCTCGATGCGCGTCATCCGCTCTTGGATGAGACGCCGGTCGGTTTCGATCTGGGTTTCGCCGGGGCCGCCGAGAAAGCCGAAGCCGCCGCGTTGCCGCTCAAGATGGGTCCAAGAGCGCACAAGCCGCGATTTCTGATAGGCGAGATGCGCCAGCTCGACCTGCAGAGCACCCTCTTTCGTGCGCGCCCGCTGGCCGAAGATTTCGAGGATTAGGCCGGTTCGGTCGATAACCTTACATGCGAAGGCTTTTTCGAGATTGCGCTGCTGCACCGGCGACAGAGCGCAATCCATTATGACGAGCGCGATCTCGTCATCCTTCACGATCGCGCCGATCTCTTCGACCTTGCCAAGGCCGACATAGGTGGCGGGCCTTATCTGCGAAAGCGAGACGATGCGCGCGCCGACGACTTCGAGATCGATCGCGCCGGCAAGTCCCTTGGCCTCGGCGATGCGGGCCTCATGGCTACGGATGCTGAGCGGATCTGGACCGAAGGAGGGCTTTGCACCAGAGGCATGCGAGCGTTCATCGCGATAAGGCCCGATGACCAGGGCTCGGGTGGCGCTTGCGCCAACATCCGTCGGACTCTTCGCGGAAAAGGTTTTCGCGCTCGTCAAATGCGTGTCGCCTGCCCCTTTGTCATTCCACTCCTTACCCTCTTGATCCCTTTGGAATCGCTGGCCGCGTTCATCTAGCCTCGCTCATGGCGTCAGCCTCATGACGGTGCCTGGCCTTCGTCGCCCGGCTCGAACATCTGGATCGGATGTCCGGGCATGATCGTCGAAATCGCATGCTTATAGACGAGCTGCGAATGGCCATCGCGCCGCAGCAGAACGCAGAAATTGTCGAACCAGGTCACGACGCCCTGCAATTTCACGCCGTTGACCAGAAAAATCGTGAGCGGGACTTTGTTCTTCCGGACGAAGTTGAGAAACGTGTCCTGCAGATTTTGAGTTCGTTCTGCTGCCATTTTTTGAATTCCTTTTCTTTCTTGACATCGCCGCTCGGCGACCGGGCTGCAACGTAACTCTGTACCCGTTTCACCATGGCGCCATGAGACCGTGGATGATGCGCGCCTATGGCTCTTCTCTAACTCACACCTCTCGTTGCAAAACAGCTCCCTAAGCCACCCCTGCCCCGTAAGGCGAAGCTTGAGACGCGCCAAGGCTCATCGCGTAGAGCCTATACGATATCTCTAATATAGGAACGCCCGAGAAAAATGCTGCTTTGCCGAATGTATTCGGCACACAGTCAAAGCTCTCAAATGGGCCGGGAAATGGCTATGGCAATGACGAAGCTTGCTCATGCCCGCGCTTGTGGGTCATCTCCGGCAAGATCTTCCGACAAGGTCTCGCCGATTGGCCATCGGGTGATGGCGCGAGTGCCTTGCCGCGAGCAGGACATGTCACAAACGCGCTGATTTTAAAGTCAGTGTCCGAGCTTTGGGCGCGCTTCCCCCTAAGAACTCCGTTTTGCGACGCTGTGGAACAAAGCACGCAATCTTTGGGCCACAGGTCCTGGGTGTCCGTCGCCCACCGGCGCTCCGTCGATCGCCACAACCGGCATCACAAGGCTGGTCGCACCAGTGACAAAGGCCTCGCGGGCGGCTCTGGCCTCGGCGAGGCTGAAGCGCCGTTCTTCGAGACGGAGACCTTCCTGCGCGATGACCTCAAGTAAGGTCGCGCGCGTGACCCCGCTCAAAATTCCGTTATCGATCTGGCGGGTGACGACCGTATTGGCCGCATCGACGATCCAGGCATTCGACGCCGCGCCTTCGGTGATCATCCCCTCGGCATCGATCAGCCAAGCCTCTTGCGCGCCCTTTTCCTTGGCGGCCTGCCGGGCCAGCACGTTCGGCAAAAGGCCGATCGTCTTGATGTCCGGCCGCTTCCAGCGGATATCCGGCATGGTAATGACGGCAATGCCCTTGGCGGCGGTGGCGGCAGCCTTGGCGGGGTCGATCGCGCGGGCGGTCACTACGAGGCTCGGCCGGACCGGATGCGCCGGAAAGCAATGTTCGCGCGGCGCGACGCCCCGCGTCACTTGCAGATAGACATAGCCGTCGCGGACGCGATTGCGGCGGACGACTTCGCGCAGGACGACCGGCAGAGCGCCCTCGGCAAGCGGCATGGGGATCTGCAATTCGCCGAGCGAGCGCTTCAGCCGTGCGAGGTGGCGCGCCTCGTCGATCAAGCCACCGGCATGGATCTCACAGACCTCATAGACGCCGTCGCCGAACTGATAGCCGCGGTCTTCTATATGCACGACCGCCTGGTCATGCGGGACATAGCTGCCGTTGACATATGCGATCCGCCCCATTCCGTCTCCGCTCTGCACCGGAACCCGATGCGTCTCGCCCCGACGTTCAAAAAATACCGATGCCGAGCCGTCCCGCGAGGACACCGAGGACGGCCGCCGTACCGATTCCGATCAGCGGATTGATCCGCGTCCGCCACGCCAGGAGGGTCATGCCGACCGAGACGGCGATCGTCAAGACGCTGTGATCGGCGGCGCGGACCATGACCGCGCCGCTCGCCAAGATGAGGCCGACGGCGATCGGCGCCAGCACGCGCTTGGTCAGCCGCCAGAAATTGGTATGGGCGTGCCTCTGCAAAAGCCGCCCACAGACGAAGGCCAGCGTCGAGGACGGCAGGATCATCGCCACACTCGCCACGAGAAAACCGGCGAGCCCCGCAACCTGCCAGCCCAGCATGCTGACAACGATGACGTTCGGCCCCGGCGCGACCTGCGCGACGCCGATGAGGTCGACAAAGGTCCGGTCGTTCATCCAATGCAGATGCTCGACGATCTCGCGATGCATCTCGGGCACAGTGGCATTGGCGCCGCCGATGGCGATCAGCGAAAGGCTCGCAAAGGTCCGGGCGAGCTCGAAGAGCAGCGGGCCGGTCACCGATACTTCTCCCAGCCGGCCCGCACGATGAGGCTGACGCCAATGGCGACGACAAGGCTGATTGCGAGCGGCGCCCGCATGAGCCCGACGGCGGCGAAGATGGCGCCACCCGACAGGAGGGCCACGATATCGGGCTTGAGGTTCTGCATCATCTTGAGCGCTGTGCCGATGACGAGACCGGCCGTCGCGGCCGCCGCGCCGGCGACCGCGTTCTTCACATCGGCCTGAAAGGAAAAACGCTCATAGAGCGCGGCGATGCCGGCCAATATCGCGAGCGGCATCAACAGCAGGCCCGCCAAGGCGCAAAGGCTTCCCGAAAAGCCGCGATAGCGGTCGCCCAGCAGAACCGCGATATTGACCGTATTTGCACCGGGCAGAATGCTCGCGACGCCGAGCAATTCCGCATAGTCCTGCTCGCTCAGCCAGGCGCGTTCCTCGACCAGAATGCGGCGGGCCCAAGTCGCGACGCCGCCAAAGCCACAGAGGCCGATTTGCAGAAAGGCGAGAAAGATAGCGCTGCGGCTTTTCTCCTCCGCCACGCTCGATGTCGCGCTCGGCGTTTCCATCAGCGGAAAAGCTCGCTCTTGCCATTGCCGAAGGCATCGAGAAACCGCCGCGCGCGGCGACGGTCCTCGCGCGCAGTGCCACTCAGAGCAAGCTGCAGCGCCTCTTTCTCAAGCCCTGAGAAATCGACGATCTTCGACCAGCGCCGCACCGCGATCAGATCGGTGCCATTAGCGTCCGGCTCGACGACCATATCGAGAATCACCGAAAGGCTGGCCTTGTCGCGCATGCTGGTTCTGACAAAAGCGTAGAGCCGATCGTCCTGCGCGAAGCGCCACCAAAACCAGAGAACTGCCGCCGGCACCGCCTGCCGCCAGAGATCGCCGCGCGCGGCCAGCGTCTCGACGCGCGGATCGAGCCGTGAACTCAGCTCCGCCGCGATCGCGGGATTGCCGTCGACGGTCGCTTCCGCATTCGCAACGAGACAGGCCAAGGAAAGGTCGGCGAGCTTGGAAAACAGAGCCTCGTAGAGCGCGGCGCGATCGCTCGGAGAGAGTGCCGCAAGCACGCGGCGGACAAGATCGCAGAACAGGTCTTTGACGGAGGCGCCATCATTAGGCCGCACGCCCTGCTCCGCGCGCAGATAGGCCGGGCTCGCGGCAAAAAGCGCTGTCATCATTTCGTGATCGGGCGCCGCTCGTTCGAAGCGTTGGGCGAGATGATCGATGACCGCGCGGCGCAGCAGCAGCGAGTCGCTATTGGCGACCGCCGCGCCGCATTTGGCTTCGATCGCCGCGAAGGCCTGCGCCGCGCCCTGCTGCGTGAACAGAGACTCGATTTCGGCAGGATCAAGATCAACGGCCACGGCGCATTCCCTGGCTGCCGCGGGCACCGGCCAAGCCTCAAGGAGCTTGAGCTTCGATCTTGAAAAATCGAGGAATTCGGCGCCGCCTTCCGGCTGCGTTGCGATCCAATCGGGGAAAATGCCTGGCGCGTCAAGTCCGGCCTAGGATATGGGCCAGCGTCCTATTCGTCGATGAATTTCATCGCCGCCGAAAATTCAGTGTCCGGGATCGGCTCGCAAAATTGCACCGCGAAGCCGATTTCGAAGGTACGAATCACTTCCGCGACGCGACTGTGCCGGCCGCCGAAGACGATATGCGTGGCAATCGGCGGGATGAAAGGCGCTTTGATCAAGGCATCGAAGGGCGAAATATTGATGATCTTGCCCTTGCGGACCTGCCCTGTGTTGTCGGTAAAACTGCACGCTTTGAACGTCGGCTCGACGCGCGTGATGTTGCGGCGCGTGGCCAGGGGCGTTTCATCGAAAGTCGTGTTGCGGATCGCCGCGGCGACCTGGGCAAGCTTGGTGATCAGCATGCCCTTGCATTCGACATCGACCGCGAGCTGGAAGCCCTCCGAGCTCTGCGAGGTGACGACGCCGTGGAAATTGCCGATTCGCTGAACGTCGAGATGGACCGTCGATCCCGACGGGATCTCTTCCGGCAAGCGGATCGGGAAACCGGCCGTCTGCAGATCATAGACGAGTTCGACGGACTCGGAGCTGATGCGCTTGGTCTTGCACGTTGTCGAACGGCCGTTCGGCATGGTGGCGCGGCCGGGCAATTCGATTTCGATGGGAATCCGGTGATCGTAGAGCGACGTCAACATCGTCGGGTCGTCGATCTTGGCGGATGACCGCGGCGGCGCGCCAAGATCGGCGTAAAGAAGCTCGCTGCGGCTCGGCCGATGGCGCGCGGGCACTGGAAGGGCCGGTGGCGGCGCAGCAGGCTTTTGACGCTCCGCAGGCTCTCCCCCTGCCAAAGCCCATATATTGAGGCGGTGCGGTGGCGGCTTATCCATTAACGATCTCTTAATCACCCCAGCTCGGAAACTCGCGTTGCGAACAAGCTCAAAAGAACTTCTGAATTTTCCAACTTCCAAGGATGCCAGCAAAAAGTTGATAGAGTTTGCCGCCTATCGGTCCAAATGACGCTCAGACCTGCTTCGCCTTTCCCTCAAATTCTAAGCAAATGTGCCAATCTACTGGGCTCAAGCGACATTGCGGGTTTGCGTCGCCTTCCCGGCCGCGCCGATCAGCATGACTTCTGCAGCGCCTGCTTTGAGAAGCACGTCGCGTGCGCGATTGGTTTTGTCCTTCGCCTCGCCGGCATTGATCAGCACGACGAAATCACCATAGGACGCGAGCGATTTGGCAAGCTCGCTGCTTCCGAGCGCCGGCGCGGCAAGAACGATGAAATCATAGGTTTGCGCCAGCGCGTCGAGCACCATGTCGAGCGCGGTCGAGTCGAATTCCGCCGGCGAGCCGAAGGCGATGAAATGCAGCCGCGATCCCGGATCGCGGTGGATCACTTCGGCAAAGGACGCCGCTCCCGTGAGGAGATCGGTGAGACCAAGATATTTGCCGGCATCCTTCGCCGAGACGTCGTCATCCGCGGTGAGCAAACCCGCGAGGTCGCCGTCCTTGGCGTCAAGATCGATCAGGATCGGACGGCCATCCTTGGCGAGCGATCGCGCAAAGCCGAGCAAGGCGTTGGCGGCGGCGGCATTGGCGATGACGGATGTCGCAACGATGCGGGCGCCATCGACTGGAACCGCACTCGCAGGCTGAGCTTCCGCGGCAGAGCCTGGCGCTGGCGGCGGCGGGCTTGCGGAAGCGCTAGAAACCGTCGCCGGGGCCGGTGCAAGCGAGGGCTCGCGGCGCGTCGCTGCGGCGGAGCGCCCGAACTCGCGCAGACGGTCGAGCAATTGCTTGTTGGGGGTCTTCGGCGGTTTCGGATCGTCGACCGGACGCGGCCGATCGACGGGTCCCGCCGGCGCCGGGCCCGTAGGACTGCCAGCCAGAAGCTCGCTGCCGATAACTGCCGCGCTGGAGAGCACGAGCGCCGCAACCGTGCCGAAGATCAGCATCGGCACTTTCTTCGGGAAGGACGGCTGATCCGGCGGCACCGCGCGGTTGATCACGCGCGCGTCGGAGGGCGTCGCCTGCGAGGTTTCGCGCGCCACGGCCTCCTGATATTTGGCGAGGCTCGCCGCGAGCTGATCGCGCAGCGCCTGCGCATTGCGCTCAAGCTCATGCAGATGTACCTCGTCGACATTGGAGCGCGCGGCGGAGGTCTTCTGCTGGGTGAGCGCAGCTTCGAGATTGGCGACGCGCGACGCCGCGATCTTCGCATTGTTTTCGAGCGTCCGGGCGGTCTTTTGCACCGCCGCGCGGAGCTGGCCTTCGAGATCGGCAATCTGCGCGTTCAATTCCTTGATGCGGGGATGCTCGGGAAGCAGCGTCCGCGACTCAAGCGCAAGCTGCGCCCGCGCCGTCACCACCTGCTCGGCGATGCGCCGGACGAGATCATTATTGGCAACATCAGCGACGTCCGACGTACGGCCGGTCCGCAGCATCTCGCGGATTAGCGCGGCCTTGGCCTGCGCATCCGCTTCATCGGTGCGCGCCTTAGAGAGATCGGTGTTGAGATCGGCAAGCTGCTGGCCGCTGATCGTCATATTATTGGTGCCGGCCAAGAGCCCTGTGGTCGTGCGATAGCGCTCGACGGCATCGGCCGCCTCCGCCAGCTTACCGCGCAATTCGGTGATCTGGGTGGTGAGCGCGGCAGCGGCGCCCTTGGCGCGCTGGCGCTTGGCATCCGACTGCGCCTCGAGATAAAGCGCGACGATCTCATTGGCGATGCGCGCCGCCATCTTCGGATCATGTGCCTGATATTGCACTGTGAGGACGCGGGTCTTCGTCGGCGAGAAGACGGTCAGATGCTGGATCAGATTGTCGACGGTGCGGTCCATCGGCGGCACGCTCGTCGGATCGCGCATGAGGCCGAAAAGAACCGCCACGCGCGAGATCGCATCCAAATGCTCGGCACCCGGATCGAATTCCAGATTGCCGATGAGGCCCAGGCGCTCGATGACGCGGCGGGCGATGTCGCGCGAGGTCACAAGCTGGATCTGGCTGCCAACCGACTGCTCGTCGAGATTATCCGAGGGAATCTCCGCCTGCTGCTGGCGTGGCAGATAGCTTTCCTGATTCTCGAGAAGCACCTGGGATTCGGCCGTGTAGGTCGGCTTGATGACGTTCACGAATATGCCCATGGCGATCAGGGCCATGACCGTCGGCCAGATGATCCAGCGCCTCTTGCGGGCAAAGCCACGCCCCAGCGCGCCGAGGTCGATTTCGCTCGTGCGCTCGTCAAAACTCACATTCGGCTCGAACGGCTCACTCATCGTCCATCCCATGGGAGCTCGAGGGCATGGGCGCGGCCCGAGCTCGTCGTGACAGTCCGCCGCCGGCAAAACGACGAACGTCTCGACAGCGGCATTGCACGCTATGAAGCCGTGGGAATCTTGAAGTGAGGTTAATGTCTCGCTGAAATCGGCATCGCCGGCTTAAGAATTGTTAACCATAGCCACCTAGGATCGCGAAGACTGGACGAAGGATCTTAGAGAGATTTCAACCAATCGGCGGTGACTATGCGGCGGCTACGATTTTTGGTCATGTTCTGCGTGCTGGCGATGGCTCTCAGCGGCTGTGCGACGGGCAGATATTCCGCATATCTGACCAGCGATCCGAATGCGCCCTATACGCTCGGCAGCGGCGACCGCATCCGGGTCATCGTTTATGGACAGGAATCGCTGAGCAACTCTTATGCGGTCGACGGGTCCGGCAATATCTTCATGCCGCTGATCGGTGTCGTGCCGGCGAATGGACGCACGACGGAATCGCTGTCGCGTGAGATCGAGGCCAAGCTGCGCAACGGCTATCTGCGCGAGCCGAAAGTTTCGGTGGAGGTGGAAGCCTACCGCCCCTTCTTCGTTTTGGGAGAGGTCACGACGCCCGGCCAATATCCTTATGTCAACGGCATGACGGCCGAGACCGCCGTCGCCATCGCGGGTGGCTTTACGCCACGCGGTTATCAATCTGAGGTCGATCTCACGCGGGTGATCGGTGGGCGACCGATCACCGGCGCGGTTCCGATCACCCAGCCGATTCGGCCCGGCGACACGATTGTCGTTCACGAGCGCTTTTTCTAACGAGGGTGCCTGATGATCGCGGCTCAGCGCGACGGTTCAACCGACCGGAAGCTCAAAATTCTGCATGTTTTGCGGGCGCCGCTCGGCGGCCTCTTCCGGCATGTCATCGACCTCACCCATGAGCAGATCGCGCGCGGCCATGCGGTCGGCCTCGTCACCGATTCGACGACCGGCGGCGACAAGGCCGCGGTAACCTTGGCGGAACTCGAACCGCATCTCGAACTTGGGCTTCTGCGCGTGCCGATGCGACGCGAGCCCTATTTCGGCGATATCGCCACGGCGATTCGTATCGGCTTCTACAGCCGCGGCCTCGATGTCGATGTCGTGCATGGCCACGGCTCGAAAGGCGGCGTCTATGCCCGCGCGCCGGGATTTTTGCCAGGATTTCAAAAGCCCATCCGGGCCTATACGCCGCATGGCGGCAGCTTCAATTACCGTGCCCATCCGGTCATCGAAGCGATTCTGATGTCGGTCGAGAAGATGCTCGTCCATACGACCGATATTTTCCTGTTCGAGAGCGCCTTCATCGCCGATCGCTTCCGTGAAAAAGTCGGCGATCCGCATAAACTCATCCGAATCGTCGCGAATGGTATCAAGCCGGCGGAATTCGAGCCGGTAATTCCCGCCGCCGATGCGGCGGACTTCGTCTATGTCGGGGAGCTACGGGCGGCGAAAGGCATCGACACGCTGATCGACGCGCTGGCGCTCGTCGTATCGCGCATGCCGGGGCGCGACGAAAGCCAGCTGCCGCGCCTGGTGCTCGTCGGCTCCGGGCCCGAAGAGCGCAAGCTTGCCGATCATGCGGTGAGCCGCAATGTTCGCCACCTGATCACTTTCCCCGGCGTTCTTCCGGCCCGCGAGGCCTTCCGGCGCGGCCGCATCCTCGTGGTGCCGAGCCGGGCCGAATCGCTACCCTATGTCGTGCTCGAAGCCGCCGCTGCGCAAGTGCCGATGGTCTCGACCAATGTCGGCGGCATCGGTGAGATCTTCGGCCCCTATCGGTCCCGCCTTATCCCTTGCGACGATCCGCAGATTCTTGCCGCCGCGTTGGAAAAGGCGCTTTCGACATCGCCGCTTGAACTGCACGCCGATGCGGCGAAGCTCGCGGCATTCGTCATCACGAAATACACGATCGACGAAATGGCCAATGCCGTGCTTGCCGGCTACGCCGACGCGATCGCGCGCAAATATCCAAGGCAGCACACCAGCGCCGCCCCCATTGCCCTGCCCTCTCGATAGGGAAGATTTTTCCATGGCCAGATTTGCCGCCCACGATCTGACGAAGCTCGTCACCGCAACGGACATAGGCCAAGCGCGATCAGACGACTCTGCGGAGCGGCATGAACGGGTTGCGGCGCTCGCGCAGACCATGTATTGCGCGCCCTCCGAAGTTGCCTTCTCGCATGTCGTCCTCGAAGGTCTTGTGCGCGCCGCCGAATGCGCGCTCGCACTGCTCGCGGGCTTTGCGCTTTATTGGCATGCGGTCGCGGCCGGCCAAGCCTTCGAGTGGCCGTCCCTCATCCTCATCCCGGTGATGAGCGCCGGCGTCGTCCTCATTCTGCAGATCCTCGGACTCTATCGCCTCAGCGCCTTGCGGAAATTCATGCCGCAGGCTCTGCGTCTGACCGCCGGTCTCTGCGCCGCCTTCGGCATAGGGCTTGGCGTCTCGCTCATTCTGCGCTTCGATCAGACGGCCATCAGACCCTATTTCCTTCTCTGGCTCGGCACGTGCCTCGCGCTGCTCGTCGCCGAACGCGTGCTGCTTGCGGCGGCCATCGACCGCATGAGCCGCGACGGCCGTTTGACGCGCCGCACGGTCGTTGTCGGCGGTGGCCCTGCAGCTGACGATCTCCTGCGCCATATCGCCCATCAACCGCAGTCGGACTTGAAAATTCTCGGCGTTTTCGATGACCGTGCAGACGATCGCTCGCCGGCGAAGATCGGCGAATTCTGCAAGCTCGGAACCGTCGACGATCTCCTCGAATTCTCACGCTTGACCCGGGTCGATCTCATCATCTTCGCCCTGCCGATCACCGCCGAGCAGCGCATCCTACAGATGTTGCGTAAGCTCTGGGTACTGCCGATCGACATTCGGCTCGCCGCGCATATGAACAAGCTGCATTTCGCGCCCCATTCCTATTCCTATATTGGAAACGTGCCGCTGATCGACATCGTCGAAAAGCCGCTCGCCGACTGGGATCTCATTCTCAAAGTCTGTTTCGACAAGATCATCGGCAGCCTGTGCCTGCTGCTCTTGAGCCCCATCATGATCGCCGTTGCCTTGGCGGTGAAGCTGACTTCGAAGGGGCCGATTCTCTTCAAGCAGAAGCGCTATGGCTTCAACAATGAGCTGATCGAAATCTATAAGTTCCGCTCGATGTATGTCGATCAGCAGGATGCCGACGCCAGCAAGCTCGTGACGCGCAAAGATCCGCGCGTCACCCCGGTCGGCCGCTTCATTCGCAAGACCTCGCTCGACGAGCTGCCGCAGCTTTTCAATGTGCTGCGTGGCGAGATGTCGCTAAGCGGCCCCCGGCCGCACGCATCCGCGCACAACGATGAATATGCGCAAAGGATTGCTGACTACGCATTCCGACATCATGTGAAACCCGGGATTACTGGCTGGGCGCAGGTTAATGGTTGCCGCGGAGAGACACAGACCGTTGATTCGATGGCGATACGGGTCGACTTTGATCTTTGGTATATCAAT
>JBKQRA010000086.1:0-7918 GCA_052144065.1 Methylovirgula sp. | reverse complement strand
GGGCCGGCGTCGTCGCAGCCGTCGTGAAGACCGGCATCAGAAGAGCGAAGAGCAGGAGCAGCCGGAAGAAATGACCCTTGAAGAATTTCATTTACACCCGGTCCCCGCCTCTTCGTACCGATCCGCGGGCCCGTGCTGCCTTGGAGGCAATCTCGGCACCCGTCTTTGCCTAGTTTAGTTCGTCGCCAGGGCCGCAGCGCTGGCGCGCCGCCGATACTCAACACCTGGGACCGAAGGTTCTACGATCGTACTGATGCGGCCGACGATCCCCTCATTGACCATCATACCGCAGGTTCCGCTTTACTAGGTTTACGTCATCCTGCCAAACACGGTTAGTCGTTAACGAGACGTTTTCAGCCCTGCGTGGCGAGCAGGACACGCTTCTGAAAACGCCTCATTTCGGCCCATTTTCAGCCGTCATCGCGACCCCGCGGCCGGGGCCGCGGAAATACTTATATTCACGCCCATATTTTTGTTTGAAATCAGTGAATTAGGCGCAGGATGTCATTGTAGGTGGCAAAAATCATCAAGCCCGCCACAAGGGTCAACCCGATGCGGAATCCGACCTGCTGAATCTTATCGTTCAATGCACGGCCGCGCACCGCCTCGATCGCGTAGTAGAAAAGATGCCCGCCATCGAGCAGCGGGATCGGAACGAGGTTTAGAATTCCAATAGAAATTGACAAAACCGCGGCAAGGTTCAGCAAAGCTGCGAATCCCAATTTCGCCATCTGCCCCGAGACCTGGGCAATGTGAATCGGCCCGGACAGCTGATCGGTCGATTCGCGGCCCGTAAACAGGCCGCCGACATAGGAACCGGTCTGCGCGATGACGAACCAGGTCTCGCCGACGGCAAGTCGCGTCGAATCAATCAGTCCATAATGCTGGATATGCCAGTTGGCCCGGCTCGGATTGGCCTCGACGCCGAGGACGCCGGTCCAGGTCGGGCCGAACGGCGTCTTGAGTTCGCGCCGCTGCGGCGTCGCGACGAGGGTGAGCTCCTGGCCCTTGCGGTCGACGACGAATGTCAGCGCCCGATTGCTCGAGACCTGCACGATTCGCTGCATGTCTTCAAAGCTATCGATCTTGCTGCCATCGATTGAAACGATGGTGTCGCCCGGCACAAAGCCGGCAGCGGCCGCAGCGCTGCCGACAGCCACCTTGTCGATCTGCGGCACCAGCATGCCGCGTCCTTGTACGAGGTAGATGCCGGTGAAAATGATGATGGCGAGAATGAAATTGGCGACCGGCCCGGCGGCGACGATCAACGCCCGCTTCCAGACCTTCTGCATGAAGAAAGTCACCGCGCGTTCGGACGCCGGCATGGCGGCGACGCTCTCCTCATCGCTCATCGAGGCGCCGTTCGCATCCCCGTGGAATTTGACATAGCCGCCGAGCGGCAGAAGGCCGAGACGCCAGCGCGTCCCGCTGCGATCGGTGAAGGCGAAGAGCTCCGGCCCGAAGCCGAGCGAAAAGGCATCCACCTTCACGCCGCAGAGACGGCCGACGATGAAATGCCCGAACTCATGAAAAAAGATGACGATGCTGAGGACGAAGATGAAAGGGAGGATGGACCCGCCGATCGCATTCAAATGGCTGAGCAACGACATCTCTCCTCATTGCGGGCCGCCACCAGGAGGCACCGCACGAACAGTGTCTTGGGCGCCATCTTGGTTACTAATTCCTTACCATGCCGAAATGGCGTCATTGCGCCAAGAGGGCCCGAGTTCTTTCTCTGGCCATATGGTCAACGGCCAGCGCATCCGCAACAGATTGTGGTTCATGGGCGGAATTATCGGCCAGCATCGCCTCGCAGCAGCGCTCGACCAGCCGGGCGATGTCATGAAACGAGATTTTACGGTCGAGGAAGGCTGCGACGGCGATCTCATTCGCCGCATTGATCACGGTCGGCGCGCCATTGCCGATCCGCAGCGCGTCGAGCGCGACCCTCAAAGCCGGGAATCGGTCATAGTCCGGCCGCTCGAACGTCAGCGTGCCGACGGCGGCGAGATCAAGGCGCCGGGCGCCGGTCGTGAGCCGCGTCGGATAAGACAGGCAATGGGCGATCGGCACCCGCATGTCGGGCGCCGCCATACCAGCGGTCACAGAGCCGTCGCGGAAGGCGACGAGGCCATGGACCACGGATTGAGCATGAACCAAAACATCAAGCCGTTCGCGCTCGATCCCAAAAAGGTAATGTGCCTCAATGACTTCGAGGCCTTTGTTCATCAGGCCTGCCGAATCGACGGTGATCTTCGCGCCCATCGACCAATTGGGGTGCTGCAGGGCCTGCTCGGGCGTCGCCTTGGCGATTGCTTCGGCCGTCCAGGTCCGGAACGGACCGCCCGACGCCGTCAGCGTCATCATCTCGATCTGATCGATATCCGCATCGCCGAGCGCCTGGAAGATCGCATTGTGCTCGCTGTCGACGGGCAGAAGCCTAGTCCCCATGGCGGCGGCCTGGCGGATGAAGGCCGGCCCGGCGCAGACAAGGCATTCCTTATTGGCGAGGGCGACAGTGCGGCCGGCCGAGAGCGCGGCATAGGTCGGCTCGACGCCCGCGGTGCCGGCGATCGCCGCCATGACCATGTCGGAGGGATAGAGCGCCGCCTCGACGACGGCGGCAGGACCCGCGGCCGCCTTGATGTCGGTGCCGGCGAGCGCGTCCTTCAGTTCCGCATAGCCGGCGGGATCGGCGAGCGCGGCGAATTTGGCGCCGAGATCGCGCGCCGTGCGGGCGAGCGCTACGGGATCGCGGCCACCCGCGACAGCGGCGACGGTGAAACCGCCCTTCGCGCCGAGGATGATGTCGGCCGTCGATTTGCCGATCGATCCGGTCGCGCCGAGGATCACGATCGAGCGCGGCGCTCCATCCGCGGCGGGTACGGACATCAAATCCCGCACATCCGTCGCTTCGCGCCGCAATTCAGCCTGAGCCGCCATGATCAATCCTCACATCCAGTGAAACAGGCCTTCCGCCGCCGACGGAAATCCACGTAAAGCGCCCAAAATCATGACCCAGAGCGCAGCGGCAATGAAGCCGTCGAGCCGGTCCATCAGGCCGCCATGGCCGGGAATGAGCCATCCCGAATCCTTGGCGCCGAAGCAGCGCTTCGTCCAAGATTCAAACAAGTCGCCGCCCTGCGCCACGGCGGAGGTTATAAGCCCTAACAGGAACATGACCAATGCCGGCGCCGGCGTTTCGAGCCGCGTGACATGGGTGACGCAGAGCAAGAACAGCGACCCGAGCGCGGCGCCGCCGACCATGCCCCCAAGCGTACCTGCCCAAGTTTTGGACGGCGAAATCTGCGGGGCAAAGCGCGGGCCACCGATGAGGCGCCCGGCGAAATAAGCCACGACGTCGCTGCCCCAGACGACCGCGAAGAGCCAGCCGACCGCCCGCGCACCGAACGGAAACGAAAGGCGCAGAACCAGTACCGACACGATAAGGCTGCCGGCATAGAGCACACCCGCCGCGCTCCAGCCGCGCTTGCCCTTTTCGGAGAGATAGGCGCAAGCCGCGGCACCAAGTCCGAGGACCAGCACAGCAAGATCGGTCCCATTGACATAGGCTAGAAACGCCGCTGCGAGGATGGCGAGCGAGCCGACCGCCAACCGCGCCATGGGGCGTGGACCGCCGATCAATTGCTGCCATTCGAAATGCACCGCGAGCGACGCCGCGAGCCAAGCGATCAGAAAAGCGATGCCGCCGGTCAGCAATGTGACGATCGCCGCGGCAGTCAAGATGAGCGCCGACAGGACGCGCGGCCCCAGATCCGCGAGCCGGCTCCGGGGTGATGCGGGCGGCGCCGTCTGACCCGTGCCCTCGCTCGGCGCGGATGGTTCCGGCGCTTCAGCAGGAATGGACATTGGAATATCGCTCAGGAAAATCGCTCGGGACTAGGGCTCTTGGAGCTTTGCAGCGCAGCATCCGCCTAGGCGACAGCACGCGCTGCCGTCGCCGCCAGGTCAAGGATAAAAGCGTCGAAACCATGATACCGAGCGACCGCCATCGTCTCGGCGCCCAGGCGGCCGAGGTGCGGCGGCGCCCATTCCCCGCCCTGCCTGCACGGCCACCGGCCCGGCTCTCGCTCGAGAGCCAGCAAATCTTGCTCAATCAAGAAGTTATTCCTGTTTCATCATGTGCGTCGCCGCGGGGGCGCGCGCTGGGAGTGCTGCGAGGATCGCCGGTGCCGCATTCGCGCGCCACGCCGGCGACTCTGCCAATCACTTACCTTTGACCCTTAACATTCTGTGTCGGCAAGGTCACGCCGCCGAATCGGCGATCCCGCGCTGAAAATTCGGCGAGCGCCGCGGCAAAGGACGATTGATCGAAATCCGGCCAATGCACGGGCAGGAAGACGAATTCGCTATAGGCCGCCTGCCACATCAAAAAATTTGAAAGCCGCTGCTCGCCCGACGTCCGGATGATGAGATCGGGATCGGGAATACCGGCCGTATCGAGGTGGCTTTCTAGCAAATGCTCGTCGACGCTTGCCGCATCGATCATCCCGGCGGCGACCTTGGCCGCGATGAGCCGCGCCGCCGCGGCGATCTCCTGGCGGCTGCCATAATTGAAGGCCACCACCAAAGTCAGCCGGTTGTTCGACTGGGTGAGGGTTTCCGCTTCGTCAAGCAGAGCCAGAATGTCGGATTTCAGATTGTCCCTGGCGCCGATCACCTTGATCCGGACGCCGGCCCGATAGAGCTCGTTCAGATCGTCGCGGATGAAGCGCTTCAATAGGCCCATGAGATCGCTGATCTCTTCGACCGGGCGGCTCCAGTTCTCGGCGGAGAAACTATAGACCGTCAGATAGTCGAGGCCGAAGTCGATGGCGGCGCGAACCGCCCGGCGGAGAGCCTCGACGCCGCGCCGGTGGCCCTCGATGCGCGGCAGGCCGCGGCTCTGAGCCCAGCGGCCGTTGCCGTCCATGATCAGCCCGACATGGCGGGGCTTCCGCCCTGGGAGCGCATCAAGCGTCGGCGCCGTTTCAGCCTCGATCATCGGCCAGGTCATCCTTTGCTGCGGCTGAGGCAACTTCCCGGCCTGCCCATTATGCCGCATCGGGCCGGCCCACCGAAGATTACACGCACGCAAATGTCCAGAGCAGGCTGAAAACCGGCCTCGGCCGGGCTAGACCTGCATAATCTCTTTTTCCTTATCGGCTAAAGCGCGATCAATTTCGACGATTATTTGGTCGGTCAGCTTCTGCACTTCAGTTTCATGGCGTTTTTCTTCGTCTTCGCCGATCAGCTTGTCCTTCAGTGACTTTTTCAAGCCGTCAATCCCGTCGCGACGGACATGGCGGACCGCGACACGGGCCTCTTCCGCATATTTATGCGCGACTTTCGCCATTTCCTTGCGGCGCTGCTCATTGAGCTCGGGGATGCGGATCCGCAAAACCTGCCCCTCGACGGTCGGCGACAGGCCGAGATTGGCGTCGCGGATCGCCTTGTCGACGGCATTCACCATGCCTTTGTCCCAAACCTGAACGGAGAGCATGCGCGACTCCGGCACCGAAATGGTCGCGACCTGATTGAGCGGCATCGTCTGGCCATAGGCCTCGACATGCACCGGCTCGATCAGGCTCGCAGACGCGCGCCCGGTGCGCAGGCCGCCGAGTTCATGCTTCAAGGATGCGATCGCCCCCTCCATGCGCCGCTTCAGATCGGAAATGTCGAAAATTTCACTCATTATAGAACCCTGATGTGTGCCCGAAGATATGCCGTAGCGCCATTGCCCGAGCGATCATCTTTATGAAAGGGCCTTGCGACCGGCGCAAGCGCGCCTGACCGGCTTTCGCGCCATTTTACCAGCCTTTACGGCCGGGCGCGTCTGCCGAACGCAATCATAGGACAATGGCGCTCGAATTTCACCGAGGATGCACTGCGTTGCGGCAGGAGGCCGCTGCCGGACACAGACCTCGGCGCGTCACGGCGTGACGAGCGTGGCTTTGCCCTTGCCATCGAGCGCCGCGCAAATCGCGCCCGGCTCCTTGATCGAAAAGACCATGATCGGGATTCGGTTTTCACGCGCCAGCGCGAAGGCGGCCGTATCCATGATCGCCAGATTCTGGGCGATCGCCTCATCATGCGTCAGCCGGTCGAAACGGCGGGCGTTTGGATCCAGTTTCGGATCGGCGGAATAGATTCCATCGACCTGCGTCGCCTTCAAAATGACGTCGCAAGACAGCTCCGCCGCCCGCAAGGCCGCGCCCGTATCGGTCGTGAAGAACGGGTTGCCGGTGCCGCCCGCCAGCACGACGACGCGGCCCTTGCCGAGATGATGCAGAGCCGCCTGGCGCGAATAGGGCTCGCAAATCGACGGCATCGGAATGGCCGATAAGGCCCGCGCCGGCCGCCCCTGCTTCTCGATCGCAAATTCGATCGCAAGCGCATTCATGACGGTCGCCAGCATGCCGATCGAATCGGCGCGCGCCCGCTCAATGCCTTTTTCGGCGCCGGCGATGCCGCGGAAGAAATTGCCGCCGCCGACGACAACCGCCGTTTCAATGCCGCGCCGCGCCGCCTCCGCGAGATCAGCGGCGATCGCCTCCAGCGTATCGGCGTCGAGCCCATGCGTGCCGGAGCCCATCAAAGCTTCGCCCGACAGCTTGACCACCACGCGGCGCCAATGACGGCTGAGTTCGTGCATTCTGTCTCCACTGCTGCTGCCACGGTGCTGCCATGCCGGCGCCGGCAAGGAATCGATCTTGCCGCCGCCTTATTAGCGCATGTTGTCTTGCGGTTGCGCGAAGTTTTCGCGGCCGTACGTTAAATCTTGACGGCGCGGCCTTTATCTTTGTGGATGAAGGAAAGCGGCTCGAATCGGGCGGCACTCGCGACGCATCTAAAGGGAATGAGGCATGCCACAATTGGGCTTGGCGCGGAGATCCTTGCGGATGCGCGTCGTGCTGATCCCCTCCTGCATTTTGTTCCTCGGCATGGTCACCGCCATCGGCGTGACGCTGCTAGCGGCGCGCAGCCGCATCGGCTCTGAAACGCAGTCCGGTGTCGGCATGGGCACGCTGCTGATCAGCTACGCGCTCGAGAAAGTGGCGGTCGCCAAGGATGCCGACGAGATCTTGCTGCGGCTGCGGCATGAATTGGCGCAGGTCCGTCATATCCATGTGCATTACGCCCCCGAATCATCGCAAACGCAGGTGGAACATTTCGATCATGCACCCGCAAGCGCCAGCGCTCCCGATTGGTTTCTCCGCCTCTTCGATCCGCCGAAGATCGTAAAGACATTCCCCGTGGTGATCGGCGGAACGCTGCGTGGCACGCTCGTCATGTCGACGCATCCGGCTGATGAGGTGGCCGAGATCTGGTCGGGTCTCGTTTTCCTCACCGCCCTCCTCGCCGCGATCTCGATCGCCATCGTGAGCCTGCTCTATCTGACGGCGCGCTTCACACTCAAGCCCTTGCACGATCTCGCCGACGGCCTCGATCGGCTGGAGCATGGACAGTTCGACGCATTGGCCGAAATCAAGGTCGAGGAATTGCGGCGCATCGGCGAGAAATTCAATCATCTCGCCCATTCATTGGCGCGCACCGAGGCCGACAATCGGCTGCTGATAGACCGGCTGATGTCGGTGCAGGACGCCGAGCGCAAAGAACTCGCGCGCGAGCTGCACGACGAATTCGGCGCTTCCCTCTTCGGCATAAGGGCCGCGGCCTCCTGCATCGTCGAAGACGCCATGCAGAACGAGACCAAGACAACAGCCGACATCGTCGAACGCGCGCAGGCGATCTCCAGCCTCGCCGATTCGATTCAGAAGCAGAACTATCGGATTCTCGATCGCATCCGCCCGGTCGTCCTACACCAGATGGGTTTGACCGATGCGGTCCGACAACTCGTCGATTCCTGGGCGAGCGCCAATCGCGGCATCGCCTGCACGCTGACGCTGCCGCCCGA